>NZ_JADYWS010000026.1:0-72290 GCF_015864715.1 Pseudoalteromonas sp. NZS71 | reverse complement strand
GAATATAGGAATATAGGAATATAGGAATATAGGAATATAGGAATATAGGAATATAGGAATATAGGAATATAGGAATAGTAGAGAAGTGGTGGAGGGAGCTGGATTCGAACCAGCGAAGGCTGAGCCGTCAGATTTACAGTCTGATCCCTTTGGCCGCTCGGGAACCCCTCCACACTAATTTTATTGCATTTGGCCCCACTTAACTTAGCGGTAAGAAAAGTGGTGGAGGGAGCTGGATTCGAACCAGCGAAGGCTGAGCCGTCAGATTTACAGTCTGATCCCTTTGGCCGCTCGGGAACCCCTCCAATGCAACGGCGCTGATAATAGCAAATTGCGTATTTAAGTAAAGAAAAAAGCTAAAGAAAATTGAAATAAAGCCGATAAATATCTATCAGTTACCACAATCGGCTAAAGACTATGCAAATAGATGATTTGTTAATCACAGAGAGTCAGTTAAACAGTAGACTCAATAATAGTGTGCATGAAAATCGCCGTGGCGAATTTGCACTATTATTAGCGATGCTGTCACATGACGCACTCGACTTTAGTCAATTTCATTTACCAAAAACTGAAACAGATAATTTAGTTATAGAAGAAGAGGCGTTAAGAAAGCAATTTGGCGCAGGTCCAAAGCAACTTTTAGCCCCTGATGAATATAATATGTTGGTTGGACAATTTAATGCATCATTAATATCTCAAGAAGGAGCGCGCTGTGGTATGACAAGTATTAAGTTAAGACAATGCTTAAGCCCTGAACCACTTGCGATTAGAAATGATGATAAGCATATTTCACTTAATATAATAGATAACTGTGAGCTTGCCGTCAGAAGAAGAATTAAAAGCGAACAAACCCAACTAGCTAATCCCCCTATAGATGCAGCTGCTTTTTACGACAGCCTTAATAATGATGCAATACATCAACCACTTCAACTTATTGCTGTGTGATATATGATTGTAATAATCACCAGTTAATATATGCTTTACAACGGGTCTGCTTTATATATTTGCTAATAATTGATTTAATGAAAAAAAAGCATCCAAAAATTAAATGCAATTGCTATAATGGCGTCAAATGGTATGACATGAAATGCCATTATCATTAAACCAAGGTAATTAGGAACGTAATGAAGAAAACATTCACGCTAAATCACGAGAAAATCAAATACCCTCGTATGGTTGATGCTGCAAAGCACGAAGTGAAAAAATATTTGAAAAGAGAGCGTAATAAAACGCTACCTGAAGATGCTGACTATTGGGCATTTGACTGTAAGTTTGGTAACACAGCTGAAGATGCGCAAGTTGTGCACGTTGCTGAATTAAGTAACCAAATTGGCGAAATTGAAAAGCAAGGTTTGACCTCTTTCTACGTAGAGATTTTAGCTCGACCTGCTCAACGTCAACAGTTAGATTTAGATGATGACGAATAATACTTAACTAAATTAAGTATTCAAAGTTATAAAATGAGCCCAAGTGGCTCATTTTTTGTTTTTATGCAATAAAGATTTACTAAAAAGCATTTTTATTAGTAACCAATAAGTAGAACCCCTCTTAATTAACATTTGAATAACAAAATGTGATGCTATAGGCTGTTTTTAATTAAAAAAACAAAACATTTTTACTATGCCAATAAATTACTCTGACCATCAATTAAAACTAAGTTTAAAGAATTCTAAAGTACTTATAGTTGACGATCAGTTATTAAGCTTAATCGTATTGAAAAAAATATTATCTGAGCATTTTAATGTGACAACTGCTGGAAGTGGTGAAGAGGCGATAGAAATTTGTAATGTTGATTTACCTGATATTATCCTACTCGATATTAATATGGGTGGAATGAGTGGTATTGATACATGTTTAAAATTAAAAAATAATACTGAAACACAGGATATCCCAGTTATTTTTGTTACATCCTTTGAAAACGAAGAAGAAGAGTGCTGGGAAGCCGGAGCTGTCGATTTCATTAAAAAGCCGATTAAAAAAGAAACATTATTTAGAAGAGTTCGTGCGCATATAACGTTAAAATTACAACATGACTTACTCAATCAAAAAGTATTTCTAGATGATTTAACAAAGGTATTCAATCGTCGTTATTTTGATGCGCATTTTTCTAAAATGGAACGAAGCGCCTTACGAGAAAAAGTCGACTACGCACTATTACTCATCGATATAGACTACTTTAAGCAATACAACGATCTTTATGGTCATGTGCAAGGCGATACGGTTTTAAACCTTGTTGCACAAACTATTACTAATAGTTTGCAAAGGCCAACCGATTTTGTTGCGCGTTACGGCGGCGAAGAGTTTGTAGTTGTTCTACCGCATACAAGCACTGAAGGTGCAATTTGTGTTGCTGATAAAATTAAACAAAATGTGGTCGATTTAGGAATATTACACAGATATTCAGAATATGACTTTGTGACTATTAGTATTGGCGGTGCAACCCTACAACCGTACGTAAATAACAAAAACACCTTGCAGATCGCAGATGAAAAAATGTATGAGTCCAATATGCAAGGCCGTAACCAAGTGTGTTTTTAAGTTTAGCTAGCTAATAAATCACTTTGCCACTTAAAAACACCTTGTAGGTGATAAATATTAAATAAGATTATTTATTACACGCTATGACATTTTTTGTACTTTTTATTGCTACCACATGGGCAGTCATCATTTCTGCCCACTTTAATATCTTCAACAGGATATATAGTGCCATCTAAATAACGCCATTGAGTGTTTTCTTTAATAAACTGCGATTTTTCGTGAAGCTCACAAAATAAGTTTTGATAAAAATATTGGGCTTTAAATTCTACAGTACCGGTATCGCCATCATGGCTTGACCCAATTACATCAAGATTTATAAATCGACAGCTGTTAGCAAAATCATTGATTTCTTTAACCGGATTTTCAGCTTGTTTTTCTTTTGCGTAGGTTTGATAAACATATTCTGCATTTTTAATAACATAAGCGCTGAATCGTGAGCGCATAAGTTGTTCAGGAGAATCAGCCTGTTTAACAGATAAGTGAAGCGGCTCGCAGCAATCGGCATAATTGTGCCCACTGCTGCAAAAACATAATGTGGTATTGAGTGAAGTCATAATAATAATACAAAGTCTAAAACATTAGTTTAACAAGCTTATTGGGCGAGTGATATCTCTGTTGTTTGAGACTTTTTAGTAAAACAGTATAGTTTTGTATTCGTTTTACTTAAATCGAACGATAGATTCGTAAGTAGTTGGTTATTAACTATATCGGTCCAGGTAATTACCGCTGCAAAGTTTCCGTTATGTAATGCAGAATTTAATACATACTCTAAATTTACTAGGTGCTTTTGTCTAATAACAAGTAATTTACTTGTATCAATAGAGCATGAGTCAAGTAAAGCTTTGCTAGGTACGTGATCTGGAGCAATTAGTAACGTCCATGCATTAGAGCTATTGTATTGGTGTAATACTTTTAAAAGCTCAAAGGTCGCTGAAATTTCATCTTCAATTTGAATCAAATTCACGCAATCGCTTTGCTCATCTTGTTGGTAACTTTTAACTGTTCTTACGGTAATAGGCTGTAACATAATTTCACTCACTGGGTTTTTATACAGTATTTATATACAGTAGTTTATACAGTGCTTTCGTGCAAGCCTTTTATGCTATTTATTTGTACAGTTATTCAGCTTTTGATCATTGTTTTTATTTTTTTGATTTATAATTCTTTATTAATCAGCTTGTTATGGAATTATTTTTGAGAAGGTATTCTAAAAATAAATTTTTGAGCAGTGTCTTCATTTTGGGGTTTTATACTGTATAGGATTATCTTTGTAACCATATACAGTATTTTTTTACACTGCATACAGTACTTCTATCATGGTTAGCTTATGTGTTTTCACTCGTGCGAGGGATCATATGAGAAAACTGGAGTTGGTGGATTTGTTCGTACAAACTTGCCGCATAACATTGAGCATCTTTAAATCGCTTAGTTTCGATATGTTTGCGTATATCTGTAACCGCTGCAGTGGCAGGGGCGTACCCTTGGCTACTTGCTAAGCTTAACCAAGCTACAGCATGAAATACACTTTGTGGCACGCCTTCACCTTTCACAAAGAATAAACCTAAATAAAACTGTGCTCTATGGTTTCCCGCCATTGCAGCAAGCCGCATCCATTTTGCAGCCAATGGAGCTTGATTATTTTTTAAATAATATAGGGCTTTATTTAACGTACTTTGCTCATCTTTTTTATTATCAACGGGCACAGAGGTATTTTCGGGTTGAGTAACAAAACCTAAAATATTATCTAGCTGTTGCTCTAAGTCTTGCTCACAAGGTGTTGTTTTAAGCATATTGGTTCATTTATTATTTTAACTACTCTAACAGTTTAGTATATAGCAAGGTAAAATGTCCTGTAAAAGATAATTTTTATGTTAAAATCTCGCCACTTTTTACTATCACAAGTTTATTATGTTCGAAGCCTTATTTAAACTGAGCGAAAATAATTCAACAGTTAAACGCGAATGCGTTGCTGGCCTAACTACCTTTATAACTATGGTATACATTGTATTTGTAAACCCGGCTATGCTCGCAGAGGCTGGGATGGATCAAGGGGCTGCATTTGTAGCGACATGTATAGCAGCTGCGATAGGCTGTTTTATAATGGGTTTATGGGCTAACTATCCATTAGCATTAGCGCCTGGTATGGGACTAAATGCCTTTTTTACGTATGGTGTCGTATTAGGAATGGGTTATACCTGGCAAGCCGCGTTAGGGGCTGTATTTATGTCGGGTTGTATATTTTTGTTTTTAAGCTTATTTAAAGTCAGAGAGTGGATTATTAATGCCATACCTCTGGTGCTCAAGCGAGCAATCGCAACGGGTATAGGTGCTTTTTTAGCATTAATTGCCCTTAAAAATGCAGGCATTATCGTCTCAAGCCCGGCAACATTAGTGCAGTTGGGCGACATTACTTCTCCAGGACCGTTATTGGCTATATTAAGCTTTTTTGTAATTGCAGCGCTTTTATATCGCGATTTTAAAAGTGGCGTACTTATTAGTATCTTATTAGTGACTGGCATTGCTTTAAGTTTGGGGCTTGTTGAATATCACGGTGTTATGGCTATGCCACCATCAATAATGCCTACTTTTATGCAGCTAGATTTTGCAGCCGCTTTTGATATATCAATGATGAGTGTTATTTTTGCTTTCTTGTTTGTCGATCTTTTTGATACTTCGGGTACATTAGTTGCGGTAACTCAAAAAGCAGGTTTAGCTGATGAAAAAGGTAACATGCCTCGTTTAGGGCGCGCATTAAGTGCTGATAGCTCAGCAACAATTGCAGGTGCGATGCTAGGTACGTCTACGACTACATCGTATATAGAATCGGTTGCTGGTGTATCTGTTGGCGGACGTACTGGCTTAACAGCTGTAGTTGTAGGCATTTGCTTTTTACTAATGATGTTTTTTGCACCGCTTGCACAAATGGTACCGGCTTATGCTACGGCAGGTGCTATTTTATATGTCGCTGTTCTGATGCTGCAAAATTTAAAGTTTGTAAACTGGGATGATATGACCGATGCAATTCCTGTTACTGTGGTATTACTAATGACACCATTAACGTTTTCGATTGCGCACGGTATTGCACTTGGCTTTATATCTTATACGGCGGTTAAAGTCTTGTGTGGCAAGCAAGATCAAGTCAGTATTAGTGTTTGGATATTAACAGCCTTGTTTGTTTTCAAGTTTGCATTTTTGTCTTAATCGCTAACAAAAAACACAAAAAAGCCTGCACAAATTTTAATTTGTGCAGGCTTTTTTAATGCTTTTATAAAAGCGCTACCATTTCTTTTTAGGAGCAAACAGTATATCTAAGTCGTCTTGCTCTTCTTCTGTTTTCTTTTTAAGTGCGCTTGCATTAGAAGCTCGCAGTTCAACACTAATTGCCTCTAAGTAACCCTCAACTTCTAGCCGTTTTGTTGTTACATATTCATCAGAGTAGGTAACTGCGCTGAGTGTTGCCTGCGCTTTTTCAAAATACTGTCTTGCTGAGCCAACCATACTCGCTGAGCGGGCAGATAAGCCACGTTTTATTTGGCTTTCAATATTAATACGCAGTTGTAGTTTTTCGAGACGTTTATCTTCTAAAACAAAAACTTGGCTATCAATACGACCTTTGCTGTGTTCAGAGCGTAAAATTGAGCGTAATTTTTTAATGCCTTGAATTAGGCCTACAAGTTGTTTGTCATTACTAGGTAGCGTTAAAGCTTCATTGCTATTATCTTGAACTGGATTAGATAAGTGCGTTTTTGCTTCACTTAAGCGGCTTTTAAGTGCTTTAGATGTTTGCGAGTTAGTAACCATTGTATTTAAAGCTTCGTAAATACGGCGCTGTAATGTACGAATTAGATTTTCAGAAAGGGGGATGTTAGCACTATTCATTAGTGCCTCTTCTGTTTCTTCTATTATAGCTTTTTGTTTTGTAAGCTCTTTACGGCGTTCTGCCTCTTGTTTTTCTTTGTGTTGTTGTACAGCACTTACCCAAAGTGCAATCACAATCAATGCAACTATAAGCACTATTATAATAGAAACGATCATGGTGTAATTCTCGGATATATAACCTAATTATTTAATCTTACATTAAATATACGTTAACAGGGTAGCTTTGCGCCGATTAACTTAAAAAATATACCAAAAAATTGATAGGTTGAGCTCTTTATAAACTGCAGTAAGCCTAAGGGCTTATAAACTAAAGCTGAATAATCATCGCTACCTGAAGCATATTTATTATGCTAGCCTTGAGCTCTAATCAGATAATTGCACACCTAAAGACCTAAAGTGCTATTTTACGTAAATAACACTTGGTTTTAAGCGGTATTGCCTTTATAAATAATATGAATAATAACGTTAAAATTTGCAGCCATGAAATTACAACAACTCAGATACATCGTAGAAGTACAAAATCATAAATTAAATGTTTCAGCGACTGCTGAGAGTTTATTTACCTCGCAGCCAGGAATTTCTAAACAAGTACGCATGTTAGAAGATGAGTTGGGTGTGCAAATTTTTGGTCGCAGTGGTAAGCATTTAACGCATGTAACCGGTGCCGGCGAAGATATTATTAATATTTCTCGTGAAATACTCTCTAAAGTAGAAGGTATTAAAGCCGTTGCTAATGAGCATACGCTACCTGATCAAGGTAAGTTAAATATTGCTACAACACATACCCAAGCTCGTTATGCTTTGCCTAACGTAATTCAAGGGTTTATGAAAAAATACCCTGCGGTATCGCTTCATATGCACCAAGGTACTCCACAGCAAATATCGGATGCTGCAGCACGCGGTGATGCCGATTTTGCTATTGCAACAGAAGCACTGCATTTGTATTCAGATTTAGTTATGCTGCCTTGCTACCATTGGAATCGCAGTATTGTTGTCGCTAAAGACCATCCGTTGGCTAAAAAGGCAAATAGTTTAACCGTTGCTGATATTGCTCAATATCCACTCATTACATATGTATTTGGTTTTACGGGCCGCTCAGAGTTAGATAAAGCGTTTAGCGCACACGGGCTTGAACCACACATTGTATTTACCGCAACCGATGCTGATGTTATAAAAACATACGTACGACTGGGTTTAGGAGTTGGTGTTGTTGCTTCAATGGCGATAGATCAAGTGAGCGATACCGATTTAGTGTGTATTGATGCAAGCCACTTATTTGAAGCTAGTACGACCAAAATTGGTTTTAGAAAGGGCAGCTTTTTACGTACTTATATGTATGATTTTATCGAACGTTTTGCACCGCACTTAACTAAAGAGCGAGTAGAGCGAGCAAGCTTATTACGTAACCAAGATGACGTAGATAAGTTATTTGCAGATATAGAGTTACCCGTTAAATAATGTCACTACATTAAATGAATAATAAAAAAGCCGCCTATTTTAAAAATAGGCGGCTTTTTCTTTTTATAGCGAGCTGATTAACATTCGATAATATTAACAGCCAATCCACCGCGAGCGGTTTCTTTATATTTAGTTTTCATATCGTTACCAGTTTCAAGCATGGTTTTAATCACTTTATCAAGCGATACCTTTTGCTCGCCACTGCCACGTATAGCTAAACGTGAAGCGTTAATTGCTTTAATAGCGCCCATTGCATTACGTTCAATACACGGTACTTGTACTAAGCCACCAACAGGGTCGCACGTTAGGCCTAAATTATGTTCCATACCAATTTCTGCTGCGTTTTCTACTTGCACAACATTGCCACCAACAATTTCTGTTAATGCGCCTGCAGCCATAGAGCACGCAACGCCGACTTCACCTTGGCAACCTACTTCGGCACCCGATATAGAGGCATTCTTTTTATATAAAATACCAATAGCAGCAGCGGTTAATAAATAACGCGTGGCTATATCGCGGTCTACTTCTTTCACAAATGTGTGATAGTACATAAGCACAGCCGGTAAAATACCCGCAGCACCATTAGTTGGTGCGGTAACTACACGGCCACCTGCAGCGTTTTCTTCGTTTACGGCAAGGGCAAATAAATCAACCCAGTCCATTGCACGAAGCGGGTCGTTACTGACCTCTATATTTAGTTTTAAGTATAAGCTGGGCGCACGGCGTTTTACTTTTAAGCCGCCAGGTAAAATACCTTCGGTGCGCATACCACGGTCAATACAAGCCATCATTACTTTCCAAATATGGAACAATGTGTCTTTTACTTCGTCTTCAGTGCGCAGTGTTTTTTCGTTTTTCATCATCAAGGTAGAAACACTAAACCCAGACTCTTTACACATCTCTAGTAGTTCTTTTGCGCTACCAAATGGGAAGGGGGCTGGATTTTCTTCTCTAATATCGAGGGCTGCTTGTTTTTCGTTTTCAAACTCTTCGTCGGTAACAATGAAGCCACCGCCAATAGAGTAATATACTTTGCTGTAAATTTTTTCGCCGTTGTTTGAGGCGATAATTTCCATTGCATTAGAATGCTTAGGCAGTGTTTTACGACGATGAAAAACAATAGCACCTTGTTTTGGGAATTTGGCTTTATGTGTTTTGTTTAAATAAATAACCTGATCTTTTTCAATGGTCGCTAAAATGTCGTCGACTAAATCGGCATCAATTGTTTCAGGATCGTAACCGGCTAAACCAAGAATTACGGCTTTACCCGAGCCATGGCCAACACCTGTTTGACCAAGAGAGCCATAAAGCTCTACTTTAATATCGGTAACATTTGCTAATAATTGTTGTTCTTGTAGGTCATTAACAAATAAGCGTGATGCGCGCATTGGGCCAACGGTGTGTGATGACGAAGGGCCAATACCAATGCTAAACATATCAAATGCACTGATCATAATGTGTGTGTCTCTACTTTGTTTTATCAGCACGAAGCTGCTCTTTGAACGGTCGAGCATGATAACGTGGAATTGTGATTGTGTAACTACTAATAACGAAGATTTAAACTGGTAAGGCGAGTTGTTTTGTAAAGTTTTTTATAATGCTTGCAGTCGCACCCCAAAGTAAACCATGCGGCGTTTTAAAACCTTGCAAAATAACCGTTTTCCCAAATCGTTGAAAAGGTAAGGGTTGCCAGTTAGCTTCGTTATTTAATTCAGTAACAGAGAGCAAAAAGCTCGCTTGTACTTCATTATAGTCATTTTCCCAGGTGGTGTTTTTTTTGAGTAAACCCACATAGGGGCTAATACTAAAACCCGTTAAGGTTGAATACTCAGGTAAGTGACCTAATACATTAACGTTGCTTTGGGCAATATTTAGCTCTTCTTTTAGTTCGCGAAGTGCTGTGGTGCGAAGGGTAATGTCGCTTACTTCAAACTTGCCTCCGGGCAAACAAATCTCCCCAGGGTGATGGTGTAAATAAGTAGGGCGTTTACACAGTAAAATATGTGCATGGTTATCTATATCAATAATTGGCAGCATAACAGCGCTAGCGCGTTTTTTACGTGTGTCTTTTAACTGATTTGGCGCAGCTGTAGGGCTTAACAGAAACCGCGCCATAATGTGTTCACTATTCAAAGCGACCTACTGTTTTAATAAAGGGAGGATTTTATTTACTTTATCGTAAGTTTCTTGATATTCCAATTCGACTTTAGAATCAGCGACTATTCCGCCACCTGCCCAGCAGTAAATTTGCGCTTTGTGGCACACCAATGTGCGAATAGTGATACTCGTATCCATATTTCCACATGCACTTAAATAACCAATTGAACCACAATAAATGCTGCGGCGATGCGGTTCTAATTCTTCAATTATTTCCATCGCTCTAATTTTTGGCGCACCGGTGATTGAGCCACCCGGAAAAGCCGCTTTTAGCTGATCGACCGCTGTTTTACCTTCATCAAGTTCTGAGGTGACCGTGCTTACTAAATGATGCACTGCCGGAAAGCTTTCAATAGCAAAAAGCGAAGGGACGTGAACGCTGCCAGGTTTTGCTACTTTGCCTAAGTCGTTACGTAGTAAATCAACAATCATTACATTTTCAGCGCGATCTTTAGCTGATGCTGCGAGTATTTTCGCTTGTTGTTGATCCTCTAGTGCATCTGCTTTTCTCGGCAGTGTTCCTTTAATAGGCTTGGTTTCTACAACGTTATTGTTTACAGATATAAAGCGCTCAGGAGAAATTGATAAAATAGCTCCTTGAGGGTGATTTATAAAGCTTGAAAACGGCGCTTTATTTGCCTCACGCAGTTTAATATAAGCTGCCCAAGGGGAGCCTTCAAACTGAGCGTTAAAGCGCTGCGCTAAATTAATTTGGTAACAATCGCCACTTTTTAAATACTCCTCAATTTGGGCAAACTTTGCAGCGTATTCCGTTTCGCTCATATTTGATTGCCAGTCGCTGTTTAGGGCAAAGGACTGCGTATTAACTTGGGAGTTAGCGTGTGTATTTAAGTATTGCTCATAAAGCGCTAATCGATCGGTGTTTGGCTGCGATACATAAAACCAGCTTTGTTGCTGCTTGTCGTAAATAAGGGCATCTAAGTAAAGGCCAATAGCCATTTGGGGAAGATTAATATCTTCGATAGCACGAGTGGGGATGTTTTCAATTGTACGGCCTAGGTCGTAGCCAAAGTAGCCAAGCCAGCCGCCGTTAAAGGGTAAATCGTAATCGGCTTTTGTTTTATCAAGATGCGAAAGCTCATTATTCATAATTTCAAAGCAGTTATCACTACTTTCCATATTATTTAAAAAGCTTTTATTATTTTTTACTTCAAGGGTACTTTGCGGCTCAATGGCAATAATATCAAAACGGCTGTTTATATGATTACTATTTGCAGAATCTAATAGAATTGCATAAGGCAAATGTGAAAAATGCGCAAAAACGTCAATGCAGTTTTGTGTTATGCCTAATTTAATACAATTTTTTTTATTGTTTAGCATTTACTGCCCCTTTAAGAACTGGCTCGAAACGGGCTGGGAGGGTATCATAAGTCAAATTTTTTGGCAGCACTAAGCTGTAAAAAACAGTGCAAACCACCGTCACCGGTTTGATTTAGATTACGCGACAACGCGTAACGGTAACTTAAGGAACCACTATGAGTACAATTTGTCAGCAAGACTTTATTGATAGCATTGAAGATGCATTGCAATATATTTCGTTCTATCACCCACTTGATTTTGTTCAAGCTCTCGAAAAAGCTTACAACAAAGAACAAAGTAAAGCGGCTAAAGACGCCATTGCACAAATTTTAATTAACTCACGCATGTCGGCTGAAGGCAAGCGTCCACTTTGCCAAGATACCGGTATTATTACCTGTTTTGTTAAAGTAGGTATGGATGTTAAGTGGGATAAAACAGATTTAACCGTTCAACAAATGGTTGATGAAGGTACTCGTCGTGCATATTTGAATCCAGATAACCCTTTACGTGCATCTATTGTTGCAGACCCTGCTGGCACGCGTAAAAACACGAAAGATAATACGCCTTCGGTTGTGCATATTGATTTAGTGGCTGGTGGTAAAGTAGAAGTAATGGTTGCGGCTAAAGGCGGCGGCTCTGAAAACAAAAGTAAAATGGTTATGTTAAACCCGTCAGATGATGTTGCTGAATGGGTAGAAAAAACACTACCAACAATGGGTGCTGGTTGGTGTCCGCCAGGCATGCTAGGTATAGGTATTGGTGGTACGGCTGAAAAAGCGGCAGTAATGGCTAAAGAGTCGTTAATGGATCCGGTTGATATCCATGAACTAATGGAACGCGGCGCAGAAACGACTGAAGAAAAACTGCGTTTAGAAATTTTTGACCGTGCTAATAAATTAGGTATTGGCGCACAAGGCTTAGGCGGTTTAACAACGGTTGTTGATGTTAAAATTAAAACAGCACCAACGCATGCAGCTTCAAAACCTGTAGTAATGATCCCTAACTGTGCGGCAACTCGCCATGTACATTTTACACTTGACGGTTCTGGCCCTGCTAATTTAAAAGCACCTAAGCTAGAAGATTGGCCACAAGTAACATTTGAAGTGGGCGAAGGCACACGTCGTGTTGACTTAAATACACTGACTAAAAAAGATGTTCAAGAATGGAAAATGGGTGAAACTGTTTTACTTTCGGGCACTATTTTAACAGGTCGTGATGCAGCGCATAAACGTCTGCAAGATATGATCAATTCAGGTGAAGGTTTACCAAAAGGCGTAGACTTTGATAATAAATTTATTTATTACGTTGGACCAGTAGACGCGGTACGCGATGAAGCAGTTGGTCCTGCAGGCCCTACAACAGCTACTCGCATGGATAAATTCACCGATATGATGCTAGAAAAAACAGGCATTGTAGGCATGATTGGTAAAGCTGAACGTGGCCCTGCAACGGTTGAGTCTATTAAAGAGCATAAATCTGTTTATTTGATGGCTGTAGGCGGCGCAGCTTACTTAGTATCTAAAGCGATTAAAAAAGCACGCGTAGTTGCTTTTGAAGATTTAGGTATGGAAGCTATTTATGAATTTGAAGTAGAAGATATGCCAGTGACCGTTGCAGTAGACAGTGAAGGCGCCAATGCGCATACACAAGGCCCTGCAATCTGGAAAGCTAAAATAGAAGAGCTTGATAGCAAGCTAAAATAACGTACGTTTTGTATTTTTAAAAAGCGAGCCTAGTGCTCGCTTTTTTGTTTTTTTAAATAGAGTCATTACCAAGTTTACAGCTCTGACCAGTTTACGAAAAAGCTCACTTTTTACTGGAAACCTATAGGCAGCAGTACGTGGCGGGCAAGCAGCACTTGTATATTAAACTTTACACACAATAGTTGTGTTACGTTCACGTAAACGTAAGTTGGTGTGGTTGTTCTATTTATAGTTTTTAAAACTTACAAACAACGATTTTGTGAATTTTTTATCTATATAAAAGTTTTAATCCGGTTATTTAATTTAAGCTTGATGTTTTCATTGGTTTTATCTTCTGTGAGTATAGCGAACTCGAATATGAAGTGATAAAGTCTCGGCAATTTCCAGCGCGCATACCCTCTCACGGGTTAACTATTTCGGAGTATTTTAAGTGGCTGTGTTTAATCGAGTTGAATTTGATAACCATGAACAAGTGGTTTTTTGTTCTGATGAAGAGTCGGGTTTAAAAGCAATTATTGCTGTACATAATACCAACCTAGGTCCTGCAGTTGGCGGATGTAGAATGTGGGATTATGCGAACGACGAAGATGCTGTTTACGACGTGCTACGTTTATCAAAGGGCATGACTTATAAAAATGCAGTTGCGCGCTTACCATTTGGTGGTGGTAAATCTGTAATTATAGGTAATGCGAAAGAAATTAAATCTGAGCAATTATTTCGTGCATTTGGTCGCCAGTTAGAGCGATTAAATGGCAGCTATTACTCAGCAGAAGATGTAAACATCACATGTGCTGATGTAGCTATCATGAATAAAGAAACTAATTACGTACTGGGTCTTGAAGGTAAAAGTGGTAACCCATCGCCATTTACAGCATACGGTACGTTTTTAGGAATTAAAGCAGCGCTACAGCATCAACGTGGTCATCAAAATTTTGCAGGTGTGAAAGTGGCTGTTCAAGGTTTAGGTGCTGTTGCTTATGGTTTATGTAAGCATTTAGCTGATGCGGGCGCTGAGTTGTTTGTAACTGACATTAACCAAGCTGCAATTGATCGCGTAGTTAATGATTTTGGCGCGACTGCGGTTGGCATTGATGAAATTTACGACTTAGATGTTGATGTTTATGCACCGTGTGCATTAGGTGCGACTATTAACGATTTAACGATACCGCGTTTAAAAGCGACTATTATTGCAGGCTGTGCTAATAATCAGTTAGCAGAGTCTCGCCACGGTGAAGTTATTCGTGAAAAAGGCATTTTATATGCACCAGATTACGTAATTAACGCTGGTGGTATTATTAATGTTTATTACGAAACAGCGCCAGAAGGTTACAGTGCAGCAGCGTCTAATAAACATGTTGAAGGTATTTTTAATACGTTAACTGAAATCTTTGCCCGTAGCGAAAAAGAGCAAAAATCAACGCATTTAATTGCTGACGAATTAGCGCAAGAGATCATTAAAAACGGTCTATAAATTTAAGCTAAAATGCAATAAAGGTGTGCAATTGCACACCTTTTGTTTATCTGTAAGTTAAGGGGTGTTGATCTTTGCGGATTTAACCTTGAAAGATCAACAGACCCTAATGCAATTATTACTGAACAGCGGTACACTTTATTTTTAATTTTGTGCGGCAAATTATGACTCCCTCAACTTCTCTCATGCAGCCTATCGATTTAGATAATTGGCCTAGAAAGCAACACTTTGAATTATTTAAACACTTTTCTCAGCCTTATTTTAATGTGTGTGTACGTTTAGATATTCAAACACTTTACGACTATTGCAAAACCAATCAATTTTCTTTTTTTCAAGCGTATGTATATTGCACCTTAAAAGCGTGCCATGAGTACGATTCAATAATGCTACGTATAATAGATAATCAACCATGGTTACTTAATAGTGTTCGCGCAAGTGTGGTTGAGTTGTCTGAAAACGATACGTTTGTTTTTAGTTATTTTAACAGCACAGGCGAGTTTAAAGAGTTTGCAAATCATGCAAGTGACGTAAGTAAAAAAGCGAAATTACAGCCGTTATTTTCTGATGCATTTGCTCAAACAGAAGGGCAGGCAGATTTAATTCATATATCTGTTTTGCCGTGGCTGAATTTTAGTGCGTTTTCGCATGCATTTAGTGAAGGGCAGAGTTTAGGCATTCCTAAATTTGTATTTGGTCAGTTTGATAAACACACAGGCACAATGCCTTTAGCTATCGATGTACACCATTCATTAATGGATGGTTTGCACGTAGCGAAATTTATAAACACATTGCAGGGTACATTTGATACCTTTTGCAAAAATTAACTTTAAACACATCAGTAACGGCAGTGCAAAGCAGTAAACAATTTATAAGTAATCTATAAGTAATCTATAAGCAATGCGATGTGAGTTACTTTATATTCAAATACATAACCTTGTATGCTTGAAAAGCACGTGTGCTGGACATATTTATATACCATACCTTAGCTCAGGAAATCCCCATGATAAATGGACTGTTAATTGTTGTTTTAATTCTTTTTGTGGTGATTTTCTGGCGTTGGCCATCAATTCAAAACCGATTATGGCGCAGTAAATATAAAGACTTTGCTTTAAATTCGCAGCAAAAAGATATTTTACTGCGTTGCATGCCCATCTATAAAAAAATGACCGACGCCGACAGAGAAAAATTAGAGCGACATATTACGTGGTTTTTAAACGAAAAACGCTTTGTCGGTTGTGATGGCTTAAGGCTAACGTCTGCAATGAAGTTAATTGTTGCCGCCGATGCGTGTGTATTAGTACTTAATAAACCGTGGCCGTTATATAGAAATGTAAAAGAAATTTTATTATATCCAAGTGCTTATTATGCTCCGCAATCAACTCGCGATAGTGCAGGACTTGTGAGTTACCATAATACGGTAAGACTAGGCGAGTCATGGCCTGGCGGCACGCTCGTTTTAAGCTGGCATGATGTACTTGAGGGTAATCGTTTACCAAGCGATGGACATAACTTGGTATTTCATGAGTTTGCGCATCAACTCGATCAAGAAACAGGTAAAACAACGGGCACACCCATTTTAAAAAGCTCAGCAGATTACAAAGAGTGGGGCAGAGTATTTAGTCGCGCTTTCACCCAGTTAAAAAGCCATGTTGCCTATAGCATGCCGCATGTTATTCACAGCTATGGTGCGACTAACGAAGCTGAGTTTTTTGCTGTACTCACCGAAACCTTCCTCGAAAAACCCGCAGAGCTTCGCCGATACGATCCTGAAATTTACAGTATGCTAGTTAATTACTATCAATTTGACCCTATTGTTTGGCATTAAACCTACATAAACCGCGCTTTATCATATAACGCTGGCAAGTTGCGTTTGTTTTTGTTGCAATCATGTGAAATAGTTTTTACTGCAACAATAACAAGCGAGAAACGCATGAAAAAAATGCTTCATACAGTATTGGCGCTGTCGGTGTCATTAGCGATAGGGCAGGTAAATGCCGCTGAAAAAGACGAACAAAAATGGCAAGTAGATTCACCTAAGGGGCAATTTGTTGACGCTGCAATTAGCGTTGATCAGGGCACATGGATGAATATAGATATTAGCCCTGATGGTAAAACCGTGGTGTTTGACTTACTTGGCGATATTTATACTATGCCAATGAGTGGTGGTACAGCCACAAAGCTCACCTCTGATATTGCATGGCAAATGCAACCACGCTTTAGTCCTAACGGCAAAAGTATTGCGTTTACCTCCGATCAAGGTGGTGGCGATAACATTTGGATAATGGACTTAAATGGTGAAAATCAACACGCTGTTACCGATGAAACCTTTAGATTACTAAATAGTCCTGCATGGAGTCCTGATGGCGACTACTTAGTTGCGCGTAAACACTTTACAGCTAGCCGCTCATTGGGAGCAGGTGAAGTGTGGTTGTATCATAAAGCGGGTGGCAAGGGCGTGCAGCTTACAAAACGCGAGAACGATCAAAAAGATTTAGGTGAGCCAATGTTTTCACCAGATGGTCGTTATGTATACTTTTCGCATGATGCAACACCCGGTAAAACATTTCATTATTCAAAAGATTCTGTAGCGGGCATTTATAAAATTAAGCGCTACGACCGTGAAACGGGTGAAATTGAAACCATAATCGATACGATGGGCGGTGCTATTAGGCCTACACCATCACCAGATGGTAAAAAGCTTGCTTATATAAAGCGTGATGACTTTCAAACTAGCTTGTATTTATATGACTTAACTAGCGGTGAGCACACTAAGCTTTACGATAAGCTTGAGCGAGATATGCAAGAAACATGGGCTATTCATGGTGTATACCCAACTATTGCATGGACACCCGATAACGAAGAGTTAGTATTTTGGGCTGGTGGTACAATTCACAAGCTAGATGTTGCAGACAAATCTGTAAAAACCATTCCTTTTAAAGTGCAAACCACTAAAAAAATTCAAAAAGCAGTGCGCTTTACACAAAACTTAGATACTGATGAATTTGATGTAAAAATGCTGCGTAATGTGCAAGTAAGCCCCGATGGAGAAACGGCAATTTTTGAAGCGCTTGGGCATATTTATAAACGTGATTTAGAGTCGGGTAAAATTAAGCGTTTAACAAAGCAAACTGATCATTACGAATTATTTCCACAGTACTCTCGCGATGGTAAAAAAATAGTTTACACCACATGGGATGATAACAAACAAGGGTCTGTAAGAGTGGTTTCTGCGCGCAGTGGTCGTGGCGATACAATTACTAAAGAGCCCGGGAAATATGTAGAGCCTACGTTTAGTCCAGATGGGAAAACGGTTGTTTATCGAAAAGCCACGGGGGGCAGTATTTTAAACCCTAAATGGTCACTTAACCCTGGTATATATAGCGTAAGCGCAAAAGGCGGTAAAAGTGAGCTTATTTCAAAAAGTGGTTATCAACCACAATTTGGAGATGCAAACGATCGCGTTTTTATAATGAGTCCTTGGCCAAAACCAACGCTTAGCGTAGTAGAACTTGAAAGTAAAAAAGTTCGCAAACTATATGAGTCAGAGCATGCTACAGAATTTAGAGTATCACCAGATGGGCAATATCTGGCTTTTGCTGAGCGATTTAAAGTATTTGTAACACCGTTTGTTCAAAGTGGTAAAACAATTAATATTGGGCCTAAAGACAGTCAATTTCCAATAGAGCAGTTATCGGTACGTGCTGGTGAAAACATTAGTTGGAGTGCTAAGAGCAACAAACTTTACTGGACATTAGGGCCTGAGCTTTATCATGCAAGCCTTGAGGGGATGTTTGCCATTAACAAAGCCGAAGATGCCGACTTTAAAGTGAAAAGTGGCGATAATATCGGTTTCAGTAAAAAAATGGCAGAGCCTAAAGGTATGATTGCGCTCACTGGTGCAAAAATTATAACTATGGACGGCGAAAAGATTATTGAAAATGGTGTAATTATCACTGATGGCAAGCATATTAAAGCAATTGGTACAGCCAGCGATATAAGCATTCCTAAAGGTGCTGAGGTTATTGATGTAACAGGTAAAACTATTATGCCTGGTATTGTTGATGCTCATGCACATGGCTCGCAAGCAAGTGACGAAATTATACCTGAGCAAAACTGGAAAAACTTTGCAGGTTTAGCGCTAGGTGTTACTACAATTCACGATCCATCAAACGATACCTCTGAAATATTTACCGCAAGCGAAATGCAAAAGGCAGGCATGATTGTTGGCCCGCGTATTTTCTCAACCGGTACTATTTTATATGGCGCAAATATGCCAGGTTATACGTCGCATATTGACTCGTTAGACGATGCTAAATTTCATTTAGAGCGCCTTAAAAAAGTAGGGGCGTTTAGTGTTAAATCGTATAACCAGCCACGTCGTGAGCAGCGCCAACAAGTTATTGAAGCAGGCCGTGAACTTGAAATGATGGTAGTACCAGAAGGTGGCTCATTATTACAACATAACTTAAGTATGATTGTAGATGGACACACAGGTATTGAGCATTCAATCCCTGTAGAGAACATATACGACGATATAAAGCAGTTATGGTCGCAAAGTGATGTTGGCTATACACCAACACTTGTAGTGGCTTATGGTGGCATTTGGGGTGAGAACTACTGGTACGATAAAACTGATGTGTGGAATCACCCGCGTTTAAGTAAATTTGTGCCAAAAAATCAATTATTACCACGCTCTATGCGCCGCATTAAAGCGCCCGATCATCACTATAATCACTTTAATAACGCACGCGTTGCTGCTGAGCTACAAGACCTAGGTGTATTAGTTAACTTAGGTGCTCACGGTCAGCGTGAAGGCTTAGGTGCACACTGGGAGATGTGGATGTTTGCACAAGGCGGAATGACACCGCTTGAGGCTATACGTGCTTCAACACTCGATCCGGCTAAGTATTTAGGGCTTGATAAAAACGTAGGCTCGCTTGAAGTGGGCAAACTGGCAGATTTAATGGTTATAGATGGCGATCCGCTTAAAAATATTCGAGATTCGGATAAAGTAGATTACACCATGATCAATGGTCGATTATTCAATGCAGAGACAATGAGTGAAGTGGGTAAAAAAGAGCGCGAACCACTTTACTTCGAAAAGTTATAATTTATTTTGATCTTTTGAAAGCGGCTACATAGCCGCTTTTTTTAGTCTTACTCAACTTATAAGGCTCTATTTTTTTGATTAAATGGTGCAATTAAGGTTGGAAGACGATAATTAATATAATTTTTAGATATTTTTTAGCAAATCGCGCACATAAAAAAACCGCTTAACGCGGTTTCTTTTAAAAATCATAAATGTTGATTAAACAACACCGCGCGGTAAGCGACAGTCATGATCTTTACGAGCTAAAATTACAATCCAAAGTTCTTCCGCTGTGTAACCTTCTTCGTTTTCGGTAACAACAGTGAATGGCGCTTTTTTCTGTGCTTTAACAGGCGCAGCTGCTTTTGGTTTTTTCGTTTTAGTTGTTTTACCAGAGTTTAACTTTTTAGTAAGCTCTGCTACGTCAGCTAGGCGTAAATTTTTACCGCCATCAATGCTGTACCAACCAGGTTTAGTTGTGATTTCAGGTTTTTTACCATTGGCAGTTTCGTACGCTGCTTCAAAGGCAGATAACACTTCTGTTTTGTCTAGTTTGCTCATCAGAGACCCTATACGTTGTGAACACAGATAAAGAAGAGGTATTTATACCTATTTTAAAACAGTTTTTCAATTTTTTGCGATTTTCCTTCCATTTTAAGGCTATAAACGCCAAAATTTGCACAAAATTCAGTGCTAAGTAAGGTAAGTTATATGCAACGTAGAGAATTTAACCAACTCCTAAATGACATTTTAAAACCTCAATTAATTAAAGATTTTTGCCCAAATGGCTTACAGGTCGAAGGTAAAAACGAAATTAAAAAAATTGTGACGGGTGTAACCGCAAGTCAAGCTTTAATAGATGCTGCCATTGAGCAACAAGCAGATGCTATTTTAGTTCATCATGGATTTTTTTGGAAAGGGGAATCCCAACCAATAACGGGAATGAAAAAGCGTCGTATAGGTGCGTTATTAGCACACGATATTAATTTATTTGGCTATCACTTACCACTTGATATTCATCCAGCAGTTGGCAATAACGCGCAACTTGCAAAGTTATTGGATATTGAAATTGAAACAGGGCTAGAGCCAACTTCAAATAGCGTAGCAATGAAAGGGCGTTTAAAAACACCATTAAGTGGTGAGGATTTTGCAGATAAAATTGCAAAAGTGCTAAATCGAACCCCGCTCACAAGCTTAGTACGTTCAACAAAAATTGAAACCATTGCACTGTGCACCGGTGGTGGGCAAGGGTATATTGATTTAGCTGCAGAGCAAGGCATTGATGCTTATTTAACGGGTGAGGCATCGGAGCAAACAATTCATAGTTCTCGTGAGCAAAACATTGATTTTTTTGCCGCAGGGCATCATGCCACAGAGCGCTATGGTGTAAAAGCTCTGGGTGAGTTACTTGCTCAAGAGCATGGTTTTGATGTGACATTTATAGATATAGATAACCCAGTTTAACTAGGCTATCTATTAGTTAACCTGAACTCTACTTGAGATAGATTTATTATCTAGAGTTCAGGTTAGTTAGACGAAATGAGCTACAGTGCCTCTGGATCTATCCAGCGGCGCAAACTTATCCATGTGTTTCCTACTACTTCGTGACTGTATTGCGTAACCACAAGTAAGGCATGAGCATTGGGAATAAACTGTTTGCTCCATGGAAGTGCAGCAAAATTATGATAATCAGTGGCTGCGGTTATGACTTCAATACCTTGAGCATTAAATAAGTCTTTTGCGCGTGGCATGTGCAGTACAGATGTTACTAGTGCAACCTTAAAGTCGACTAATTTTGATGCCAGTAACTTAGCTTCTTCACCTGTATCCATTGCTTTTGGGTTTTGGAATATACGACTCTTATTAACACCTAAACTAATTGCCGTTTGATACATAAGCCCGCTATTAGTGGTATTTTGATAACCCCCGCCTGAAACTATAAGCTCTGCATTAGGGTAGTGCTTTGCTAGTTTTACACCTTCTACTAAGCGCGTTAGCGCACAATTACCTAATTGATTATTAGCACTGAGTGCAGGATTTGGGTTTATATCGCAACCTAGTACAACTATTTTGTCTATTTTTGGATGCTTTAGGGTATTAAATGCAAGCGACGCAGGTTCATTATTTTGGATAATTAAATTGGCGATAAAGGGTGTGCTCAATGCAAGTAATACAATTAAGCTTAAAGTAGATAAGAAGAGAGCTGATTTGCGGCCTTTAAGTGCGAGTAGGAGCATCAGGCACGCAAATAAACCAAATAGAGGCAGTGGCATAAGTAAGCCACCAATCATTTTTTTAATAACAAACATAAGAGTTAAACGCTGTAGAGTTAATTACAGCGATATTACTCATTATATTGATGATTATCGACCGTTATTTAGCTTACACGTATTTAAAAAGTGACGATAAACAGGGTTATCTTTCATGTCTTTTTTCATCGCTAAATACATAGGACGAGTAAGGCCAAGAGCGCCCAAAGGAATTGATTTAATTAAGCCTTGGCTTTCATAAGGTGTAACTAGCCAATCAGGTAAAGCGGCAACGCCCATGCCGGCACTTACTAGTTGAAAAATAAGTAATCCTTGGTCAACCGTTTTTAACGTACCGTCGAAACGTGCATTTTGAATGAAATGCTTAAATATATCTTGGCGTTCACGCGGGATAGGGTATGAAATAATAGTTTCGTTTTTTAAATCAAGCGCTGTTACATACGCTTTTTTAGCAAGTTCATGATCCGGTGCCACAATAAGCTTCAATTTAAAATCAAATAAGTGCGCGTATTCTAATGTGTCGGGTTCACGTATGTCAGATGTTAAAACTAAATCGAGCTCATCGCTTAGTAAGTCAGGAATAGCGTCGTAACTAAAGCCGCGCTCGTAATCAATTTTTATATCAGGCCAAAAGTTATTAAATTCTTTAATAGTAGGCAATAACCAATGAAAACATGCATGGCATTCCACACTTAAACGCAGTTGAGAAATAGGCTGATTTAAGCTTTCTTTCAAACGGCATTTAGTCGCTTCCATTTTTGGTAATATTTCGTGAGCCAACTCAAGTAATAGCATTCCCTGAGGGGTAAAGCGGACTGGTTGAGTTTTACGCTCAAATAATTGGCAATCTAATTTATTCTCTAAATCTTTGATTTGATGAGATAAAGCAGACTGTGTCAAAAATAACTCTCGTGCCGTATTAACCAAAGATCCTGTTTCTTTTAGGGTTGCTATGGTTTTTAAATGTTTAATACCAATCATCTTTAAAAATTCTCATGGGAAAAGTGAGTTCAGCTCAGATTAACCACATACTACGCCTATATAAAAAACGTTTCAACGTCTAGATGGCTAAAAGCTTGCGATTTATTGTGGTTTATTGCAGTTTATTGCTATGAATCGCGAAAATATTAGAATTAGTAACGATAAAAGTCATTCAAAAACTGGTTTGATGAGTTTTAGATGAGTTTGCTTCATGTTGTATTTTAAGTATATCGATTGCGGTGTGCTTCACCTCAGTGTGAATTTTGACTATATAGATAACTGTGTGGGGTGGGGGGTTGTTGAATGGTTACTTTAGGTTGTGGTTTAAAAACTAAAGTCGTTTTGCGTTTTGCTTTTTAGCTTTAGTTTAGGTCAATGAATGAGTATATACGTAATACCTAAGCCAGCGACCTACTCGCTGGCTTTTTTATAAGGGCTTATTAATAAGTAATATGGCTTCTTTGGCTGTGACCGGTTTTGACTTTAAAAAACCTTGGCCATAGTCGCACGCGGTGGATTGTAAAATGGCTAATTGTTCAAGTGTTTCTATCCCTTCAGCAACAACCTCAAGTTTTAATGATTGCGCAAGTGATAAAATGGCTTCAACAAGTGGATTGGTGGAATCTTGTAGGTGGTCAATAAAACTTTTATCTATTTTTAAAATATGAATAGGCAGTTGGTGCAAGTAGCCGAGTGCCGAGTAACCCGTTCCAAAATCGTCAAGGCACAATTTTACTTTTAAAGGTGAAAGACCTTCTATTATTTGAGTGGCGAGTTCTAGATTTTCTATTAAGCCTGATTCGGTAATTTCTAAACATAAAGAACCCAGAGGTAATTGGTATTTATTATAAATAGAATGTATTTGCGCTACAAAATCGAGGCTTGCAAAATGCCGTGACGATACATTAACCGTTACTTTCAAAAAGCGATGACCTTGCTGGTGCCAATTAGAAATCTGCTGAGCGGCTAAATCAAGTAAATGTAAATCAAGATTTATAATTTGCCCTGTAGTTTCAGCTATCGGTATAAAGTCATTAGGTGGTACAAATCCTTTTTTAGGATGATGCCAGCGCACAAGTGCTTCAAAACCAATAACCTCACTTGTGGTAATTGTAAAAATTGGCTGAAAATAGAGTTCAAATTCGTTGTGTTCTATACCGTGTTGCAAGTCGTTTTCGATATCCGCATGGGTTTTAAGTTTTTTACGCATCGTGTTATTAAAAAACTTAACTTGTCCACGCCCGGTGGATTTTGCTTCATACATAGCAGCATCAGCTTGTTGCAGTAATATATAAGCTTGATCGTTTATGTTGTCGGTATAGGCAATACCAATACTAGTAGAGGCTTGAAGTAAGTGGCTATCTACATTTAGAGGTTTTGCTAATGCGCTTTTAATTCTGTTTAAAGCTTCATTAACTTGGTTTTTATGTGTGATATTTTCCATGAAAATAGCAAATTCATCACCGCCTAAACGAGCAAATGTATCGGTGCTTCGTACTGTACTTTTAATTAAGCCGCATATTTTTATAAGAAAATGGTCTCCGACCTCATGCCCCAGCGAATCATTAATACTTTTAAAACGGTCAAAATCTAGATACAGCAGGGCATGGCTAGTACTTTTTTTAGCGCGCGTTAAACGTAAAATAGCATGCTTTATTCTCTCAATGAGTAATGAGCGGTTAGCAAGGCCGGTAAGCTCGTCATGCAATGCTTTATGCTCGAGCTCTTGTCGGGCTAGTTGTCTATCAATTGCCATACTTATTTGACGACTTACGTAAGTTAGAAGAGCGCTGTCGTGTTCGTTGTATTGCAGTGTTTTATCGTAGCTTTGTACAACAATAACACCGCTTATACGATCACTTGTTTTAAATGGAACACCCAACCAAGACTCTGATTGTCGACCTACCATTTTAAAATCACCGTTATCAATATGACTTTGAAAGGCATCTTTATTGAGTAATAAGGTTTGCTCTGTTTGCAGTAGGTAATATGAAGCAGTGTCTTTTAGCTGTTCTTTAGATATTTTTTGATGTGTTTTAGTGTTTATGCCTTCTTCGACTATATAAACAAGGTCAAGTATATCTACTTTTTTGTCATATAAAGCGATAAAAAAGTTATCAGCACGAAGTAAGTTATTGATAATTGAATGCAAGGCTTCAAAGAAGGTATCTAAGTCGTTAGCTTTGTAGGTTAGGTTAGCTATTTGTAATAAGCTATTTTCTAATTTTTGTGCGTTGTTAAGTTGCTCAACTGTTTTTTGTAAGTTATTTACCGTATTTACCTGGTTAATTTTAGCACTGAGTAAGTGGGCAACTGTTGTAAGAATTTCAAGGTGTGCGTTTGTAAAGTAGCCTTTAATAGGGTGCTCACAATCAATAACACCTAAAACTTGTTCTTTATATATAAGAGGGACGCATAGTTCTGATTGGGCAGGGCGCTCATCTGCGATATAACGGCTATCTTTTGTTACATCATCGATAACTACGGCTTTACCAGTAGTTGCAACAGCTCCAGTAATTCCTTCACTAAAACGTATTACTTTACGTTCGGCTTGATATTTGTCTCGGGCGTGAGCAATACCCATCGATGCAACTTGATTTAATGTATAAGCATTGTTATCGGCAAGGTAAATAACGCAATCAACAAATCCTAAACGGTTAACAACGTGCGTTGTAACATACTCAAATAGCTCGTCTAGTGTGTCTAGTTGCAATAAGCTTGATGAAAATTGATTAATTATACTCAGTTGATCAGTTTTTATCTCAAGTGCTCTTGAGGCATTATTTTTGTAAGACATAGGCAATTTATATTATTCTTTTTATTTTTAAATACGTAGCTAAGTTAACCTAATCTTGGATTTTGTACAAAATAAAGCGATGAGTGGTTTTAATTGGCTGTAAATTATTATGACGAATGACTTTAATTAATTGTAAGTAATAACAATAGCTAATCCCAATTGAATTGGAGTATTAAGCTTTAATTACACAACTCGGTAATGTCATCAACATATGCATTATTTTTAATAAAATCTTTACTCGAAAACATCATATGCCTATGATCGGATAAATTCAGCCTTGGAACAAAGTAATGACAAGCAATAATACAAACTCTGTAACAACCCTTACTATCACTCGCCCAGATGACTGGCATGTACATTTACGTGATGGCGACCAGCTAAAGGATACTGTACGAGACATTAGCAGATACATGGGTCGCGCTATTATTATGCCAAACCTTGTTCCGCCGGCAACATGTACTGATACCGCTCTTTCTTATCGAGAACGTATTATGGCAGCAGGCCCACAAGGTGCCTTTGAGCCATTAATGGTACTTTACCTTACTGATAAAACGACACCAGATGAAATAGAGAAAGCAAAAGCAACGGGCAAAATAGTAGCTGCAAAGCTTTATCCTGCTGGCGCTACAACCAATTCTGATTCGGGTGTTACATCAGTCAAAAATATTTACCCGGTTTTAAAAGCAATGCAAGAAGTAGGTATGTTGCTGTTAGTACACGGAGAAGTTACTGATTCATCAATTGATATTTTTGACCGTGAAAAAGTATTTTTAGAGACGATTTTAGGGGATGTGGTAAGTGACTTTCCTGAACTTAAAATTGTACTAGAGCATATTACAACTAAAGATGCAGTAGAGTTTGTAGTTAATGCACCTAGCAATGTAGCAGCAACAATTACAGCTCATCATTTACTTTATAATCGTAATCATATGTTAGCGGGTGGAATTCGCCCACATTATTACTGTTTGCCAATCCTCAAACGTAACATTCACCAGCAAGCATTAATGGCCGCAGCTATAAGTGGAAATAAAAAGTTTTTCTTAGGAACTGATTCTGCACCACATTATAAAGATAAAAAAGAAGCTGCTTGTGGTTGTGCTGGTGCATATACGGCCCATGCCGCTATTGAGTTATACGCTGAAGCATTCGAAGACGCAGGAGCTTTGGACATGCTTGAAGGATTTGCAAGCCACTTTGGTCCTGACTTTTATGAGTTGCCGCGTAATGCCGATACAATAACATTACAAAGAAAACCATGGGACGTACCTGCAAGTTATACCCTAGGCGACTCTGAAGTTGTGCCTATAAAAGCAGAAGATACTATTGATTGGTCTGTTAAATAGTTAATATTTTATATTTAAACCAAAAGCCGCTTAATTTTTAAAGCGGCTTTTTTGTTTGTATTTTTGATGTTATTGAAGCGTTGTTTGACAGTATTGCTGTTGTAGAGGGCTTTTATACGCGTTTATAGCAATATATATTACAATAATACTTTATAGTTTTTGCTTGGAAATTAGTCAGTTAAAGGCGATTTAAAACAAATTTATATTTTTAATAAATAATTCCCAATTAATAGAGCGAAAAAAAATATAATGTGTTAATCTTACCTTGCTTTGAGTTTTTATGTATTGAATTTACGGATATTGTGCTGCGTTTAAGGTTACCGGTTAGGTTATTACTTGTTCCTGTACTGTACCTCCATATTTTTGAGCATTGACTCAGGGAGGATATTGCCATAATAATATGGCTGAATTTTAATTATTGACTTACAGGAAAATTTAGTATGTCGGTTACTGGTAAAGTAAAGTTTTTCAACGAAGCTAAAGGCTTTGGTTTCATTGAACAAGAAAATGGTCCTGACGTGTTTGTACATTTCAGCGCAATCACTGGTTCTGGTTTTCGCACTCTTAGCGAAGGTCAAGCAGTGACATTCAGCATCAAACAAGGTCAAAAAGGCCCTGAAGCTGAGAACGTAGAAGCAGCATAATTTATTATGTGAACTCTAGTTCATCTTGGTGAAGCAGGTCTCTGTTTCACCATAATTCCTCTCTATGTACATAATTAATAAAATCCTTCTTTTTAAATCCTTGAACACAAATTTCATATATTCTTAAATCTTCTATTTTAATACAAACCCAAAATTCAATTATCTGAATAACTTATACAATCGAACCACTTTCTATCGCATTTAAAACATCCCTTACAATTTATCCAACTGATCCGATACTTATATACATAAAAATGATGCCAAATAACAATCTGTGTAAATTTTAGTGTAAGTCTTGCTAGTGCAATCAGGTTGAAGTTTTGTACTTTAACTATAAATGGGCAAGGGAACCTCTATAGGCCTCTGATAGCTTATTATGGAAGCGTTAGGCATCATTTATAGTCCATTATTATTAAAGTTGAGCAACTTTTTGTGATTAACTTTGTTACTAAATAAATTTAACTGTTAAATAGTATTAATGAGCACTCTAAAGCGGTAAATGTAACTCGTCTAATTATCGAAAGCTATTTGGCTATTTCAGGCCTTGCTAAAAGAAACTTATTATTACTATTTATGGGAAACACGTTTTATAAATGGCTTTAGGTATTGCGTGCATAAAGCAAGGTGGGCGGTATTAGAGATTATCCAGTGTTGTTTTTTTGTGCGACAAATGGTTTGTTTTTTCAGATGAAGTGTTATTGGGGAGATAAAATGTGCTGAAATCGTTTAAAAAATAACTTTTGTTATATCTATCTATATTTTTTTTTGTTTTTTTTCAGTGCGAATTCAGCTTTGGCTAAATGTTGCAATAATGTTGTTTTATGTCAGTACAATGCGAATAAATACACCCCTCAAAAGGCTTTAATCGAAATATTAAGCAAAAGCTTGGTTGCAATAATGTTAACAGTTGTGTGCTAGTACTTTTGTTTAAGCATTAACTTAGCTATTTATTTGCAGAGATTAGTAAACATCAAGTTGACAGCGCTAATTGCATTTAGCATTATTGGAAGGTTGATATCTATTAAAAGATATCAGGGTTGTTCTCTTCGGAGGATAATTAAATTATAAAAGTAACATTACTTAATTGGTTGGGAACTATGTCTGTTAAAATCAGAAAGAGTCTTGTAGCAACTGCGTTGGTTGGCGCATTTGCATTTGCAAGCAGCAATGTGATTGCAGATCCTTTGAATGACGTGCAAAAAGCAGGTCAACAAATTCAAAAGGCTGCGGTTAAGTCTCAAACTAAAATTGACAATGTATATGGTCAAACTCAGGAGCTAATCGCTGAGTACCGTAGCGTTGTTGATGAGACTGAACTTATGAAAGTGTATAACGATCACGTGTCGCGCTTGGTTGATAGCCAAAACGCGTCTATTGAATCGTTTGATCGTCAAATCGCTACGATTGATAACACGAAACAAAACGTTGTGCCTTTGATGTATCGCATGATCGATACGCTTGAGCAATTCATCAAAGCGGACGTTCCATTTAATCTAGAGACGCGTTTAGGACGTGTTGAAAGACTACGTGAAATCATGGTTTCTGCGTCTGTAACGACGTCTGAAAAATTCCGTCAAGTACTTGAAGCTTACACTATTGAAACAGCATACAGCTCACTTGTATCTGCTTCACAAGGTACACTAGAAGTTGATGGCAAAAGTATTAACGTTGATATCGGTCAGTTAGGTCGTATTACTTACGTTGCTCAGTCTTTTGACTTGAAACATGCTTGGGTGTGGGATAACAACACTAAACAGTGGAAAGAATTAGGTGAAGAATACCTAAAACCTGTTAAAGAAGTTATTCGTATGGCGCGTAAGCAAGCGACATTAGAACTTGTTAAACTACCTATCTTTGGCGCGGAGTAATCAATAATGAAGAAACTATTTAAAGGTTTTGCTGTTGCCGCAGTACTAACTGTTTCTGCAGGTACCGCGTTAAATGCACATGCAAATACTGGAGCTCTAGATAAAATACTTGAGCAAGTAAAGCAAGAGCGTATCTCTGAAGGTAAAATCGATAAGAAACGTGAACAAGAGTTCTTATCAGATCGTGCTGACAAGCAATCTTTACTTAATAAAGCTAAAAGCCAACTTGCTTCTGAGAAGTCTCGTGGTGAAAGCTTAACTAAGCAATATGCACAAAATGAAAACACGTTAGCTGAAAAAGAAGCAGCTCTTCAAAGTGCTCAAGGTACTTTGGGTGAGATGTTTGGTGTTGTACGTCGTGCAGCTCAAGACGCTATCGGTTCTATCGAAGCATCACTAGTTAGTGCTGAGAAACCTGGCCGTGCTGAAATCTTACGTTCATTAGCTGCTGCTAAAGAACTTCCTACAGTTCGCGAACTTGAAGAACTTTGGATTTCACTTCAAACAGAAATGACTGAATCAGCTAAAGTTTCAACTTTTGAAACTGAAGTTGCTGGTCTTGACGGTAACCCGTCAATGAAGAAAGTAACGCGTATCGGTAACTTTAACTTAGTTACAGACGATGGTTACTTAATTTATTCACCAGAAACTAAGTCTATTCAGCCTCTAGGTAAACAGCCTGATAGCTATATTTTAGACGGTATCACTGATCTTGAAAATACATCACCAGATAACTACGCTGGTGTTTATATCGATCCGACTCGTGGTGCTATCTTACGTATCAACACTCAAAAAGCGACTCTTATGGAATACTTCCATCAAGGTGGCGTAGTTGGTTATATCATTACAGCTTTACTAGCTTTAGGTATGCTAATTACTCTAATTCGCTTTGTTGACCTTACACTTACTACTAGTAAGATTAAGAGCCAGCTTAAAAATGTTGCTACACCGAATACAAATAACCCACTGGGTCGTATTCTTAAAGTGTACCATGACAACAAGAACCAAGATGTTGAAAACCTTGAGCTTAAACTTGATGAAGCGATTCTACGTGAAACGCCACGCATCGAAGCTGGTATCAACATAATTAAGATTCTTGCTGCAATCGCACCATTACTAGGTCTACTAGGTACAGTAATCGGTATGATCTTAACGTTCCAAACAATCACATTGTTCGGTACGGGTGATCCGAAGATCATGGCAGGTAACATCTCTCTAGCACTTGTAACTACAGCGCTAGGTCTAATTGCTGCATTACCACTAATTCTACTTCATGCTCTTGTAGCTGGTCGTAGTAAGTCGGTATTACACATCCTTGATGAGCAAAGCGCGGGTATCGTTGCTACTCACGCGGAGAAGGAGAAAGCCTAATGCTAGTCCTGATGGAGATATGGGAATCTATCAGGGATTTTGTTGGCACAGGCGGCCAGGTTTTATACGTGGTCGCGATAGCACTCTTTCTGATGTGGGTTTTAATGATTGAGCGCTATTGGTTTCTACTTGCAGAGTTTCCTCGCACAGCGAAAGAAATTGTAGCAAAGTGGGATGCCCGCCAAGACACTACGTCTTGGTACGCACACAGAATCCGTGAAGCATGGATTTCTGAAGCGTCTGAAAAATTAGATCAGCGTATGTTGTTGATTAAGACATTAGTAGCTGTTTGTCCTTTAATAGGCTTACTTGGTACTGTTACTGGTATGATCTCGGTTTTTGAAACCATGGCCAACCAGGGTACGGGTAATGCACGCTTAATGGCATCAGGTATTTCAATGGCAACAATCCCAACAATGGCTGGAATGGTTGCGGCACTATCTGGAGTATTTTTTAGCTCACGTCTTGAGACAAAAGCTAAAATGGTGAAAGCCAAACTTATTGATAGTATGCCTCATCACTAGAGAGAGAATTAAATATGGCACGTAAACAACGTTTTCGTGAAGAAGAAGAAGCAGCGGTTGATATGACGCCAATGCTTGACATCGTATTTATCATGCTTATTTTCTTTATCGTAACTACATCGTTCGTTAAAGAGGCTGGTATCGAGGTCAATAAACCAAAAGCTGCCCAAGCTACTAAGCAAAAAAATGCTAACATTTTTATTGCTATTCGTAGTAACGGCGAAATCTGGGTTGATAAACAACAAATTGATGTTGAACGTATTTCAGCAAAAATCGAAAGTTTATTAGCAGAACAACCTACTGAAGTTGTGATTATACAAGCTGATAAAGAAGCTAAACACGGCACAGTGGTTAAAGTTATGGACCAGATTAAAGCGACGGGTGACAACCTTAGAATTTCAATAGCTGGAGATCAGTAATGATTCGTTTTCTGTTTTCACTGATTGCAGGTGGGGCAGTTACTTTCGGCTTGTTCTACTTCATGGCCTTCCTCATCTCTGGTGGGGCTGACCGTAATACGGAACAAAAAGAGCAGATCATAGTCGAAATAATGACGAATCCGCCTGAATCTAAGGTGCAGGAGAGGAAGCGTGTACCGCCTCCTCCTCCACCACCGCCAAAGCAGCCGCCTAAACCGCAGCCGCCACAGCCGGAAAATAATAATCCAAACCCTGGTGCTATGTCATTTAACATGGGTAGCATTGATGTTGGTAGTTCAGCTGGTGGACTAAGTGGTCCTGGTGCATTTGGACGAGATGGTGATGCGACACCTATCGTTCGTATAGAACCAAAATATCCAACGCAAGCAGCACGTGATGGCAAAGAAGGTTGGGTACAACTTTCATTCACAATTGATGAGTTAGGTGGAGTAACTGACGTTGAAGTAATTGACGCAGATCCAAAACGTATCTTTGACCGTGAAGCTAAACGCGCACTGCGTAAGTGGAAGTACCGTCCTAAGATCATTGACGGAAAACCACAGAAACAACCAGGTTTACAAGTTCAATTAGACTTTAAACTTAACCAAGGCAACTAAGGAGGCGAGTAATGAGAAATTTTTCTAAAGTAACTGCTCTTGCGATTCTTATGTCTGTGTCGGGTGCTACTTTAAGTGCATCTGTTTTAGCAGCGCCAGATTACGCAAAGATTGAAGAGCGTAAAAAAGCAAAAACTAAAATCATGGGCGAGCGTACTGGTAAAAAGGTAATTAAAGCATTTGACTTGTACAACGAAGAAAAAGTTGATGAAGCAATTGTTTTGCTTAGAGAGATTGAACCTTCGAATGACTTTGATAAAGCGACCGTAAATCGTTACTTAGGTAGCATGTACGCTCAAAAAGAAAAGTATGACGAAGCGATTAAGTACTCTAAGCAAGCAGTTGCCCCTGATGTTTTAAACTTTGCTGATCAAGAACAAACTCTAAAGCTGTTAGGTGATTTATACGCTGGCACAGAAAAGTATCAAGAAGCCAAAAAAGCTTATGTTACTTGGATGGATTTTACCGGTGAAGAAGATCCTACGGTTTACACGCGTATTGCCCAAGCTAACTATCAGTTAGAGCAATTTCGTGATGTTTTTGAACCAGCAGATAAGGCAATTAAACTTCAAAAAGAACCTAATAAAGGTCCTTACCAATTAAAACTGGGTGCATACTTTGAACTTAAAGATTATGCAAACATGGTTAAGATTGGCGAAGAGATTGTTCGTGTATGGCCTGATGATAAAAAAGCTTGGGTTAGCTTAGGTAAATATTACCTACAAACCGAAGACTATCAAAAAGGTTTAGCAACGATGGAAGTTGCTTACAAGAACGGTTACTTTGAAAATGAAGTTGAGTATAAAGTCTTATCTAACTTTTACTCTCTAAACGAGATCCCTTTTAGAGCAGCTGTAACGCTAGAAAAGGCCGTTAAGAGTGAAAAAGTAAAACGTACAAAGCAGAATGTTAGCGCGATTGCTAGTAACTATCATCGCTCTAAGGATCTAGAAAAAGCTGCTAAGTACTACGAAGAAGCTGCTAAATTTGATGACGACGCTGAACTTTACCGTAAAGCTGGTTCATTACTTTTACAATCTGAAAAATTCAGTGCTGCTGTTGTTCGTTTGAACAAAGCATTAGAGCTTGGCTCTGACAAAAAAGGTACTATTTATTCAGATTTAGCTGAAGCGTATTACTATCAAGGTAAGTATAAGCAAGCATATGCTGCAATTACTAAAGCTATGGATGACCCTCGCACACGTAAGTTTGCAAAAGGTTGGTCTACATATATTAAAGATAAAGCCGCTCGCAACGGTGTTAAAATTTAATTTTAATTAGCTAAAGCAACTTATAAAAAGCCCCTCTGGGGCTTTTTTTATTGGAACTACTATGTATAAAAAGCTCTCTTTTTCATTACTACTGTGCTTATTTTTAGCTGCATGTTCAAAGCAGCCTCAACCTTATGAGTCATTTGAAGACGCACAAGTTGCTTTAAAAACTTTAAACATGGCACTTGTACAACCAGACGCTAAAAAAATCGATAGGATTACTAAAGAGCAATTGGTCTTTTCTTATGCGTATTTAGTTAAACGTCATACTATTTATCAGAACCTAATGGGTATGGAGCTTAATCTCAATCAAATTGCACAAGTAAACTACTTGGTTATTGCAGAGCGCTTTCCTGAGCGCTATTTTAATTGGCCGGCTCAAGTAGACGTATTAAAAAACATGCTTGCTTTTGAGGGTTCAAAAAGTACGCCGGATAATATTATTACTTGGCTTAAGTTAACCCAAGATACGCTAGACAGTGCTAAACAAAGCAATTTAAAGCTGAATAAAATTGAGCTCACACTACTACAAAGCTATGTATTGAGTGCGATAGGTAGTAATGACGTTCAACCAGCGCTTAAGAGTCATATAAGAGCTTTTAGCGATTATTTAGCTAGTTACAAGCCTAGAGGTAGTGTTGGTCTGAGAGGCCTGCCAAATGGGTCACAGTGGTATCAGAGCAAACTAAATTACTTTAGTGGCGAAGTACATTCACCGCTAGAGTGGGTTACTATTTTAAATGAAAATATAAAAGTATTAGATCGTGTTGCATTCGACAGTAAATTGTCTATTTCTCATAAAAAATCGTTTTTAGTGCAGTATCTATCGAATGAAAAATTAATTGAAGGGCTTGATTGGCAGGCTGATTATCAAGACTTACCTGCAATGGCGAGCAATATGAACATGTCTGATAAAGATAAAACATTGATGCTTGCAATGATGGAATCAGATATTGGCATTCATTACCATGCGTGGACTTTGCCACAGGCAAAGGTGAATCTTATGAAACGCTTAGAAATCACCCAAGAAGAGGCTCAATATTTAGTTGAAGATATAATACTCTACCCAGGGCAATCATTTAGCTTTATACAACAAATTATATAATGATTTGAAAGTGCGCTTATTGTGCGCACTTTGTACACCGTTGGGTTGCGGGATCTAGTTCAAGTGATTTGGCTGGTATTTTTTCTTCACAGTCGCAGCAGTAGCCATATTGCCCAATTTCTATTTGGCTGACCGCTGCTTCTAATTTAGTCATGCGACTGATCAAAAACGCATACTCAGGACCTAGCTTCTCTGCTGCACAGTCTAACCATTCATTGTTTGCTGTATTATCTAAAATTTGTATTAAATGCTGATGTGTAGGGTAGGCTGATTTAGAAAGCATAGTTAATATATTTAATTTAATTTGTGCTATTTCATCGTTTAGTCTTTTTTGATGATGCATTATCAGTACAACCTTATTAAATTGGCTTCACGTTATACTGATATTATCTAGAGGCTTTAGGTTAGCCGTTATGATTTGAATCAAGTTGCGGTGCTTTGGCGTATTTATTTAATACGCTTGCCACATCTTCTTTACTTTTTAAACGCCTGATTTCATCAAATAAATCGATCGCTTGCGGGTATTGGCGTTTAAGGTAACCTAGCCATTGCTTTGTACGAGAAGCAAAATACTTTTCATCTTTTGCAGGGTCTTGATGAATAGCAGAGTGGATTAAGTGATAAATAATATGCTCCCATTGAAGGCCATCATATTGTTCATTATTTACATGAGCTTTAATTTTTTTTGCTAAATCAGGGTGCGAAAGGGCGCCACGACCAAGCATCAAATCAGTACATCCACTTCGTTTTTGGCAAAGCATTGCGTCCTCAACTTGCCAAATTTCACCATTGGCAACAACGGCAATATTTTTATCTTTTATTATTGGTGGAATTTTTTCCCAATAAGCTGGCGGGTTATAACCATCACGTTTGGTTCTGGCGTGTATAGCTACACTATTTGCGCCTGCGCTTACCACAGCATCAACAATTTCTTGGCTGTTACTGTCATCATCAAAGCCTAAGCGAATTTTTGCACTTACTTCATGTTTATCATCTACAGCATCTCGGACTGCTTTAATAATCGTATACATGTGGTCAGGATCTTTAAGCAGTACAGCACCCCCTCGACTACGATTAACGGTTTTTGCTGGGCAACCAAAGTTAAGGTCGACCCCATGAGATCCTAAAGCAATTGCTCTTACTGCATTTTCGGCTAACGGATTTGCTTCTTGGCCGAGTAATTGAACACGCACAGGAGTACCTGCTCGCGTAAATCCATTATTATGTAGTTCAGGGCAAAATCGATGAAAAACTTTATCAGGTAAGCATGTTTCAACCACTCTTACAAACTCGGTAACGCACAAATCGAACCCACCAATGTCTGTGAGTAATTGGCGCATTTTAAAATCAACGACACCTTCCATAGGTGCTAAAACAAGTTTCATAAAGTGATTAATTTTGATAAAAAACTGGACGCATAGTTTACCTGTAAATCACACATTGATAAATCTGTAATTACCAACCATATTTAATGTAGAAACCGCAAAAGTAAATATTATGAAAATAAATGAAAGTTTTTATTCTTGTACAGGTCTACTTAAACATACAAGCAATTTAAAATACATTTTTATTGCTGAGATTTACAATACTTGATTAAAGAGAGTCACAAAATGAATACAGTTAAAAAAAATACAATCGCGTTAACTTTAGGTGCAGTAGTTGTTGGCTCTGCAAGCTTTGTATCTGCAGATGTACAAGCCAACCCATTTGAGTTTCAACAATTAGTGACAGGTTACCAACTAGACGCTAAAGAAGGTAAGTGTGGTGAAGGTAAATGTGGCGGCGATGCTAAAGATGCAAAAGCTAAAACAGAAGGTAAGTGCGGCGAAGGTAAATGTGGCGGCGATGCAAAAGATGCAAAAGCTAAAACAGAAGGTAAGTGCGGCGAAGGTAAATGTGGCGGCGATGCTAAAGATGCAAAAGCTAAAACAGAAGGTAAGTGCGGCGAAGGTAAATGTGGCGGCGATGCAAAAGATGCAAAAGCTAAAACAGAAGGTAAGTGCGGCGAAGGTAAATGTGGCGGCGATGCAAAAGATGCAAAAGCTAAAGCAGAAGGCAAGTGTGGCGAAGGTAAATGTGGCGGCGACGCAAAAGATGCAAAAGCTAAAACAGAAGGCAAGTGTGGTGAAGGTAAATGTGGCGGCGATGCAAAAGATGCAAAAGCTAAAATAGAAGGCAAATGTGGTGAAGGTAAATGCGGCGGCGATGCTAAAAAAACTAAAAAAGAAGGTAAGTGCGGCGAAGGTAAATGTGGCGGTCGTTAATATCTTATTCTAAATAAGTTATGCTAAAAGGGCCTTAAGGCCCTTTTTTGATAAGTTAGAGGTAGTTATGACACAAATCCAGAGTACAGATTTCGGGATGGTGGGCCTTGGCCTACGACGAGAAATGCTTGATGAACTGCTTGAACACGTACCTAATCAAGTAGATTTTTTGGAAGTTGCGCCAGAGAACTGGTTAAAACTAGGTGGACGCTTTAAAAAGCAATTTAGAACATTAACAGATGCAAATAATTTTGTGTGTCATGGATTATCACTGTCTATCGGTTCACCCGAACCACTGGATGTTGAATTTGTTAAATCTTTAAAAGTTTTTTTTGAAGAGCACAATATAAAAATTTTCAGTGAGCACTTAAGTTACTGTTCCGGTACAGGCCATATGTATGACTTAATGCCTATTCCGTTTACACAAGATGCAATAGCACATGTTGTCCCTCGTATTAAACAAGTACAAGACATACTTGAGCAGCAAATTGCGATAGAAAATGTTTCCTATTATGGCGCTCCTGGACAGCAATTATCAGAGCTGGAATTTACAAATACCATTTTAGAGCAAGCAGACTGCAAGCTTTTACTGGATGTGAATAACATTTATGTGAATTCGATTAATCATGGCTATAACGCACAAGCGTTTTTAACAGGGTTACCCTCTAATCGTATCGCCTATGGGCACGTTGCAGGCCATTATAATGAGGCTGATGACTTAATAGTTGATACACATGGTGCTGATGTCATTGATCCTGTGTGGGAGCTACTGGATAAAGCATATGAAGTGCATGGCGTATTTCCAACCTTGCTTGAGCGCGATTTTAATATCCCTACCATGAATATTTTAACCAAAGAGTTAGATATAATTCATGAGCTACAAGCTAAACACATTACTTCAATGGTTTCAAAACAACGAGCTTAATATAAGCCTTTATAAATATTAAAAGAGTGCCTGGTTATGAGCTTTATTGAAATACAAAACGAATTTATGGCGCATATTCGCGAGCCAAAAAAAAATAAAAAGCCCAGCGGTATCGAAGACAGACGTATGTCCATTTATCGCGACCTATTTTTTAATAACATTGAAGGTTTTATATCATCAGGCTTTCCGGTATTAAAAACCTTATATACAGACAAGCAATGGCTGGTTCTTGTACGCCAGTTTTTTAGCGAATATGATTGTCATTCGCCGTACTTTTTAGATATAGCAGGGGAGTTTATTAATTATTTATCAAGTGATTATAAAATAAAAAGATACGATCCCGTGTTTATGCTAGAACTTGCACATTATGAATGGGTAGAGCTAGATGTATCGATTGCACACGAAGATGAGCAAGAGCAAAAATTACAAACAACAGCGCTTACTAGTTCTGCTTTGTATTTATCGAAAACGGCAAGAAATTTAAGTTATCAATTTCCGGTTCAAAATATTAGCAATCGCTTTAAACCAAAAGAGCCATCACCTCAGCCTAATTATTTTGTTGTATATAGAGATGAAGATGATGACGTTCAATTTCTGGCTACGAATGCGATGACGGCTTTGTTACTATCAATTATTGAGGCAAGTGATGGAGCGACATTTGACGACGTTTGCCAACAGGTATTCGCTCATGCACCACAGTTTAATGCAGATCAAATTGCTCAAGGCGCATTAGTTACCCTCAATGCAATGGTTGAACGCGGTGTAATTGTGACAAAAAATCAAGATTAAGGTCTTTATTGATGATTTTACATCGTCTATTATGGCAGCCTTATTTGTCGTGCTTAATAAAAGGTTGTACCAATGTCAGATGATAAAGACTTTAAAGATCCGTTCAACGCTACTTATTTTCTTGCTTTCTTAGCTGTATTTGCAGGGATTGGTTGTTTAAATGCAATATTAGGCTGGATCACTAGCTTAACTTAAAATGCATAGCGTTTATTAAGGCTGTTGCTTACTTCAGCCTTGAACCACTTTATTTTAATTACCCCCCCATAGTTAATACTTCTTTTATAGTAACGCCAAACTCGCAATTAAAGGTTAGTTAAGGTTATAATCACCTGCTTTGTAATATAAACAATTGAGCAGTTAAAATTATGACTCAAGTAACACCAGCAATTATCAAAAACAGCATAACTACAATTGCTGATTATCCAAAGCCGGGCATCATGTTTCGCGATGTAACCACTTTAATGGCAAATCCAGAAGCCTTTAAAGCAACTATTGACGCGTTTATCGCAGAATATAAAGATCAGGGTTTTACTAAAATAATTGGCACAGAATCACGTGGCTTTATTTTTGGTGCGCCACTGTCTTACGCATTAGGCATTCCGTTTATTCCAGTTCGTAAACCAGGTAAGTTACCACGCGAAGTTATTCGTCAAGATTACTTACTTGAGTACGGTGAAGACACGCTAGAGCTGCATGTTGATGCAATTGTACCTGGCGATAAAGTATTATTAGTTGATGACTTATTAGCAACTGGCGGCACAATTGAAGCCACAGCTAAATTAGTTCATAAACTAGGTGGCGAAGCCACAGATGCTGCATTTGTTGTATCACTACCAGAACTAGGTGGCGAGCAGCGCATCAAAAAAATGGGTATTAAAATCCTAAAATTGGTTGAATTCGAAGGCGAGTAATCGATGAGTTATCAGGTTCTAGCGAGAAAATGGCGTCCTCAAACCTTTCATGAATTGGTTGGGCAGTCTCATGTTAAGCAAGCGCTTGTAAATGCGCTTACACAAAATAGACTGCATCACGCTTATTTATTCACTGGAACCCGCGGTGTAGGTAAAACTACTATTGCGCGTATTTTTGCTAAAAGCTTAAATTGCGACGAAGGTATATCTGCAAATCCGTGTGGCCAATGTAGCAGCTGTTTAGATATAGAAGCAGGGCGCTACATTGACTTACTCGAAATAGATGCGGCTTCTCGTACAAAAGTAGAAGACACCCGCGAAATACTCGATAACGTTCAATATGCACCAACACGTGGACGTTATAAAGTATACCTAATCGATGAAGTTCACATGCTTTCTAAGCACAGCTTTAATGCGCTTTTGAAAACGCTTGAAGAGCCACCAGAGCATGTGAAATTTTTATTGGCGACGACCGATCCTCAAAAACTACCAGTTACTATTTTATCTCGCTGTTTGCAATTTAACTTAAATGCGTTATCGCAAAGTGAAATTAAAACACAGCTTGAACACGTACTTACTCAAGAGCAGCTTAGCTTTGATACCGACGCACTTAGCATTATTTCAAAAGCCGCTGATGGCAGTATGCGTGATGCGCTTAGCTTAACCGACCAAGCTATTGCGCAAACAAATGGTGACATTAATAATCAAGCAGTACAAACTATGCTTGGTTTAATGGATACTCATTATAGCCAAAGCTTGCTTGCAGCATTACTTGCACAAGATGGCGCTGCGCTAATGGATGAGATTGCGCAGGTGGCAAGTCGTAATCCTAATTATGTGGCATTACTTGATGATTTAATTGCACTTACGCATTTGACTCAACTAACCCAGTTAGTGCCAGAAGCGGCAGGGCTAGATGAAAAAAATGTAGATTATATTGCTCATGTTGCACAACATACGAGCCCACAACAAATTCAAATTTATTATCAGTTACTGTTAAATGGTAAAAAAGATTTACAATGGGCACCAGAGCCTCGCTTAGGTTTTGAAATGATAATGCTAAGATTATTAGCATTTAAGCCTACAGACGCTCAACAAACTGTACACACAGTAAACGAAGAGCCGGCCCCAAATAAACAAGGCCGCGCAAATGCACTGCGAGATATATTAAATAAAAATAAAACATCGCAAAACACTGTAGCTAGCCAAAGTAGTGTCCCCGTAAATAATACTAAGCCAGTTAGCAATACAGAGCAGCCTAAATCCCTTGAGATAGAGCCTTTACCAAATGTTGCTGCTCAGACATCGAATAATGACGTCGTACAAAGTAATAATGCGCCTGCCCAAGTTGCAGTAGAGCAACCGGTTCAACAAAGTGAAAACGCTTTTGAACAACAGGCCTCAGCTAATGAACAACCACAAACCAATGTTGTTTCGGATGCTCAAGCCCAGCGCCAAAGTGAAGATGAAGCTTACATGCAACATAGTGATGCTGAGCAAACGTTAGCTTCGCAGTTTGACGATATAATGAGTAGCGCTGTAGATCAGGGTTTTAAACCTGCACCTACTGCAAACTCAGAGTCTTCACCAGAGCCCTTAGCAAATCACAATGCAAGTACGCCAATAGCTGAACAAGAAGCGCAGGCGCAATCTGCCATTGCTCGTATTTTACGTGACAGAAACATATCGGGTGCGGGTAGGTTATCAGGCAAGAGTACAAGTACATCTGCAAATAATGTAGCAGTGCAGCCAAGCCAAGCGCCTGCTAAAAAGCCAGAACAGCATCCAAGAATGCCTAAAGCCCAAAGTGTTCATCAAGGTAGTGCAGATACAAGTGCAAGTGAGCTTAATAGCCCTTCAAGTACTGGGTCTGGCGATATCCCTCCTTGGGCAACAGATAGCGAAGGTGAGAGTGAAAAAAAGTATGAGCTCCCAGTAACAGGGGGCCAAACTCAGGCACATAATCACTCCAACATAAAGCCAACTAGTAAGATTGATTTTAAAGCAAAGCACCAAACAATTACTGAAAATCTTGCGCCAGAATTACTTGAGCAAATAAACCCTCAAAAAGCGCCTGAAATAGTGCCAGAGGAAGTAAGTATTCCTGCCCCTGATGATTTTCAAAGCCCAATTAGTGAAATTAGATTTGCACATCAACAAGATGAATGGGCTTATTTAATTAAACGTATGGGACTGGGTGGTCGTATGCGCCAATTTGCATTGCATTCAATATTTACCAAGCAAGGCAACAGTTTACATATAGACGTTGATGAATCACAAAAGCATTTAGATACACCGATGCTTCGCCAAAGATTAGATGCCGCATTGTCGAGTATTTATGAGCATAACGTGTCGTTAAGTATTAATTTTGCTAAGGGAGTTATTGACTCTCCTTATCTTATTCAGCAAAAAATTGATGCAGGTCGTCATCAACAAGCAATCGATGTGATCACATCTGATGAAAACATAGTACAATTTCAGCAAGTATTTAGCGCCGAAATTGACGAAAACAGTATTCAGGCATTGTAATTACTTACAATCGCCCTTATGTTCATGTTAATTAATGTATTAAAAGAAAGAGAGAAAGTTATGTTTAAAGGTGGAATGGGCAACATGATGAAGCAAGCGCAGCAAATGCAAGATCGCATGCAAAAAGCCCAAGACGAAATCGCAACATTAGAAGTTGTTGGCGAAGCCGGTGCCGGTTTAGTGAAAGTAACCATGCTTGGTAACCACAATGTACGTCGTGTTCAGCTTGATGAAAGCCTTATGGAAGACGACAAAGACATGATTGAAGATTTACTTGCAGCAGCATGTAACGATGCTGTACGCCGTGTTGCAGAAGAAACACAAGAGCGCATGGGTAAAGTAACTGGCGGTATGCAATTACCACCAGGTATGAAAATGCCGTTTTAAGTAAATAATGCAACTTTCAGATAGTTTAAATCAGCTTATAGAAGCACTGCGCTGTCAACCGGGCATTGGTCCAAAGTCAGCGCAACGTATTGCTTTTCACTTGCTTGAGCGCGACCGAAAAGGAGGCACTCAGCTTGGCAATGCATTGACTAAAGCAATGACAGCCATAGGGCATTGTCAGTCTTGTCGTACTTTTTGCGAACAAGCTCAGTGCGATATTTGTTTAAGTACAAAACGCCAAGACAGCGGCATATTATGTGTTGTTGAATCGCCTACTGATGTGCTTGCCATTGAGCAAACAGGTCAGTATTTAGGGCTATACTTTGTTTTAATGGGTCATTTATCGCCAATTGACGGTATCGGCCCTAAAGAAATTGGCTTAGACGTTTTAGAGCAAAAACTTGCTCAAGGCGGTATTAATGAGGTTATTTTAGCGACTAACCCTACCGTTGAAGGCGATACTACAGCTCATTATATTGCTCAGCTTTGTCATAAATATAAAGTAGGTGCTTCGCGTATTGCTCACGGTATTCCTGTGGGGGGCGAGCTTGATTTAGTAGATGGTAGAACGCTTATGCATGCTTTTAGCGGCAGGCGTTTAGTTACACAAGACTAACTCTAAGTCACTATTTGAAAAGATATTATAAAAGCCTACATGATTAAATTATGTAGGCTTTTTTGTTTTTAAGGTAAGCTTAGAAGCAATCTAATACCAATCCGCAATAATACTTAATCATTTTGCGGGGCTAAACGTGTCGCTACCTGCGTTAAAAAATTCTCATTTAGAACAACTAAATAGCGAATTTTTTGCCTAGCTATCAACACGTTTTTCCGCCCTCAAAATAGATCATTTAATTAAACAAATTGGTATAATATATTTTTGGGCTATGTCTCTAATTAGTAAGGAATACAATGAAAGATAATCAACCCTACCAAGGTACATTACTGGGTAGTAAGCGTTTTTTACCGCTTTTTATTACGCAGTTTTTCTCAGCGATAAACGATAACGTGTATAAGCAATCAGTGCTTATTTTATTGATATTCCAGGCTGCAACGCTTGCTGATGGCGCACTCTATTCAAATATTGCTGCTGGGCTATTTATCCTACCTTTCTTTTTATTTTCAGGGATGGCGGGGCAGCTAGCTGAAAAAACAGAAAAATCCAAACTAATCAGAATCGTAAAGCTATGTGAAATCCCTATTATGGTTGTAGGGGCTGTCTCTATTTTAACGCAGTATGTTTGGCTGATGTTAGCCACCGTATTTTTAATGGGCGTACAAAGTACGTTTTTTGGTCCATTAAAGTACTCTATTTTACCGCAGCACGTAGCCCCTAACGAATTAACAAAAGCGAATGGCTTGGTTGAATCAGGCACGTTTGTAGCAATACTGATTGGTACAATTTTTGGCACTTACTATATTACTCAATCGGTAGGTCCTACGCTTATAAGTATAGCAGTATTAGTACTGGGTGTTATGGGTTATGTGAGCAGTCGCTTTATACCCATTAGTGAGGCAAACGAGCCTAACTTAAAATTTACCTATAATATATTTTCATCCACGAAAAACGTATTTTCAGCACTTAATTCGCAAACAGAATCGGTTGGTAAATCAGTCCTCGGGATCAGTTGGTTTTGGTTAATTGGCGCAATTATTTTAACGTCCCTACCAAATTATGTAAAACACACAATGGGCGGCGATGAACTGGTTGTAACTAGCGCGCTTGTTGTGTTTTCACTAAGTATTGCTATTGGTTCGTTATTGTGTGAAAAGCTTTCTCGCTCTCGAATAGAATTAGGAATTGTGCCTTTTGGCGCTATTTTAATTACCTTGTTTTTATACTTACTGAGCCAAGAGAGTGCTATTAGCTCTTATTTACCTCAAAACCTTGAATTATTGACGCTTGATCAGTTATTAAAAACAGGCGACATGTTGTGGCATTTTGTATGGATGGCAGGCATTGGTATTGGCTCTGGTTTTTATACTGTACCTCTGTATGCGCTTATTCAACAGCGTACTGAAGAGTCGAGTCGCTCACGAGTTATAGCGGCTAACAATGTATTAAATGCACTGTTTATGGTGGGCAGTGCTGTTTTAAGTATTGTAACGCTGTCTGTTTTTCAGTGGAGTATTTCAGAGTTGCTACTGTTACTTGCTGGGCTAAACTTGCTTATATCTGTTTATATTTATACCAAAGTACCAGAGTTCTTTTTACGATTTATTATATATATTTTAGCTATTTGTATGTACAGAGTGCGTACAAAAGGTGAAAGTAATATTCCAGATGAAGGCGCTGCCGTTATAGTGTGTAATCACGTGAGCTTTGTCGATTGGATGTTTATTTTAGCAGCATCACCAAGGCCTATCCGATTTATGGTATTTGCCCCTATTTATTATTCGCCAGCCCTACATTGGTTATTTAAAATGGCCAAAGCTATTCCCATTAACAGTGAAAAAACCAATCCAGAAGCGTTTAAAAAAGCGTTTGACGAAGTGGCTGCTGCGCTTAATAAAGGCGAACTTGTTGGTATTTTCCCTGAAGGAAAACTAACCAGTGACGGCTCTATCGATATTTTTCGCCGTGGAATCGAGCGCATTATTGGGCGCTCACCTGTGCCCGTTATTCCTGTGCATTTAGGGGGCCTGTGGGGAAGTATGTTTAGCCGAAAAGCTAAGTGGCAACTACCACGATTAAAATGGTCTTTGGTGTCGGTTGCAGTAGGTACCCCGATTGCCGCTGACAAAGTAGTAGCAGACGATTTACGTGAGCAAGTATTGGCTTTAAAAGCGCTTCATTCAAAAGATATTGACTAATTTAATGGCTAACTCAATATTGGATACACCAGTAGAGTCACAAATGATTGTTGATGACTTTGTAGCGCCTAAGTGCGACGGGATTATTGAAATATTATATCAAGATGATGATATTTTACTGATCAATAAACCCAGTGGGTTATTAAGTTTGTCTGGTAAGAATCCGCTTAACTGGGACTCAGTACATTACCGTTTAGTAAATGGTCAAAAAGAGTTAACAGCCGCATTTGCTGAGGCTAAGTTACCGCATCGGTTAGATTTGGGTACATCGGGCATTATGATTGTTGGATTAAACGCCAAAGCATCAAAGCATCTTAATAAACAGTTTCAGGCGCGCACTATCCAAAAGCGTTATGTAGCCATGTTAGAGGGTAGCTTAGCTGTTGATGAGGGGGAAATTACTGCACCAATAGCAAAAGATAAACTGCTTTTTCCGCGAGTTAAAATTTGCCAAACGACGGGCAAAGTAGCGGTGAGTGAATACAGTGTGCTTGAGCGGCTTAAACAACCGTGCAGAACCTTAGTGCAATTTACGCCCGTTACCGGACGTACCCATCAATTACGAATACACAGCCAGTTTATAGGGCACCCAATTTTAGGCTGTGATTTATATAAAAGTGCGCAAAGTGAGTACATGGCAGGACGCTTACAATTACATGCCAGCGATTTATATTTTGAACATCCAACAGCAGGTGAAAAGATTCATATTAATTGTCCGCACCCATTTTAGATAAACGAGATATTCTATTTTTTCGTTTCACCTTTTTTTGATTTTTCCCTTGAAGTTCTAACACCTCACCCCATATTAAGTGCATAACGCAGACACTTTGCAAATTGGAGATATATAAATGACTGCAGCACAAAAAGAAACATTAGGCTTTCAAACAGAAGTAAAACAATTATTAAACTTAATGATTCATTCTCTTTATTCTAATAAAGAAATATTTTTACGCGAACTTGTGTCAAACGCATCAGATGCGGCAGACAAGTTACGCTTTTTAGCGCTATCTCAAGGCGACCTTTACCAAGGTGATGCCGATTTACGTGTTCGTATTAGCGCAGATAAAGAAGCAAATACAATTACCATTTCTGATAATGGTATTGGTATGACACGTGATGAAGTAATAAGCTCATTGGGTACTATTGCAAAGTCGGGTACTGCTGAGTTTTTTAAAAACTTAACGGGTGATCAAAGTAAAGATTCACAATTAATTGGTCAATTTGGTGTTGGTTTTTACTCAGCATTTATTGTTGCCGATTTAGTAACTGTTCGTACACGTAAAGCCGGTGAAACAACCGCTTACGAGTGGGAATCTCAAGGTGAAGGCGAATACACGCTTCAAGAAATTGAAAAAGAAGGCCGTGGTACCGACATTATTTTACATCTTCGTGATGAAGAAAAAGAATTTGCTGACGATTACCGCCTGCGCGGCATTGTTACAAAATACTCAGACCATATTTCAACACCTGTACAAATGTTTAAAGCAGAAGTACCAGAGTCTGAAGGCGAAGACGGCGAAAAAATTCCAGCAGTACCAGGTGAGTGGGAAAGCATTAACCGTGCAACTGCATTGTGGACGCGTGATAAGTCAGAGCTTTCTGATGAAGAATACAAAGAGTTTTACAAGCACGTAAGCCACGACTGGGAAGATCCACTTAGCTGGGCACATAATAAGGTTGAAGGTAAAACTGAATACACGAGCCTTTTATACATCCCTAAAAAAGCACCTTTTGATTTATGGAACCGTGAACGTCAAAGTGGCTTAAAACTTTACGTACAACGTGTATTTGTAATGGATGATGCTGAGCAGTTCATGCCAAGCTACCTTCGCTTTGTAAAAGGGTTACTAGATTCAAACGATTTACCTCTAAACGTATCTCGCGAAATTCTACAAGACAACAAAGTAACGCAAGCTATCCGTAAAGGGTGTACATCGCGCATTATTAAAATGCTTGAGCGTATGGCTAAAAACAAAGCTGACGATTACCAAGTATTTTGGAATGAGTTTGGCCAAGTAATGAAAGAAGGCCCAGCTGAAGATGCGGCAAATAAAGAAGCCGTATGTAAGTTATTACGCTTTTCTTCTACTCATACTGATTCAGAAACGCAAGATGTGTCGCTTGAGCAATATGTTGAACGTATGAACGAAGGCCAAGACAAAATTTACTATGTAGTAGCTGATACATTCACTTCTGCGAAAAATTCTCCTCATTTAGAGATTTTCCGCAAAAAAGGGATTGAAGTATTGTTACTAAGTGACCGTGTTGACGAGTGGATGATGAGCCACTTAACTGAATTTGCTGATAAGCAACTACAGTCAATCACACGTGGTGATCTAGATCTAGGTAAGCTGGACGACGAAGAAACTAAAAAAGCACAAGAAGAGTCTGAAAAAGAGATGGCTGGCCTTGTTGAACGTATTAAAACAGCACTAGGTGATGACGTTAAAGAAGTGCGCTTTACGCACCGCCTAACAGATTCTCCAGCATGTGTTGTAAGTGACGACAACGACATGAGCTCACAAATGCAAAAGCTAATGGAATCTGTTGGTCAAGCAGCACCAGAAGCAAAACCTGTGTTTGAGCTAAACCCAGAGCATCAACTTGTTAAGCATTTGAATGACGAACAAGATGAAGATAAATTTTCACAGTGGTCACATGTTTTATTAGACCAAGCATTACTTGCAGAGCGCGGTACACTTAAAGATCCAACTGGGTTTGTTACTCGCCTAAACAAACTAATGCTTGAACTAAGCAAGTAGCCAGTTAACTATTTAGTTAATAAAAGTATAAATTATATACTTTAAATAAAAGGGAACGTATGTTCCCTTTTTTAATGCGCTGTAAATACATCAACAACTCATCAATTAGTATAAGTTGCTTGAGTATCGGCGGCGCTTGTGGAAGAATTCAGGCTTTAAAATAAATATCCATACTAGGGGACAATAATATGCGCATTATTCTTTTGGGCGCGCCGGGTGCAGGTAAAGGTACTCAAGCTCAGTTTTTAATGGACAAATACGGTATTCCACAAATTTCTACTGGCGACATGTTACGTGCAGCAATTAAAGAGGGCACGCCATTAGGCTTAGAAGCAAAAAAAGTAATGGATGCTGGTCAACTAATTTCTGACGATATTATTATTGGTTTAGTAAAAGAGCGTATTACTAAAGCTGATTGTGAGAAAGGTTTTTTACTTGATGGCTTCCCACGCACAATTCCTCAAGCTGATGCGATGAAAGAAAATGGCGTAGTGGTTGATCACGTTATTGAATTTGACGTGGCTGACGAAGTGATTGTTGAACGTATGGGCGGACGTCGCGTTCATCCTGGTTCTGGTCGTGTTTACCATATTGTATATAATCCACCAAAAGTGGAAGGTAAAGACAACGAAACTGGGGAAGACTTAATTGTTCGCGCTGATGATACTGAAGAAACAGTACGTAAACGTTTAGGTATTTATCACGAGCAAACTATGCCATTAGTTGATTACTACCAAGCAGAAGCTGCTGCTGGTAATACTCAATACCACAAACTAGATGGTACACAAGCTGTTGAAGCTGTAAGTTCACAACTTGGTGAGCTTTTAGGTTAATTATAAAAGCACATTAAAAAACCGCCAATTGGCGGTTTTTTGTTTTAAGGTTGTTTAGCATTGCTTAATCAGTGCTATTTAATCGGCTTTACAGCGTTTCAAGTTTCTCAATTACGCTGTTGTATTCTGGTTCAGTTGAAAGGCTACTAACTAATTGTTTATAAATGACGTTATGGCTTTCATCTAAAATAAATACAGTTCGCGTTAATAAGCCCATATCTTTAATAATCAATCCGTATTTTTGGCCAAAATCGCGCCAAACAGAATCTGATAACGTAGTGATTTTATCGATATTTTCAGCTTTGCAAAAACGCTTTTGAGCAAATGGTAAATCAGCACTAATTGTTAGCATTACAACACTTGGAAATTGCGAGGCTACTTTTTCATTAAAATGCTTAGTTTGCAGGCTACAAATACCTGTATCAAGACTTGGCACTACACTTATCAATACAGCTTGGCCTTTGTAATCCTCAAGCGTTACAGGGATGAAGTTGTCATCAACTACTTTGAAATTTGGCGCGCTATCTCCAACAGAGATCCCTTTGCCTAATAAAGTGACTGGTTTGCCTTGTGCAGATACTTTTCCTATGTCTAGCGTGTTTTCTGGGTAATCGGCTGCAATAGCCACAGAGCAAAATGCGCTCAAAGCAAAGGTAAGTGAACGTAACATAAGGTATTTCCTTTTAAATTAACGCAATGGGCGTCAGTGTATTATACTGCGCTAAAGTAACCAAGAGATTATACCGCTCTGATGAAGTTGGGATTAGTTCTGCAATATAAAAATTGTAACTGTGCTAAACTTTGATTAACATGAAGTTACAAAATATATCTTCAATAATAAAAATAAAAACCATCATAAAATGATTTTAATGCTCATTACTGGTTTAGAAACAGAGAGATAATATGTCAACATCGGTACTAATATGTGATGACTCAAAATTAGCTAGGCGTCAGCTAGCTCGTTCATTACCTGAAGATTGGGATATTAAAGTTGAATTTGCACTCGACGGCGTTGATTGCATAAAGCAAATAAAGTTAATTGAACCAGAAATACTTTTTCTCGATTTAAACATGCCCGAAATGGATGGGTATGAAGTATTAATCGCTATGAAAGAACAGGGGCTAAACATACTCACTGTTGTTGTCTCTGGTGACATACAGCCAAGTGCACATCAAAGAGTGCTTGAACTGGGTGCTATCGATTTTATTCAAAAACCATGTTCCCCCGAAAAACTAGCCAGCATAATTGAACACCATGGGATTAAAGATAAAGCCATGCGTGAGCGTCTCTCTCATTCGCTAGGAGAGCAAGTCGATCCTGATGTTCGGGATATATACCAAGAGCTAACTAACGTTGCTATGGGGCAGGCTGGGGATTTACTTGCACGTCTTCTTAATGTATTTGTAGAGCTACCAATTCCTAATGTGAATATTTTGGAAGTTAATGAACTCGATATGGCGCTGCAGTCTATAGATAATAACGCAGCTACATCGGGTGTGTGCCAGGGCTTTATTGGCGGTGGTATTTCGGGCGAGGCGCTATTACTTTTAAATGATTCAAGCTTTAAAGAAATAGCTTCTTTGATGAACTATGACGGCGAGTTAAACGATAAAGTTGAACTTGAGCTGCTTATGGATATTAGTAATATTTTGATAGGCGCTATTTTAACGGGTCTTTCAAAACAGCTCGATATGTCATTTAGTCAAGGGCACCCGATTGTACTTGGCCAACACAGAGATGTGTCTGAGCTGGTTAAATCAAACAAGTCACGTTGGCAACGCACCCTTGCTATAGAGATTAGTTACGGTATTGAAAACCATGATATAAATTGCGACCTCATGCTGTTATTTACTGAAGATTCACTTAAAACTTTGAAGTATAAAGTTGCTTACCTATTAGAAGATTAAGTTATGGCTGCAGATTTAGAAATGAATGAGATCCATTGGCTTATGGATATGTTTAATACCGTTGATGTAGGCCTTGTAGTACTTGATAGAGATTATAAGGTGTGTGTATGGAATGGTTTTATGGAAAACCATTCCGGGCTTCTACCAAGCGCAGTAAAAGATAAAGACCTATTTGATTTATTTCCAGCAATAGACGAAAAATGGTTTAGAAGTAAATCAGAATCGGTTTTTGTTTTAAAAAACCGCTCTTTTACGATTTGGGAGCAGCAGCCATACATTTTTAGGTTTAAAAATTATCGACCTATTACTGGTAAAGCTGATTACATGTATCAAAATGCGACATTTATCCCTCTTACAAATACGATGGGCGAAGTTAGCCATATTTGTATTATTTTGTATGATGTAACAGATGTCGCGGTAAATAAAAAAGAGCTTGAAGAGTTAAACAAAAAATTAGAACAAGTAAGTCAAACAGATAGCTTAACGCAGCTTGCAAACCGTGGACACTGGGAAGGTACGCTACGCCAAGAGTTTTTAAGAGTTAAGCGAAGTGGTGGCTGTAGTACATTATTAATGTTTGATATTGACCACTTTAAAAAAATAAATGATGAATATGGCCATAGTTGCGGTGATGAATCGCTTCGTCATTTATCTAACTTACTACGTACGACGCTGCGCGAAACGGATGTTGCAGGGCGCTATGGCGGTGAAGAGTTTGCAGTAACATTACTTGATACAGATAAAGAAGGCGCTTTTGTATTTGCTGAGCGTTTAAGGGTATTGATTGAAACTAACCCTGTTAAGTATAAACACTTTGAAATAACAATGACGGTAAGTATAGGGCTGGCTGGTAGCAGTAATGATTTTAAAAATCATGAGCGCTGGATAGAGGCTGCAGATAAAGCACTGTACCAATCTAAAAATACAGGGCGAAATAAAGTAATAGCCTACGAAGATATAAAAAATGACGCTTAAGCGTCATTTTTTATATCCAGAATTTAGGGTTAAATAATACCGTGTTTTTATAACCTGCTGAGCAAACCCAATCAGTATAAAAATTTTATTGCCCTTCATTATTGTGTTGTGTGTCGAGAGTCATCTATTGGGCATTGACCAATCATTGAAACCTCACCAGAATTTGACTCTTGCTCTAGTTTTACTTTAAAGCCCCATAATCTGTAAAGATGCTTAAGCACTTCTTCGTGCGAGTTTGCTAAAGGAATATTGTTATGGGGTACATAGCGTAGGGTTAGTGAACGATCACCTCTAATATCAACGTCATATACTTGAATGTTAGGCTCATGATTACTCAAGTTGTACTGCGCTGAGAGCGCTTCTCTTACAGCTTTATAGCCGTTGTCGTTATGTATTGCGCCAATTTCTAAATGGGGATTATTAGTATGATCAATAATAGTAAATAATTTAAAATCACGAATTAACTTAGGCGATAAAAACTGGCTAATAAAACTCTCATCTTTAAAGTTTTCCATTGCAAAATGCAGTGTATCTAGCCAATTACTGCCTGCATATTCAGGAAACCAACGTTTATCTTCTTCAGTTGGGTGTTCACATATTCTGCGAATATCCACCATCATATTAAAGCCTAAAGCATATGGGTTAATGCCTGAATAATACTTACTGTTATAAGGTGGCTGATAAACTACGTTGGTATGGCTTTGTAAAAATTCTAACATAAACGAGTCGGTGAGTTTTCCCTCATCATATAAGTGATTAAGGATGGTGTAGTGCCAAAATGTTGCCCAACCTTCGTTCATTACCTGAGTTTGTTTTTGTGGGTAAAAGTATTGCGAAATTTTACGAACAATACGTATCACTTCACGTTGCCAAGAATCGAGTAATGGGGCATTTTTTTCAATAAAATACAAAATATTTTCTTGGGGCTCAGAAGGAAAATGGCGTACTTTCTTTTTGGTTTCTTGCTGTTGCTCAGGAATAGTCCGCCATAATTCATTTACTTGCGATTGAAGGTAGTCTTCACGCTCTTGTTGGCGTTTTTGCTCTTCAAATAGCGATATTTGTTGTGGACGTTTGTAGCGATCCACTCCGTAATTCATTAAGGCATGACATGAGTCGAGTAGGGCTTCGACTTGTGTAATACCGTGCTTTTCTTCACAGCGACTTATGTAGTTTTTAGCAAATACCAAGTAATCAATAATTGAGCCAGCATCGGTCCAGGTTTTAAATAAGTAGTTACCTTTAAAAAATGAGTTATGTCCGTAACATGCATGTGCCATTACAAGCGCTTGCATAGGTAGGGTATTTTCTTCCATTAAGTACGCAATACAAGGGTCTGAATTTATCACTATTTCGTAAGCGAGACCCATTTGTCCGCGCTTATAATTTTGCTCTGTTTGAATGAACTTTTTACCGTACGACCAATGACTATAACCAATAGGCATACCAACGCTTGAATAAGCATCCATCATTTGCTCTGCGGTTATCACTTCAATTTGATTAGGGTATGTGTCTAACCTGTAGTGAGCTGCAACACGGGCAATTTCACCTTGATACTCATCTAATAAATCAAAGGTCCAATCTGGGCCATCACTCAATCGTTTATCATTCATAATGCTACCTCGCTTTAGGCTATGCAGAGTTTTGCTGTTGACGACCTTTTTTAAATAGCTCCCTGAAAATTGGGTAGATATCTTCAACGCTTTGAATATGCTGTATGGCGAAATTATTATGGCTGTGTGTTATAGATTCATATTCGCGCCATAGACTTTGATGAGCACGAGTGGTTATTTCAATATAAGCAAAATAACGTACTGCGCTTAAGAGCTTATTACGTAAAATTTCACCACACTGCGGGGTGTCGTCCGCCCAGTTATCGCCATCAGAGGCTTGTGCGGCGTATACATTCCACTCATTTGCGTGGTAACGCTCTTTTATTATTTCGTTCATTAATTTAAGAGCGCTTGAAACAATAGTGCCGCCAGTTTCTTGGGAATAAAAAAACTCTTGCTCGTCTACTTCTTTTGCTTGTGTGTGGTGGCGAATATAAACAACGTCTATGTCTTTATAGCTGCGCGTTAAAAATTGATAGAGCAAAATATAAAAACGCTTTGCCATGTCTTTTGTTGGCTGATCCATTGAGCCTGACACATCCATAATACAAAACATCACGGCTTTGCTGGTGGGGTGAGGGCGCTTTTCGTAATTACGAAAACGTAAATCGTAGTTATCAATAAACGGGACCGATTTAATTTGTAGTTTTAATGCTGCAATTTCTTTTTGTAATAAAGCAATTGCCGCTTTATCGTTATGTGGACCAGCAAGCAGCAGAGCAAGTTGTTCTTCGAACTCTTTTAAACGGCGTTTTTTACCTGCACTCATGGCAACACGCCGTGCAAGCGAGCCTTGTAATGAGCGGACAATATCAATATTACTTGGCATACCATCACTACAAAACCCTGCGCGATGGGTTTTCATTTGCACTAACTTATCAAGCTGGTTCTCTTGTAAGTTAGGAAGTTCTAAATCTTCAAACAGTAAATCAAGGTATTCATCTTTTGATATTGAAAATACAAACTCATCTTGCCCTTCGCCCGAATCGCTGGCGTCACCTTCACCGGCACCGCCGCTTTGTCCGCCTGTAGGGCGCTCAATTTTATCACCTGTAGAAAACTGATCGTTACCAGGGTGAATTTGTTCTCTATTCCCGCCTTGCCCTTGATGAAACGTGGGTTCGCTGATATCGCGCTGTGGAATAGAAATACTCTCACCAGAGCTTGAATCTGTAACGCTGCGTTTGTTAATCGCATCTGAAACCGCTTCTTTAATTTGCTTTTTATAGCGCCTAATAAAGCGCTGGCGATTAAGCGTACTTTTGTTTTTACCGTTTAAACGCCTATCTATAAAATGCGCCATATTGACCTCCTATATACTACGACTATGAAGGTTATTGCGATTTTCTAACCCGTAAATACCACTCAGAAAGCAAGCGAACTTGTTTTTGTGTATAGCCTTTTTCGACCATACGGTTCACAAAGTCTTCGTGCTTTTGCTGATCCTCTGCAGACGTTTTAGTATTAAACGAAATAACAGGGAGTAAATCTTCGGTATTAGAGAACATTTTTTTCTCAATCACCGTGCGTAGTTTTTCGTAGCTTGTCCATAGTGGGTTTTTACCGTTGTTATGCGCACGGGCACGCAATACAAAGTTCACTATTTCATTACGAAAATCTTTAGGGTTAGAAATACCTGCTGGCTTTTCTATTTTTTCAAGTTCGGCATTAAGTGCCTCGCGGTCAAATAGTTGTCCCGTATCAGGGTCGCGATATTCTTGGTCTTGTATCCAAAAGTCAGCATAAATAACATAACGGTCAAAAATGTTTTGTCCGTATTCTGAATACGATTCTAAATAAGCGGTTTGCAGTTCTTTACCTATAAATTCTACATATTGCGGAATTAAATAGCCTTTTAGAAAGCTTAAATAACGCTCTTCTATTTCGCTTGAAAATTGCTCACGCTCTATCTGTTGTTCAAGCACATAGAACAAGTGCACCGGATTTGCGGCAACCTCATTGGTATCAAAGTTAAACACACGGGACAAAATTTTAAACGCAAAGCGGGTAGAGAGCCCTGTCATACCTTCATCAACACCTGCGTAATCACGATACTCTTGATACGATTTTGCTTTAGGGTCGGTGTCTTTTAGGGTCTCGCCATCGTATACCCGCATTTTTGAATAGATACTTGAATTTTCGGGCTCTTTTAAACGTGATAGCGTTGTAAATTGCGCCAATGTTTTAAGTGTACCTGGTGCGCATGGCGCGTTGTATAGCTCGCTGTGCTCAAGTAATTTGTCGTAAATTTTAATTTCTTCGGTTACACGTAAGCAGTAAGGTACTTTTACAATATAAACACGGTCTAAAAATGCTTCGTTGTTTTTATTGTTTTTAAAAGTTTGCCACTCAGACTCATTAGAGTGAGCGAGGATCATGCCATTAAAGGGCAGAGCACTAATGCCTTCTGTTCCGTTATAGTTACCTTCTTGGGTTGCGGTAAGTAAAGGATGCAGCACTTTAATAGGTGCTTTAAACATTTCTACAAATTCCATCAGCCCTTGGTTAGCTAAACATAAAGAGCCAGAGTAGGCGTATGCATCAGGATCGTTTTGGGCAAAGTGCTCAAGCTGGCGAATATCGACTTTACCCACTAGCGCCGAAATATCTTGGTTGTTTTCATCTCCAGGTTCGGTTTTGGCAATGCCTATTTGGTTTAAAATTGAGGGGTAGCGCTTAACCACTCTAAACTGGCTAATATCACCATTGAATTCTTTTAAGCGTTTGCCAGCCCAAGGCGACATAATGGTTTTTAAGTAGCGCGGTTTAATACCGTATTCTTGCTTAAGTACCTCGGCGTCCTCTATTGGGTCAAATAATGCAAGAGGATGGTCGTTTACCGGAGAGCCTTTAATTGAATAAATAGGCACTTGTTGCATTAAATATTTTAGTTTTTCAGCAATGGATGATTTACCCCCACCAACAGGTCCAAGTAAATAAAGTACTTGTTTGCATTCTTCAAGCCCTTGGGCGGCGTGTTTTAAATAAGAGACTATTTGCTCAATGGCGTCTTCCATACCATAAAAATCAGCAAAGGCAGGGTAGCGTGCAACTACTCTATTAGAAAATAACCGGCTTAGTCGTGCATCCGTTGCGGTATCTACCATGTTTGGTTCGCCAATTGCCATGAGTAGGCGTTCTGGTGCGCTGGCGTAGGCAGACTTATCGGTTTTACAAATCTCAAGAAATTCAGCGATACTGTATTCTTCTTCCTGTGCCGCTTCGTATCGTGCTTGGTAATGCTCAAAAATCGTCATAATAACCTCCGAAACCCGCTGTAAAAAGGTGCTTACCTTTTAAAGTCTAGTCACGAATCTGTATTTTTGTGCAATAAAATTAAAAATTTAAGTGAAAAAAGATCATGTTACTAAAAGTGTTTTATTAAATGATGAGGCGCTTAGGTGTGATAAACAAGAAACAAAAAAAGACGCCTAAGCGTCTTTTTTACATTAGCGTTTAAAGGCTAATTAAGCGAAGTTAGCGTTCGCGAATTCCCAGTTAACAAGCGACCAAAAACCTTTAAGGTAATCTGGACGAACGTTACGGTAATCAATGTAGTAAGCGTGTTCCCATAAATCCACTGTAAGGATTGGAGTAACGCCATCATCAGTTAATGGTGTAGCAGCGTTAGATGTATTAACGATGTCTAGTGAACCATCAGCAAGCTTAACTAACCACGTCCAGCTTGAACCAAAGTTATTTACTGCTTTGTCATTTAATGCATCTTTAAACGCATCAAAAGAACCCCATTTAGCGTTGATTGCATCAGCAACTGCGCCAGTAGGCTCGCCGCCGCCGTTTGGAGATAAGCTGTTCCAGTAAAAAGTATGGTTCCAGATTTGTGCTGCGTTGTTAAATACGCCGCCTTCTGATGAACATACGATCTCTTCTAGAGATTTGTTTTCAAACTCAGTACCAGGGATTAAACCATTAAGCTTAACCACGTAAGTGTTGTGGTGTTTGCCATGGTGAAACTCTAGTGTTTCTTTTGAAATATGTGGCTCAAGTGCGTCGATTGCATATGGTAGTGACGGTAGTTCAAATGCCATTTTTTTATCTCCATCTTCTTTGGTTGATAGTCCATTTGGTAATACGTAATGCCTGTTGAAACAGAGCAGTTACCTATACCAAGCGGTAATATAGTGTTACTATAATTGTTGAGTATTTTACTCAAGTTTAAGCAAACAGCAATGCTATTGCGAAAGACTATTTCAATTGCGGCTTTATTTGCCCATTTTAAGTTATATATTTGTGGTCACGATGAGTTATTTTCAAGACCTAAATATATTTAGCTATCGTTACTTTGAGGTTGTAGATGGAAACCATTGATAAAATTAAACAGCAAATTTCAGAAAACCCAATAATCCTTTTCATGAAAGGGTCACCAAAATTACCAAATTGTGGTTTTTCTTCACAAGCATCGCAAGCGTTAATGTCATGTGGTGAACCATTTGCATACGTTGATATTTTACTTAATCCAGACATTCGTGCTGAGCTTCCAGCATACGCAAATTGGCCAACATTCCCGCAATTATGGGTAGATGGCGAATTAGTTGGTGGTTGTGACATTATTATCGAAATGTTTCAACGCGGTGAATTACAGCCGTTAATTACAGAAACTGCTGCTAAATATAAAGAAGCTGACGCAGAGTAATTTATTACTCAACCTGCTATCAGGTTATTAAGCTCTTTAAACACAAAGCCACTTTTTAAGTGGCTTTGTTGTTTTTAATTTTTGTGAATTTACGAATAAGGAAGGCTCACTTGTACGTTTAAGCCGCCCTCTATTTTGTTATGTAAACTTATATGCCCCTGGTGCGCTTCTGCTATTTCTCTGCATAAGGCTAGCCCTAAACCACTCCCCGTACTTTTTGTAGAATAAAAGGGCACTAAAGCATTTGCCATTACTTGCTCGCTCATTCCTTTGCCGCAGTCGCTTACATTTATAACACATGCTTGGGGTACAAACTCGACCTGAATATGTATTTCATTGGCGTTGGAGCCTGACTCGTGTGAATTTTTTAATAAGTTTATCAGCAGCTGCTCGAGTTGTGTTTGATCAGCTTGTAATTCATTGTGTGAATTTTTTATTTCGTAGCTAAATTGCCAATGATTTTTTAAATTATTGAGGGTGTTTTGCCAGTTAACTCGCGTTTTTTGTGGCTGAGGTAATTTAGCAAACTTGCCATAGCCTTGTACAAATTCAGTTAAATGACTAATTCGCTCATCAATAGTTGCAAATACACGGGCAAGGCGAGGCTCATCAACTTTATTTGCGAGCAATTGTGCGCTGTGTAGCATGGATGACATAGGGCCGAGTGAATTATTTAATTCGTGGCTAATAATGCGTATTACTTTTTTCCACACTGCAACTTCTTGGCGACTAAGTTCACGGGTTAACTGTTTAAATATATATAAATGATGCTTTTGATTATTAAGTAAAAACTCCCCAGTGGCTAAATGCCAAGTTTGTGAGTCTTGATTCTCTATTTCTATATTAAAGAGGCCATCAATACCGTGCTCTATAGCTGCTACTAATTGCAGAGGGGAATTTTCGAGTAATTTACTTAGCTGCATACCTTCAAGGCGGGTTGCGCTATTAAATAAACTACGGCTAATTAAATTACTAAATACCACCGTATTATTATCATTGACCAGTAATAACGCTTGCGGCGAGCTTTGCAATACTTTATCAAGCATTAACTCGCGCTGGTAAATCCATTGTTTTTCTTGGCGAAGCTGTTTAGCGGTTTGATTATAAAGTCGGCATAGTTTTCCAAGTTCATCATTACTTTTATACGCTAGCAAGCTGGAGAGCTCACCATCTTTAAAATTAAGCAACCCGGTTTCGAGCGATTGCATGCCAAGCTTTATTGGCTTGGTGAGAGCTCTTGAAAGCAAGGTGCTAAATGCAAGCGTTAGTAATATTAAAAACAGAGTGTAATACATATCAAAACCACTTAGCGCGGCAATAATAAAAACAGGCAGCGCGCTACAAAGTGCGCAAATTAACACAACCTTTTGGCTTAGGGTAAAGTGGCTAATAATGTTTGGCATTAATAATCAATACCCATTTTTTGTAATCGCCTGTAAAGTGCTTGTCGGCTTAAACCAAATTCACGGGCCACTTTGGCTATAACACCTTGATGAGCGCGCATTGCGTGTTCTATTTCCTGTTTGGTCGGTTCTGCTTTTGCTTCTTGTTGAGCAGTAACCGATGACGAAAGTGCAAAGTCATCGACTGTAAGCGCACCTGTTGGTTTTAGTACCGCTACACGTTTACAAGCATTTTCTAGCTCTCGAACGTTACCTGGCCATTTATAATGTTGAAGTGCTTGCTCTGTGTTTATAGTCAGCTCTCGGTGAGGTAAGAAGTGGCTAATGAGTGCTAAAACATCATCTTGCCTTTCGCTAAGGGCAGGCACATTGAGTTCAATTACATTAAGGCGATAATATAAGTCTTCCCTAAATCGACCTTGTTCAATTGCTTGTAGTAAGTTTTCGTTAGTAGCCGATATTACTCGCACATTTACTTTTTGTGTTTGTGTTGAGCCTAAACGTTCAAACTCGCCGGTTTGTACTACGCGTAGTAATTTTATTTGTCCTGAGAGTGGTAAATTACCAATTTCATCTAAAAATAACGTACCGCCATCAGCTGCTTCAAATCGACCAATACGTTGTTTAGTTATCCCCGTGTATGCGCCAGCTTCAGCGCCAAAAAGTTCGGCTTCTATAAGTTCTTGTGGTAGTGCGCCTGCGTTTACCTTAATAAAAGGTTGCGATACAAGTGGGGAGTTTTTTTGAATGATATGCGCAATGCACTCTTTACCACTTCCATTAGGGCCTGTAATTAATGCAGATATATCAGATTTAGCTACTTGTAGCGCCATAGTGACCAGTCGTTCCATAGCCGTGCTTTTAAATATTAGCCCGGCAAGGTCTGCATTTTTAAATGTACCTTTACGTTCTTGTTGAAGGCGATTATGTGTAGCAACTATTTTTTTAGCACTGCCTAGCTCTATTAAATTACTGATACAAACTAGTAGTTTTGCATCATCCCAGGGTTTTGGTAAGTAATCGGCAGCACCGGCTTTTACAAGCTCAATGGCGGTGGCAAGTTCGGTCCAGGCTGTAATAAGTATAATAGGGAGGTGTGGGTTTATTTCTCGTACTTCATAAAACAAGGCTTTACCTTCTTCGCCAGAGGTCGTGTCACTGGTAAAGTTCATGTCTTGAATTACAAGCTCAATTCGCTGATAGCGAACTATTTGCATAGCATCAAACGGATTTGTTGCAGTGACTACCGAAAAGTCGTGGATCTCGAGCAACAATGAAAGTGCGTCGAGTACTGCTTGGTTATCATCAACAATGAGTATTTTATGAGTCATAGGTTATTTTTATAATTTTTTAATGGCTACACTGCCTTACTAATCAGTGTAGCATAGTGATTTTTACATGATTTAGTAACCTAAACTCTGGATAATAAATCTACCTCAAGCGGATTCTAGGTTAAATTGTGCGAGTTGCGATACTGGGCGAAATATTAGCAGCGCGTTTAGCCGGCCCTAATACCGCAAGTAAGCTCATTAATAATACGACAATGGCGGTAACGGCTATATAGCTTGGCGGTAGTGCGGCTACAGAAAAATACTGCATTAACATTTTCCCAAGTAGTATTGCTGTTACCACACCTAAGGCTAAACCTAGGCTACAAATTAATGCATTTTCTACTAAAAAGTAGCTAACAATAGCTGACTTTCTTGCACCAAGTGCTCTGCGTGTGCCAATTTGCTTAGTACGTTTGCTAATATTAAATAAGGTTAAGCCAAAAATACCGAGAGCGGTTATAAGCACTAAAATAGTGATTAATACTATGAGCATGCGCATCATGAGGCGGTCTTTAGCGGTATACTCATTTTTTAATTCATCAAGTCCTTTAATGTTATTAATAACGCGTTTGCTGTAATTTTCGAGCATGGCATTTTCTATTTCTTTCATTACAGCTGCTCGCTGACCAGGCTCTGTACGAACGGCAACTTGTGCATAACTTGCTGCTTTAATATAAGGAATAAACGCAAGATTATCGGGTTTACTGTCTTTGAGCCACGGGCCTTTCATGTTTCCGATCACGCCAATAACTTTAAGTGGTAGGTCACCAAAATAAACTATTTTTCCTAAACCATCTCCATCAGGGTAGAGCTCATCAAGTAAGGCTTTAGTGACTATAGTGACGTTGGTGCGCTTTTGTGTAATTTCGTTTGTAACTAGCACTTCATCTTCGGTAAAGTTTCGCCCTGCAATTAAGTTAACGCCGTAGGTATTAATTGCGTGGTCATCTATAAAAAAATAAGCAGTTCTTACACTTAGGCCTTCTTGTGGAGCGGGTTGTAAATTAAAGCTCGAAGCGCTGCCACTGCCTGATAGCGGGATACTACTGCTTAATGCGGCATCAACTACGCCTGGCATTTTTCTAAGCATGCTTTCATCAAGCTCAAACTGCTGGCTTAAGTTAATATCAGTACCAAAGGTCATTACATTAAACTTAAATATATCTTGCTCAGGGTAGCCCGTTTCTTGGTTTAAATAGCTAATTCTGTCTTGAATGATAAATGCAGCATTACTGACTATAGCTGTGGTAATTGCAATTTGAATTAGCAGTAATACAGCGCCCACCTTTGAGCGGCATAAGGCGTTAAATATAGGTTTTATTTCTAACATTGTTAAATTCCTTATTGGCTCTTAAGATAAATAGCAGGATTGGTTTTACACACTAACCAAGCTGGGTACAAACCAGCCAAAATGCAGGTTGTAATTGCAATCAATGGGGCGCTCAATAGCATGGTCAAATCCATTGTCGCTAAGTTTTCATAGTAGTCGTAGCTTTGCACTACGCCCATTAAGCCAAGTTGTGCTAGTACAATTCCTAGCATGCCACCTATAAAGCCAAGCATGGCGACCTCAACTAAGTGCTGTAAAAATATTTGCCTTTTACTAGCACCTAATGCGCGCCTTACACCTACTTCTGGCGCTCTGCGTAAAAACTTAGCTAAAAGTAAACCTAAAATATTGGCTAAGCAGACACCTAAGAACATAAAGCTCAGGCCCACTAAAATTTTATTGTCTTCGGTGACGACGTTGTTGTATTGCATCCATTGGTTTACATCGCGAAGTTTATACTCAAGTTCTTTACGATTAAATCGACCACGTTTTTGTTGTTCTTGCATATAGGCTAATAAGTAATTTTGATAGGCTTGTTTTTGTTCAAGCGTATTTAGCTCTGCCCAAAACTGGATCCATACTTGCTCAGATTGCAGTTTATCTGCAAAGGTTGGTGTGTTTTCGTGTTTCCATCCATTGCTATTGCCCCAACTTACGAGCTCTTTTGCCTTTATTAAGCTAAAGGGCATAAATAACTCTTCTACTTGATTAAATGCACCGTTATTTAAATCATAATATTTAATATTGAGAGGCCAATGGTTAATAACACCAACTACTTGATAGCTTGCATCATCTAAGTAAATCAGTTCTCCGACGGAGTTTTGTCCTGCAAATAGTTTATCGTTTATCTCTTGGGTAATAACAACCACAGGTGCGGCTGAGTTTTCTTGCTCTTTGCTCCAAGCCCCTCCGTATAGAAATGACAAATTAAACATGCTAAAAAAGTCAGGCGTTGTCATGCGAGCATTACCTATAAAAGGTTTTATTTTGTCGGAGTCTAAATAAACTGAAAAGCCGGTACGCATCATAGCCACTTTTTTCTCTGACGTGGGTGCGTTTAATAAGTTCTCAGCATCTTGATAGGTCAGTTGCAGTGGCATGTTATCTTCTGTCCACCACGTACTACCATCGTCCATTGTTTGTAATTGCACACTGTAAAGTTGGCTGCTTTTTTCTGGGATAGGATCGGCCGACATCATGTGATAAACACTAAGGCTGGTCATTGTTATGCCTATACCTATCGCAATGGCAAGTACCATTAAAAAGCTAACCAGTGGGGTGCGCTTGAAGCTGCGCCAACTTAAATCTAAATAATGAATAAACATTAGTTAAACCCCCGATGCTGTTTTTATAGTTTGCGCGCCCTGATAAAGCGTAAAGTCGGCAAGTTGTCCATCAACTACTTGAATATTACGCGGAGCACGGCGGGCTAATTCGCTATCATGCGTTACCATGACAATAGTGGCACCGTCGCGATTGATTTGTTCAAGTAACTCCATAACTTGGCGAGCCATTAAGCTGTCAAGGTTACCTGTTGGCTCATCGGCAAGTAAAAAACGAGGTTTACCAGCTAGCGCACGGGCTATTGCCACACGTTGTTGCTGGCCACCAGAGAGTTGTTGAGGTAAGTGTTTAGCGCGAGATGCTAAACCAACTTGTTCAAGGCATTGCTCAATTCGACGTTTTCGCTCATTTGCTTTAATCCCTCTGTAGCGAAGAGGAACTTCTATGTTTTCATATAAATTTAAATCGGGGATCAAATTAAAGCCTTGGAATATAAAGCCAATTTTTTGATTACGTAAATCAGCACGTTGGTTATCGTTTAGGCTGCCAACATTAACGCCATCCAACAGGTATTCACCTTCGTTAAAAGGCTCGAGCATACCTGCAATATTTAAAAAGGTTGTTTTTCCTGAGCCGCTAGGACCAGTAACAGCAATAAATTCGCCTTCGTTTACTTGCAGATTAAAATCTCGAAGCGCATGGGTTTGTACCATTTCTGTTTGGTATACTTTACTTACATTGTTCATTTGTAACATGATTGTTCCTAATTATTTTTAGCGTTGGTTGAGAACGTCTGTTTAATTTAATAAAATCGTGTTGGCTTGCTTAAAGTCGCTGTAGCTTGAAATAATAATTTCATCGTTTTCTTTTAGTCCGCTTAAAAGCTCAACCGCATTAATGCTGGTGGCGCCTATTGTAATAGGTATACGCTTTGCAATATTGCCTTCTACCTTATAAGCTATAATTCCGCCTTGCTGCATAAATGCACCACGCTTTACTTGCATTACACCTTCTCGGTTGTCGAGTAAAATACGTGCAGTTAAGCGTTGGTTCTGACGAATGTTGTTAGTAACACCTTTAAACCGGACGCGTGCTGTTACTTCACGATTATTAACTTCTGGTGATATGGCGGATAAATTCCCCATCACTGTTTCATTGCCTAACTTAAGCTCTACTTCCATACCGAGCCCTAATTCGTTTGCGTAACTTTCAGGAACTTGGAGTTCGGCTTCAAAATTACTTAAGTCGACGAGAGTCATAAGAGGTTGGCTTTGCGTCACTGCGGCTTTTTGTTGCACTAATAGGTTACCCACGATCCCTGTAACGGTAGCCTTAATAGATAGGTTGCTTACTTTTCGGATTAAGTCATCAACAATAAGTTGTTGGCGGGTCACATCACTTTTAGCAGCTTGTAGTTCAAAAGCGAGCGTGTCTTTGGCAAGCAATACCTCTTGCTGCGCATGCTTATAGGAGAGCTTAGCTCGGGATAAATCATCAACTGCTTTTTCTAGATCAATTTGGCTAATTAAGTGCTTTTGTATTGATAACTGTGCGCGACGATTTTCGCGCTCAGCGGCGTTAAGCTCAACTTGTGCCATATCGAGTGTTTTATTTAAAGTGAGTGTTTGGCGTCTTGCTTGCAAATGCTGCCTTTGCTGTTCGCCTTCAAGTCTTTTAAGTACAGACTCCTGTTGCTTTAATTCATTAGTTAACTCAGGGCTTTGCAGCAGGGCAAGAGTGTCGCCTTGCTTTACTGTATCGCCGGCCTTTACTTTTAAATCTATAAACCCCCGTTCTGGACTGTAGATTTTAGGAGCATTAGCAGCAACAATTTTACCACTGGCGGCAATGTCTCGAATGAGCGCCTTAACATGTACTTTTGCAATCTGTACTTTTGAGCGGCTAATAGAGCTTTTAGCGCTATGGCTCGTTAAAAAAATATAAGCAATTGCAGAGACCACAATGAAAACAATCGCAGTGATTATCGCGTATTTTTTATAGCTTATAGGTGCCTTTACTTGTACGTCTTGTGCGCTGGTATCTTTAATCATTTAATTTCCCCTAAATTGCTTTTATGTATTTTTCGCACAGCAGTAATAAAGCTGCTGTGCAAATAGCGGCAATAGGAGAGAGTAAAAATAAGCTTAGAGTAAACATAGTAATTCCAATTAGCGATTATATATAAAGCTATACGATTAATATGCCAACTATTATGGCCTTGATATTTAAGTGATTTTATTTTTTTGTTATTGAAATTTATGTCCGCGGACAGTTTATGTGTCCGCATCGGACATAGTTTTAAATAAAAATTCACTATTAACGTACAAAAAATGACATGAACTTTCATAACTATACTAATGAGCAGCAATAATCGGGGATGTTAAGCCATTAAAGTAATGAAATGGCATAAAACTATCTAAATGTTAACTGAATAGCCTCTCTAGCGCTGAATACTTATTCACTTTCGGTTACCTTTACGTTTACGTAAGCTGGCACGCTGGAGGCTCGTGTTTTTTACAATATGTTAAACTTGACACCAGTGTCATGAAAAAATAGTGGTTAAAATAACGCTAAATGTTAAAAATAATGATAAAAAGAAATCTTGCTATGAAGTGAGAAATATTCAAGAATGTGAATATGTATTCAAAGTGCTATTGACTCTATTTAAGATAGAGGCTAGTTTTGTCCGTCTGTTAGCAAATCGTCGAGCAGTTCATCCACGCTAACAGTGCAGCAAGGGGAGGGGTCTATGTTATACGACTCAAAGTTAGAAAAAGAAAATTGTGGCTTTGGCTTAATAGCCCAAGTTAATGGTCAAGCTAGTCATAGGCTTATTCGTACTGCTATTACGGGGCTTGATCGCATGCAGCACCGTGGTGGTATATCTGCCGATGGTAAAACAGGTGATGGCTGTGGTTTATTATTACAAAAACCAGATAGCTTTTTCCGTGCTATTGCTAGTGAACATAACTGGCACTTAGGCAAAAACTACGCAGTGGGTATGATATTTTTAAATTCAGACCCTGTTTTAGCGCAAGCTGCAAAACAAATACTTAGCGAAGAATTAGAAAAAGAAACGTTAAATATTTTAGGTTGGCGCGTTGTGCCAACCGACCCATCTATGTTGGGTCCTATTGCTGTACAGCAATTACCAGGTTTTGAACAAATTTTTGTTAGCGCGCCAGAAGGTTGGCGTTCTAAAGACTTAGAGCGTCGCTTATATTTAGCACGCCGCCGCGCTGAAAAGCGCATTGTTGATGACGAAGCTTTCTATATTGCAAGTCTATCTGGTTTGGTAACTATCTATAAAGGTTTAATGATGCCTGCAGATTTACCAAATTTTTACCTAGATTTAGCTGATATTCGTATGACGAGTGCGATTTGTGTTTTCCATCAGCGCTTTTCTACTAATACTCAGCCGCGTTGGCCTTTAGCTCAACCTTTCCGCTATTTAGCACACAATGGTGAAATTAATACTATTGAAGGTAACCGCCAGTGGGCACGCGCACGTTCATATAAGTTTGCGTCACCGCTTATTCCTGATTTACAAAGCGCAGCGCCGTTTGTAAACGAAACCGGCTCTGACTCATCAAGCCTAGATAATATGCTTGAGCTATTTTTAGCTGGTGGCATGGATTTATTCCGCGCTATGCGTATGCTCGTACCACCTGCATGGCAGAAAAACCGTGCAATGGACGACGATTTACGTGCATTTTACGACTTTAACTCTATGCATATGGAACCATGGGATGGCCCGGCAGGTATTGTTATGTCGGATGGTCGTTTTGCGGCTTGTAACCTTGACCGTAATGGACTTCGCCCAGCGCGTTATGTAATTACACAAGATGGCTTTATTACGCTTGCATCAGAAGTGGGTATTTGGGATTACACTGCCGATGAAGTAGTTGAAAAAGGCCGTGTTGGTCCAGGTGAATTATTAGTTATTGATACTAAGCTTGGCAAAATTTGGCACTCAGATGAAATCGATCAAGATTTAAAGTCTCGCCATCCTTACAAGTCATGGCTTGAGGAGAACGTTAAGCGTTTAGTACCATTTGAAGAGCTTACTGAGCAAGACGCCGGAAATCGCTCATTTGATGACGAAACGCTAGCTAAATATCAAAAAATGTTTGGTTATACCAACGAAGAGCTTGATAGTGTTATTCGTGTAATGGGTGAAAACGGCCAAGAAGCAACCGGCTCAATGGGTGATGACACGCCATTTGCAGTGCTTAGTGAAGGGCATCGTTCGCTTTATGATTACTTCCGCCAAAAATTTGCGCAAGTAACAAACCCACCTATCGATCCACTGCGTGAAAATCATGTAATGTCACTTGCGACATGTATTGGTAGTGAGCAAAACGTATTTAACGAAACAACAGGCCACGCTAAGCGCCTACAGTTTGATACGCCAATTTTAATGTACGCAGACATGCAGCAGCTATTAAATGCTGATGAAGCGCATTACAGCTACTGTAAAATTGATATTACCTACACAGTTGAAGAAGGTTTAGAAAATGCGGTAACGCGTATTTGTGACCAAGCACAAGAAAAAGCAGCCGCTGGTTGTATCATGCTTATTTTAACTGACCGTAACTTTAATGAAGAAAATTTGCCGATTCCAGCAGCTATGGCTGTAGGTGCGGTACAAAAACGATTAGTTGATAACAATCTTCGCTGTGAATCAAACATTATCATTGAAACCGGTAGCGTGCGTGATGCGCACCAGTTTGCTGTGTTATTAGGCTTTGGTGCTACGGCAATTTATCCATATCTTGCGTATGAATCGTTAGTTGCGATGAGCGACAGCAAAATTATTAATAAGTCGTATTGCGAAGTAACTCTTGCTTACCGTAAAGCCATTAACAAGGGCTTATACAAAATCATGTCTAAAATGGGCATAAGTACGGTTGCGTCATATCGTTGCTCAATGTTGTTTGAAGCGGTTGGTTTATCTGACGCTATTGTACAAATGTGCTTTAAAGGTGTGGCAAGTCGCATACAGGGCGCATGCTTTACCGACTTTGATGACGATCAGCAAAGCTTACACAAACTCGCTCTAAGTAAGCGTAAATTATTAAGCCACGGCGGCTTGTTTAAGTACGTACATGGCGGCGAGTATCATGCTTATAATCCTGATGTAATCCAAACCCTGCAAAAAGCAGTTCGTTCTGGTGAATATAGTGATTACAGTGAATATGCAAAACTTGTTAATACGCGTCCTATTGCCACTTTACGTGACATGCTTGCGCTTAAAATTCCAGAGCAAGGCATTAGCATCGATGATGTAGAGCCTGCAGAAAACCTATACAAGCGTTTCGATTCAGCAGCAATGAGTATTGGTGCATTATCGCCAGAAGCGCATGAGGCTCTAGCAATTGCAATGAACCGCTTAGGTGGTTGTTCAAACTCTGGTGAAGGCGGTGAAGATAAGCTGCGTTATGGTACCGAGAAAAACTCGCGAATTAAACAAGTTGCTTCAGGTCGATTTGGCGTAACGCCGCATTACTTACGCAGTGCTGACGTTATTCAAATTAAAGTAGCGCAAGGTGCAAAACCAGGCGAAGGCGGTCAATTACCGGGTGAAAAAGTAACCCCATATATTGCTAAACTTCGTTATTCGGTTCCAGGTGTTACATTAATTTCGCCACCACCACATCACGATATTTACTCAATTGAAGATTTAGCACAGCTAATTTTCGATTTGAAACAAGTAAACCCTAAAGCACTTATTTCTGTAAAACTGGTTTCAGAACCAGGCGTAGGAACCATTGCAACGGGTGTTGCTAAAGCGTATGCCGATTTAATTACTATTTCTGGCTATGATGGCGGTACAGGCGCAAGCCCACTTACTTCAGTTAAATATGCAGGTAGCCCATGGGAGCTAGGACTTGCTGAAACGCAGCAAGCCCTTGTTGAAAACGGACTACGTCATCGTATTCGCTTGCAAACAGATGGTGGCTTAAAAACGGGTTTAGATATAATTAAAGCGGCAATTTTAGGTGCAGAAAGTTTTGGCTTTGGTACCGGCCCAATGGTTGCGCTTGGTTGTAAATACTTACGAATTTGCCATTTAAACAACTGTGCGACCGGTGTTGCAACACAAGACGAAACACTTCGTCAAAAGCATTACCACGGCTTACCAGAAATGGCGATGAACTACTTTAAGTTTATAGCGCAAGAAGCACGTGAAATCATGGCAAGCTTAGGTGTTGTAAACTTAACTGATTTAATCGGTCGTTTAGATTTGCTTGAAGCCATTGAAGGCAAAACAGCTAAACAGAAGAAAATTGATTTATCTTCCGTAATTGCTCAGCCTAATAACCCAACAGGTGAAACACTTTATTGTAGTGCGCCTAATAGCTCACATTATGTAGGAAAACTTAATGAGAGCCTACTTGCTAAGGCGCAAGACGCAATTGATGCTTCAAGCGGTATTTCACTAGTAAGTCGTATTTGTAATACCGACAGATCGGTAGGTGCAATGCTTTCTGGCTATATTGCTGATAAATATGGCAACCAAGGTATGGCGGCAGATCCTGTAGCAATTGAGCTACACGGTACTGCGGGTCAATCATTTGGTGTGTGGAATGCCGGTGGCCTTGAAATGACACTGGTTGGCGATGCAAACGATTACGTAGGTAAAGGCATGGCGGGCGGTAAGCTAGTTATTCGTCCACCACTTGGCTCGTCGTTCGAAAGTCACAAAGCCACAATTGCAGGCAACACATGTTTATACGGTGCAACAGGCGGCAAACTGTTTGCTGCAGGTTGTGCAGGCGAGCGCTTTGCAGTTCGTAACTCAGGTGTGCAAGCGGTTGTTGAAGGTGTAGGTGACAACTGTTGTGAATACATGACGGGCGGCGTTGTATGTGTACTGGGCAATGTAGGCGTTAACTTTGGCGCGGGTATGACAGGTGGTTTTGCTTATATTTTAGATGAGCGAAATGATTTTGAAAAACGCATTAATCCAGAGCTTGTCGAAATAGTAACACTAGACGAATTAACGTCGCATCAAGAACATTTACGCGGCTTAATTGCTGAGCATTTAGAGCTTACGGGTTCGTGCAGAGCAGAAAGTATTTTGGCTAACTTTGAATTGTACTTACCGATGTTCAAATTAGTAAAACCAATATCAAGTGACGTAAAAAGTTTACTCGGGCATCGCGCTCGCAGTAGTGCCGAACTACGTGTTCAGGCGCAATAAGGGGGCAGTATGAGCGAAAATGTATATCAATTTATAGACGTGCAGCGTGTAGACCCACGCAAAAAACCAATCTCGTCACGTAAAAAATCTTTCGTAGAAATTTACGAACCCTTTTCAGAGAATCAGGTTAACTCACAAGCTGACCGTTGTTTAGATTGTGGTAACCCGTACTGTGAGTGGAAATGTCCAGTACATAACTACATTCCACAATGGTTAAAGTTAATACGCACGGGCCGTATTATAGAGGCGGCTGAGCTTTCTCATCGTACAAATAGCTTACCAGAGGTTTGTGGGCGTGTTTGCCCACAAGACCGCTTGTGTGAAGGCTCGTGTACGCTCGATGAAGAGTTTGGTGCGGTTACAATAGGTAATATTGAAAAATACATTACTGATGAGGCATTTAAAATGGGCTGGAAGCCTGATATGTCTTATGTAACATGGACTGACAAAAAAGTAGCCATTATTGGTGCGGGCCCTGCAGGTTTAGGGTGTGCTGATATTTTGGTGCGTAACGGCGTTAAACCAGTAGTGTTTGATCGTCACCCAGAAATAGGTGGACTACTCACATTTGGTATTCCTTCTTTTAAACTTGAAAAATCAGTAATGCAAAAGCGCCGTGAAATTTTCACTGAAATGGGCGTAGAATTTAAGTTAAATGTTGAAGTAGGTGTTGATATTACACTTGATCAAATTTTAGCTGATTACGACGCTGTGTTTTTAGGGGTTGGTACGTATCAGAGTATGCGTGCAGGTCTTGAAAATGAAGATGCAGCGGGTGTTCACGATGCATTGCCGTTTTTGATTGGTAACACGAACCGTGTAATGGGCTACGATGAGACAAAACAACCGTGTATTGATATGGCTAATCAAAAAGTAGTTGTACTTGGCGGTGGTGATACAGCGATGGACTGTGTGCGTACGTCTATTCGACAAAATGCTGCAAAAGTAACGTGTGCTTATCGTCGTGATAAAGAAAATATGCCAGGCTCTAAACGTGAAGTTAAAAACGCGAAAGAAGAAGGCGTTATATTTACATATAACGTTCAGCCTAAAGGCATTGTACTGAACGATAAAGGTAAAGTGACCGGCGTTAAAATGGTTAAAACTAAATTAGGTGAACCTGACGCAAAAGGCAGAAGCCGTGCTGAAGAAGTACCTGGTTCAGAACATGTTATTGAAGCTGATCAAGTTATTATGGCGTTTGGTTTCCAGCCTCACAAAATGGATTGGTTAGAAAAATACGATGTAGAAATAAACAACTGGGGCGGTATTAACGCACCAGAACAAGGTGAGTTTACACATCAAACTACTAACCCTAAAATATTTGCTGGTGGCGACATTGTACGTGGTTCAGATTTAGTGGTAACTGCTATTTTTGAAGGACGTAACGCTGCAGAAGGTATTATGGATTACTTAAAAGTTTAATTTTTCGTGTTAAAATAACGATATTTAAAGCAAGCCAAGTGGCTTAATGCCGATCAGTTAAGAAATATTTAACGATCCATTGACCGATCTTCTGGTTAGTTTATAAAGGCTTCTGAATTTA
>NZ_JADYWS010000025.1:0-76349 GCF_015864715.1 Pseudoalteromonas sp. NZS71 | reverse complement strand
TCTATATTCTGCATAAAAATATAGTAATCAATTGAACCAAAATAGGAACTCAGCTATGGTTTGTTTATCAATAAAAACAAATTTAAAAACGAGTTAATCTACAGGCTCGTTATCAGTTTTATAAGCAAGAGATGAATCAGCATGTTCAAAGAGCGCTGCATCTTGAGTCTCAGCTAACTAAAGCGTATCAAGAAGAAGAATTTTGTAATTACTACCAGCCTATTATTAACGCTGAAAGTCAAAAAACAGAAGGCTTTGAAGTACTGCTGCGTTGGCCTGAAAATAAGCTTGTGCAAACTCAAGAGTTTTCGGTGGCAGCAGAAGGTATAGGCCTAATTACAAAAATTATGCTGCAGACTTTTGCGCGCGCTTTATTAGAGCTAAAAGAGTGGCGAAAAGCCTCACCTAGCCTGTATTTATCTATTAATTTATCGGCTCTTGATTTTGAGTTTAAAGACCTTGTTCCTGAAATTAAAAAAGCGTTAAGTAATTCAGGAGTGTCGTCTGAGGCAATTGTTTTTGAAATAACCGAATCAATATTAATGCGTGATTCAAAAGAAGCGCTACACAGCATGGAACAACTTAAAAAGTTGGGCTGTAGATTGTATATGGATGATTTTGGTACGGGTTACGCATCGCTTACTTATTTAAAGCGTTTTCCTATTGATGTATTAAAAATAGATAGAAGCTTTGTACAAGACATAGGCATAGATTCTGACGATGAAGCTATTATTCAATCAATACTCGCGCTTGCTGATAGTTTAGGTAAAGAATGTGTAGCTGAAGGCGTAGAAAGCTCGCACCAACTCGCCTTTTTAAAGGCGCGAGGATGCATGCATTTCCAAGGGTACTTATTTAGTAAACCGGTACCTAATACCGAAGTACTCCCGCTTATTAATCGCAATTGGAGTGACATATTTAATTAATAATAGCAGTACTTATTTAAGGCCTTTTACCGCAGTGCCTGCAAAACAAATGGCTATTATGCTCATTCAACTGCGTTTTAATGGCCTTATTAGCTTCTAGTTTACTCAAGCCTAATTTATAGCGTAGTTCTTCTAGGTGTTCTTGTTGAGTATCATTAAGAGTGCCATCTTGAATTTGTTCATGTACGGCATCTTCAAAAAATTGGCGGCGTTTACGTATTTGTTCTGAAAAACTAGACGCCAGTAAACCGGTAGGTATCGCAACCATTCCCATGCTCAGTAGTGTTATAACACCGCCGAAAAACTTACCCAATGGCGTTATAGGTACTACATCGCCATAACCAACGGTTGTTAATGTTGCCATTGCCCACCACATAGCCGCAGGAATAGAGCCAAATTTATCGGGTTGTATGTCGTGCTCAATTAAGTAAATTCCGCATGAAGCTAAAATAAGCACGACGGCCATAATAAAAAAAGCAGCCATTAATGAACTACCTTCATCGTTAAAGGCTTTTAAAAGTAGCTGCATGGCGCGTGAGTAGCGAGTGAGTTTAAATACCCTTAATAGTCGGAGCACGCGTAAAAAACGTAAATCGAGAGGAAATAAAAACATCATTAAGCTTGGTAAAATCGCAATTAAATCAACAATTGCCAAAGGGGAGAAAAAATAGCTAAGCCGACGTTTGGTATGAGACCCTTCCATTGCTGCATATTGTGTTTTATCTACGCAAGCCCAAAGTCTGGCTAAGTACTCAATAGCAAAAATAGCGACCGAGACAATTTCTAAAACTAAGAATTCGTTGTAATACTGCTCTGCCACACTTGGAATTGATTCAATAACAATGGCTACAACGTTAATCATTATTAAGCTAATGAGTGCAATATCAAGAATATGTCCTGCTCGATGGTACTGGCCTGTGCCTTCAAACAGGCAAGCCATTTTTTGTCTTAAAGTGTGTGGTTCATTCATTATTTAAGTTTAAGTACCATATTAATACTGCCTTCTTCAAAGTCGCGACTAATTTTAAAGCCTAACTTACGGGCAAGCTCAATCATCCCCGTATTCTCTGGTAAAGTTATGCCTTCAATCGACTCAACACCTTGGCGTTTACAGTGGTTAATTGCAGCACTCATTAGTATGCGACCAAGCCCTAAGCCTTGGCAATCTGAGCGTACTACAATGGCAAACTCAGCATGCAGGTTATCGGGGTCCATAATGACGCGAGATACACCTAATGTACGTGTTTTACCTTCAAAGCGCTGGCAAACAATAAACGCCATTTCACGGTCGTAATCAATTTGCGTCATTTTAGCGAGTTGATCGTGGTTAAATTGTGGTAGTTCGCCAAAAAAGCGTTTATATCTGTCTTCTTTATTAAGTGACTCGTCAAATGCTTTATGAGCTTGTTCATCTTCTGGCTTTATTGGCCTGAGCGTAGCCTGGGTGTTGTTTTTAAGTGTTACCACTTCAACAAGTTCAATAGGGTAGGGACGAATAGATAAGCGCTTACGATTGCTCTGAGTTTGATAGCGGCTAAGTGTCATGGTGGCATCGAGCACTAAAAACTGTCCATTACTGGCAAGAATAGGATTAAGTTCCATTGAGCTTATGTCAGGTTGATCAATAACTAACTGAGAAATACGCGTTAGCAGTGCACACAAACGATACTTATCAACTTTTTCGGGTAATATGCGCTCCTTTAGTACGCCTTTATCGTGCGCTGCCGCAATTAAATACTTTGCTAAGTTCATATTTAGTGGAGGCAGAGCAACGGCGGCTTGCGCATATTCAAGGCCGGTTCCTGCTTCACCTAATAATATAACAGGACCAAAATTAGGCTCGGTTTTAATTGCAATTCGCAGCTCATTTGCGCCTGCTCGCGGCGCCATTTTTTGTAATGAAAACCCTTCAATAACAGCATCCGGATAAGTGTTTTTAATACGGATAAGCATTGCAAAAGCGGTTTGTTCAACCTCGTTGGCGTCGTTTAAGTTAAGCACCACACCACCTACTTCAGACTTTGAAGCAATACTTGGGCTAATAAGTTTTAACGCGACCGGAAAACCAAGTTCTATGGCTTGCTCTCTGGCTTCTGTTGGGGTGTAAGCCACCTCAGTTTGAATGCATGTAATACCATAGTGATTTAATACTTGGCTTGCCTGATGGGTAGGTAAGTAGCTTTGTCCGTCATCTAAAAACTCATTAATAAGCGCTTTAGCTGCTACTTTATTTATTTTTGCGTCATCAGTATTCGACTCAGGTGTTTGCGTTAAATGCTTTTGGTTACGGCGATACGTTACCAAGTGCATAAACGCGCCAACAGCACCCTCTGGTGTTCTATAAGTTGGTATTGCGTTGTTTGAGCACACTTTTCTGGCGGCGTAAGATGCGTCTTCACCCATAAAATTAGTTATAACGTAAGGGCGTGCCATTTTGGGTAATGTTTGTAAGGTTTCTACAATAATGTTGGCGTAGTCTTCGCTGGGCGCAAGCGCTGAGGGAGTATGGATAATCAGTAAGTTTTTAACTTCTTTTGCGTGCAGTAAAATTTCTAATGCTTGCTTATAACGCGCAGGTGCTGAGTCGCCAAAAATATCCACAGGGTTTGAGGTGGTTTCTGATTGCGGAATAACTTTATTTAGCGCATTTCGGGTTTCAATGCTTAGTTCTGCTAATTTACCGGAGCTTTGAATTAGCTCATCAACGGCCATAACACCCGGGCCGCCACCATTAGTTAAAATTGTCAGTTGCTCTACTTTTAATAATTTTGGATGCATGGCGAGTGTTTGTGTCGCTGCAAATAGCTCTCGTAAATCATTTACGCGCAGCATACCCGCTCGTTGAAATAACGCATCGTAAACAGCATCAGAGCTTTGCTTTCCACCGGTGTGAATTTCGGCTGCAAGTGCGCCTGCACTTGTTTTACCTGTTTTAATTGCAATTACAGGTTTACTAAAGGCCGCGGCTCTTGCTGCTGATATAAAGCCACGAATATCTTCAATGTTATCAATGTAGAGTAAAATAGCTTTGGTTTTAGCATCACGACCTAAAAAGTCGAGTAGTTCATTAAAGTTTATATCAAGGCAATCACCTACCGATACAAAATATGAAAAGCCAATTTCTTTGTTTTTAGCCCAATCTAAAATGGTTGAGCATACAGCTGCTGATTGCGATACAAATGCAATTTTACCTGGGCTCGCCACGGTATGTGAAAAGCTCGCATTTAAACCAATATGAGGGATCAGCAAGCCCAAACAATTGGGTCCAAGCAAAGTAACCTGTTTGGCTTGAGCGCATGCTTTAAGTGCGCTTTTTTGCTCTCCAGAAAGCCCATCTGCAATAACAATAGCCGTTTTACAGCCAAGCTCTCCAAGCTGCTCAATAATATCAATTAAGGTATTTTTGTTAGTACAAATAACAGCAAGGTCGGGTACTTTTGGTAAGTCAGCAATAGAGGGGTAAGCAAGTACGCCATGTACTGCGCTATGGCTTGGAGTAACGGGCATTATCGGCCCTTTAAAACCGCCTTGAAGTAAGTTGCGCATAACCACAAAACCAGCACGAGTTGATATATTAGAGGCACCAATAACGGCCACTGAGCTTGGGTTAAAAAACTGGGTAATGCGCTTAAGGCTCATGGTTTTTCCTAGGCTGATTAAATTTTGCGTTATTTATAGTCTCAATGTACCCTGTTTACTGTGTTATTTCGAGCGTCTAGATGCTTATTATTGATATCAATCAAGGAGATTATTGTGAATAAAACCCCCGGTTTTTACATTGTTATAGCGGCTATTTGTTTAAGTATAGGCTTAATTAGCTTAGGGTTTATTTTAAAGAGCACAGCTCTCAGTGTAAAAGAGATGGAACGTACTGTGCAGGTTAAGGGATTGGCCGAGCGAGAAGTTATAGCCGATACGGTAATTTGGCCTCTGCAATTTAGTGATGCCGACAATAATCTTGAAAAATTAGTCAGCCGAGTTGAGAAAAAAAATGATGCTGTAACTGCTTTTTTAAAACTGCATGGTTTTGACGACGATGAAATAACAATAGGCAGCCAGTCAGTTATTGATAAGCAAGCACGTGAATACAGTAATGAAAATCAGCAATTTAGATACATAGTGCGCTCAAATATTATTGTTTATTCTGATGCGCCAGATAAAGTGCAAAACGCGTTGAGCAAAGTGAGCCAACTTGCTAAACAAGATATCGCAATAGTGCAGGACAGCTACGAAACAAAAGTTGAATATATTTTTACTGGCCTCAATGATGTAAAACCTGCGATGGTGCAAGAAGCAACTGAAAAAGCGCGTGAAGTCGCTAATAAATTTGCTAAAGACTCTAATTCAAAATTAGGCAAAATAAAAACAGCTCGCCAAGGGCAATTTAGTATCAGTAATCGAGATTCAAACACACCGCAAATAAAAAATATAAGAGTGGTAACCAGTGTTGAATATTATTTAAATGACTAGGGCCTGTTGACCTTTCAGGATTAAAATTTGTTCAATCTAGGGGCGATTTAATCGCGGCGTGAGGTTTGTAACCTAGCGGGCTAAGTAAAAACCGAGCAACAAAGAGTAAATTGCCCCTAGGCAGAACCCTTCGGGCAGCGTATGTTTGGCATTTATTCCACGTTATCGCCTATTTATGGGGAATAACCACACTGCATAGGCTCTGCCTTGCCTAAATACCAAACATACTGCTGCAAATTTAACCTCGAAAGATAAACAGGCCCTAGGAAATAATATGTCAGAGTCTAAATATGGTCAGTTTGTACTGGCGCCCCGTTCGTATTTTTTTACTGCTATAGCGAGCGTAGTGTTTGCGTTTATAGGCTTTAGTTATAATGCATGGCGAATGGAGGCAAGTGAAGAGAACAACAATACACGCATTGCTAGCTTTCAAATTTTACAAGAACTAGCCGAGCTTGAGCTTATTGTATTTGCCGCACATTACGATAATAACAAAATAGATGGCAGCCCTAGAAAAGGCTGGGTTAAAGTTAACTTAATTCATGACTTAAGCTACTTAGCCGTTGATAAAGTACATTTAAAAACAAAAGACTTACAAAAGGTCTGGCAAACAAATTGGCCAAATATGGTTGATCAGCAAAGTGCTGCGCAATCTATTACACATGCCATAGACAGTGTGCGTACAGAAGTTGTGAGTGAATTAAAGCGCCTTGATTAAGTGAGCAACTTGCGCCGTTGAGCGTTGCAAGTAAGCGGCGCTCAGTAAAATTGTGGTCTCGTTAACTTTTTGCCCTTTTAGTACGTTGGCAAGCTGCTGTTTTGCGTTAGGGTTTTGTTTTTGCTCTATTTCCATTAATGCTAACAAAGCTGAAAATTCATGCTTTACCGGTGTGCTCGGTTTATTTGCATAGGCAATGTAGCAGGCAACTGGTGTTAATCCGTGAGAGTTGGGCTGCGCGAGTGCTTTAACTAAGTCATCATTTGATTCAAACAACATTAAAGAGCGTACATAGTTAAATGGTAGCTTTGTAGCATCGGCATGCTTAAACACATTGTGCAGTACGTTATTTCCTTGAGTATCTTGTACTAAAAAGCCTTTATTTACTCTCAGCGCTGGGGTGAAAAAGCTCAATGCGTCAATATTAGTGAGTTGGTTAATAAATAGAGAAGGTGCTGTATTAGTACTTAATATACGGATTGCTATGTTTTGCATAAAGTCATACTTAACACTCAACCGTTGGGCGCTGTCATATAAATGGTTAAGCTGCAAAGTTTGCTGAGCAGGGCTTAACTGTCTAAAGTCGTTATCGAGTTCATTTAACTGCTGCTTTGAAATACGCGCATTAAGTAGTTGTATGCTTAAATCCATTATTATTTCCAAAATCTTTTTTGCTACTATAAAACAAAAAAGGCCGCAAATGCGACCTTTCATATTTAAAGCAATTGTTTAAATTGGTTTTAAGCCTTTTTGCTTGCTACCCATTCATTAACAAAGTTTTCTAGTACATTAAGTGGTACAGGACCATTTTTAAGCACTACGTCGTGGAACTGACGAATATCAAATTTATCACCCAGTTGCTTTTTAGCGTCTTCACGAAGTTCTAAAATCTTAAGCATACCCACTTTATAAGCGGTTGCTTGTGAAGGCATTACAATGTGACGCTCAACCATTTTAACACCGTCAGATGTAGCATTAGGGGTGTTATTTACGTAGTAATCAATACCTTCTTGGCGAGTCCACTTCATTGCGTGAATACCTGTATCAACAACTAAGCGACATGCGCGCCATAATTCCATTGAAAGGCGACCAAAATCAGAGTAAGGGTCTGAGTACATGCCCATTTCTTTAGGAATGAACTCTGAGTATAAACCCCAGCCTTCAATATACGCTGTGTAGCCACCAAACTTACGGAATTTAGGAATACCTTCTAGCTCTTGCGAAATAGCTATTTGCATGTGGTGTCCCGGAATACCTTCGTGGTAAGCCAGTGCTTCCATTTGATACGTTGGCATTGCTTCCATATCGTAAAGGTTAGCGTAGTAAACACCTGGGCGTGACCCATCTGGAGCTGGCTGTTGGTAAAATGCTTTACCTGCCGCTTTTTCACGGAATGCTTCAACCGCTTTTACTTTTAAATCAGCTTTTGGTTTAACAATGAATAGCTCATCTAAACGCGTTTTCATTGTATCAATAAGCCCAGTGGCTTCATCAAGGTAGCGTTGTTTACCTTGTGCATCATTAGGGTAGTAAAATTGCTTGTCAGTTTTCATAAACTGCATAAACGCTTTTAAGTCGCCTTTAAAGCCAACTTTGTCTTTAATTTCACGCATTTCATCATGAATACGTGTCACTTCAGATAGACCAATTGCATGAATTTCTTTAGCCGTTAAATCTGTTGTAGTTGTGCGCTTAAGTGCGTTGTTATAAAACGCTTCGCCATCAGGTAATTTCCATGCGCCATCGCGATCATCTGCGCGTTTTTCAAGCTGTGCAAGGTAATTAATTAACTTAGAGTAAGATGGTTTAACAGCCGATTTTAATGCATCTGATGCATCGCTGATTAACGAGTCTTTTTCGTCTTGGCTAATTTCAAGCGCTGTTACTTTACGTTTAAAGTCAGCAAGCAATGTAGAATCATCGCCTTTTTCAAACGGTGCACCGTGAATAATGTTTTTGCTTGAATCAATAACATGCGGGAATACAAACTTAGGGGCTATGATGCCTTTTTCTGCACGTACAGTTAAATCAACGATAAGCTGATCAATAACACCAGTTACACCATTTAAACGAGAAATGTAGTCTTTAGCTTCTTTTACATTACTAATTGAGTGCTGATTAATTAAAAATGCAGGGATCATAGAATGCGTACCAAACATTTGGTTCACAGGGTAATTATGGTAGCGCCATTTAAAGTCAGCAATTGAGCTTTCAAGATCTTGTTTTTTTAAGTCGTAGCTAACTTTTGTTGCATCATCTAATAAATCACGGCTGATTGCTTTGAGTGCAACTAGGTCAGCTTTCGTTTGCGCTAAATCTTTAAGCTGTCTTTCTTCGCTGCCATCATCCCACTTATCGTAATCTTGCTTAATACCCATGTATGTTTGATATACAGGACTGCTCATTACGTCGCGGTTAAATGTATCTTCAAAAAATGCATTGGCTTTGTCTATTTCACTTTGTTGTGATTGAACTGCTTGTGCAATAGGAGCTGAAGTCGCTTGTTGTGTTGTTTGCTGGCAACCAGCAAGTAGTGCAACGCTTACTGCGGCCGCAATAAAAGTAAGTTTACGCATTGTTTTCCCTTTTGTTGTTAGAAACCCATTAGGGTGTTTTATATTTATTTTTTGTGTAGCGCTGGGGGCTACACAAATAATTCTAGCAGGTCATTTAAAAAGCGATGACCTTTTAAACTTACCTGCCAATGGCTGTCTGTTTGAGTCAATAAACCTTTATTAATTGCTTGGTTTAATGCACTTTGCTGACTTTGCAGTGGCAGTGTTGTAAGTTTATTAAAATCATTAATTGGGCAAGGCTCAACAAGGCGAAAGCGATTCATAAAAAATTCAAACGCTAAATCGTCTTGCTCTACATGCCAGCTTTTGTACATATACGGTTTAATTAAATCCATATAGCCGCGTGGGTGTTTAACCTTTTCAGTACGCGTAATAAGCCCTGTATTTGCATCAGTAACCTTACCATGCGCGCCGCAACCAATACCGAGATAATCGCCAAAACGCCAATAATTCAAGTTATGTTGGCATTGATAGCCCGGTTTTGCATAGCCCGATATTTCGTATTGTATGTAACCTGCTTGAGCTAGTAACTCTACCCCTTGCTCTTGAATGTCCCACAGTGTTTCGTCTTGTGGCAAGGTAGGGGGCTTTGAAGCAAATTGAGTATTGGGTTCAATAGTTAGTTGATACCACGATATATGAGGAGGATCGAGCGCTATTATTTGCTTTAAATCGCTCAGTGCATCGTCAAGTGTTTGCCCTGGTAAGCCGTGCATTAAATCAAGGTTAAAGCTATTTAAACCGGCTTCTTTAGCTTGCTGCGCAGCATAATTAGCCTCGTCACTGCCATGAATCCGCCCCAGTGCTTTTAGCTTGTCGTTTTGCATGCTTTGCACGCCAATCGAAATACGGTTAATACCTGCTTTTACGTAATCTTTAAAACGACCTGTTTCTACTGTACCTGGGTTGGCTTCAAGGGTAATTTCGCAGTGCTCTTCAAGACCAATTAGGTTGTCGACTTCATTTAATAAACGAGTATAAGCCGCACCAGTTAATAAGCTCGGAGTACCGCCACCAATAAAGATGCTGTGAATTTTACGTCCTTGCACTAAGTGCAAATCTGCTTTTAAATCATCAATTAAATGCTGAACATATTCAGCTTCAGGTATTTCACCTTTTTGTCCGTGGCTATTAAAATCGCAGTACGGGCATTTTTGCACGCACCAAGGTACGTGCACATATAAGCTCAGTGGTGGAAGGTTCACAGGCCGCCTTTTTGCTGTAGCTCTAGCAATAGTTTTTGTAGTGCTTGGCCGCGATGACTCACTGCATTTTTTTGCTCTTTTGTAAGATCAGCACTGGTACAATTTTTCTCTGCTACAAAAAATACAGGGTCGTAACCAAAGCCACCGTTGCCCTTTTGAGTGAGCGTAATTTCGCCTTCCCAGCTTGCACTGCAAATAAGGGGGGTAGAGTCATCTGCGTGGCGCATTAATACCAGTACACACCAAAAACGAGCACTACGGATAGGGTTATTACCCAAGTCTACGAGTAACTTATCAATGTTATCTTGATCGCTGGCACCTGGGCCTGCAAAACGGGCAGAGTAAACACCGGGTGCGCCATTTAGGCCATCAACTTCTAAACCTGAGTCATCGGCAATAGCAGGCATGCCAGTAATTTTAGCGGCATGACGCGCTTTAATAATGGCATTTTCAACAAAGGTAGTGCCGGTTTCGGCAACTTCACCTACGTTAAAATCGCTCTGTGGAACTACATTAATATTCAGAGGGCTTAGCATGTTAGCTAGCTCATTTACTTTGCCAGGGTTACCTGTAGCAAGTACTAAAGTTTTGGTCATGTTATTAATCTACGTAAAATTTTTGCTGAAACTGTAATTTTTGAAATTGATTACTTTGTTGTATTTCAATCTCAAAGCGTAAAATCTCTTCGTTGGTATAATCAACTTGGGCAAGGTAATAAATTGAACCACCTTCTTTTACTTCTTTAAAAGTAAGCGTTTGTTTATTGCCAAGTAGGTTTCTAGCTGTGCCAGTAAGCTTTGCTGTTTGGGCTGTATTTTCGGCATCATTTTTTAATATAGAAATATTCACAATGCCTTTGTATCCGCTTCGCTCAAGGCCATACGCTTTTGCTATTTTTGGCTGAATAAAAGTAGAAGGAAAGGCGATGTAATGCACTTGCCAAGGGCCAAGCTCTTTATATTGTGCGCCTTGCATTTCTTCGCTTTGCGCGTTAAATGCAAATGCTAAACAAGCAATAAAACAAAACTTAATTAAACGGTTCATTATGTATTCCTCAAAACATATAAAAAAGAGGCCTTTGGGCCTCTAATTAAAAAATCCATATTAGACTAAAAAATCCATAAGCAGCATTTGCAAAAACTGAATACCAATAATAAGTACTAAAACTGATAAATCTAAGCCACCCATTGATGGTAATATTTTACGAATTGGTTTTAGCATTGGTTCAGTAAGCTGATGGAAAACCGCTTCTATAGGGTTATAACCTTGGCTAACCCAGCTTAAAATAGCGCGAATAATAAGTACCCAAAAAACTAAGTTAAGGCCTTCTTTTAGTACCGTTATAAGTGCTTGTATAATTACAGGCTGTATTGCCCACGCATTATATATAACAAGCATTAAAGTACTAATTTTGGCTACAGCCACTATAAATGCCAGCAACAGAGATGCTAGATCAAGTCCGCCAAACCCCGGAATGATTTTTCGCAGTGGTTTTACCGCAAACGACGTGGCTTTAACCACAAACTGGCTCATTGGATTATAAAAGTCGGCTTTTGCCCACTGCAGCCAAAAGCGCAGTAATACCACCATTAAAAACAAATCAAACAGGGTACTGATTAAAAATTGCATGGCATTCATAGTGTAACCTTCAATAAAAAGTGGTTTTAAAGTTCTTTTTCCATTTGCTCTGCACGCGCAATACACGCATCCATTGCATCGCCAACGGTTTTAGTTAAGCCTTCATCTTTTAAGTGCTCAACAGCTGCGTGAGTAGTACCGCCTTTAGATGTTACGTTTGAACGTAGTTGCGAAATAGTAATATCAGGCTGGCTAAGTGCCATTTCGGCGGCGCCAAGGGCTGTTTGTTGTACCAGGCGACGAGCGTCTTCATCGTTAAAGCCCAGAGCTTTAGCTTTTTCTTCTATGGCTTCCATAAATAAGAAAAAGTAAGCAGGTGATGAGCCGGTTACAGCAATAATATCGTTAATTTGTGACTCTTTTTCCACCCATACAACAATGCCCGTGCATTCAAAAACTTGTTGTACAAATTCGTGTTCGCTTTGTGTTTCGCCCGCACCATATAAACCTGATACACCACGGCCTAATAAAGACGGTGTATTTGGCATACAACGTACCATTTTAACGTCTTGACCTAGCATTTCACGTAAACGTTTTACAGTTAAGCCAGCAGCAACAGAAATAAACAGTTTATCGCTAAAATCTACGCCCGACTCTTGAAACGATTTACATAAATCGCCCATCATTTGTGGTTTAACAGACAAAACAATTACATCAGCATCGCGCAGGGCTTCGTTATTGTCACTGGTGGTTTGCACCTTGAAATCGGCTGCTACCTTTTCAAGCTTTTCTTGGTTGCGGTTAGTCGCAATAATGTTACTTGCGTTAAAACCGTTTTTTACCATGCCACCAATAATGGCGTAGCTCATATTACCTGTGCCTATAAATGCGATTTTTTTATCTGACATAAATCTGTTATCACCTTTTAAGTTCGTGTTCCAAAAATGTCTGTGCCGATCCTTACCATGGTTGAGCCTGCACTAATGGCAGCTTCAACATCGTTACTCATACCCATCGACAAAGTATCTACTTGAGGATATTGGGTCTTTAGTTTATCAAAGCAAGTTTGTAATTGCTCAAAAGATTGAATTTGCGTATCCAGATCGTTGCTTTTAGCGGGAATCGCCATTAAACCTCGAAGTGTTAAGTGCTCACATTGGTTAATAAAATCGGCAAGTTCATCTATTTCATCGCGGTGGCAACCCGACTTCGCTTCTTCATTACTTATATTTACTTGAATAAGTATATTAAGAGGCTGTTTATCGTCTGGGCGCTGGGAATCTAATCGTTTCGCTATTTTTATGCGATCAACACTTTGCACCCAATCAAAGTTGGCAGCCACTAAAGCACTTTTATTAGATTGAATCGGGCCAATGAAATGCCAAATGATGTCGCTATATGACTGTAGTTGAGCTATTTTATCTATAGCCTCTTGAACATAAGATTCACCAAATTCGCGCTGACCATGCTCATAAGCTGCAATAACATCTTCGCTTGGTTTAGTTTTAGACACTGCCAGTAGAGTGACTTCGTTAGTGTTTCGTTGTGCAATTTTTGCCGCGTCTGCAATTCTAGCGTAGGCGGATGTGAGTCGTTCTGCTATTGTAACCATATATTTATCAGTTAGTTGTGGAGTCATAAATGGATATTACCGAATTATTAGCGTTTAGTGTGCAACACAAAGCATCCGATTTACATTTATCGTCGGGTGTTTCACCTATGATACGCGTAGACGGTGATGTTCGCCGCATTAATATACCAGCCCTTGCAGACAAAGACGTAAACAGTCTGGTTTACGATATTATGAACGATAATCAACGCAAGGACTATGAACAAAATCTCGAAGTGGATTTTTCGTTTGAAGTGCCTAATTTAGCACGTTTTCGTGTGAATGCGTTTAACTCTAATCGCGGGCCTGCTGCGGTATTTCGTACCATACCAAGTGAAGTGTTAACGCTTGATGATTTAGGTGCGCCAGATATTTTTAAAACAATCTCCGATACCCCACGTGGACTCGTGTTAGTGACAGGCCCAACGGGCTCTGGTAAATCAACAACACTTGCCGCTATGGTCGATTATATAAATCAAAATAAACATCACCATATTCTAACAATCGAAGATCCAATCGAGTTTGTTCACGATAATAAATTAAGCCTTATTAATCAACGTGAGGTACATCGCGATACTCATAGCTTTTCAAATGCGCTACGTAGTGCATTGCGTGAAGATCCAGATGTAATATTGGTTGGTGAGTTACGTGATTTAGAAACAATTCGTCTTGCAATGACCGCAGCCGAAACAGGCCACTTAGTGTTTGGCACGTTGCATACAACATCTGCACCAAAAACCATTGACCGTATTATCGATGTATTCCCAGGTGAAGAAAAATCAATGGTACGTTCAATGTTATCTGAATCTTTGCGTGCTGTTATTTCGCAAACACTGCTTAAAAAGATTGGTGGCGGGCGAGTTGCAGCACACGAAATTATGATTGCAGTACCTGCTATTCGTAACTTAATTCGTGAAGATAAAATTGCACAAATGTACTCGTCTATTCAAACCGGTGCGTCTGTGGGCATGCAAACAATGGATCAATGTTTAACTAATTTAGTTAATCACGGCATTGTTACAAATGCGGCAGCGAAAGAAAAAGCACAAGACAAAACACAATTTGGCGGGTAAGAAACTATTATGGCTTTATCTTTAAACGACTTTTTACTCATCATGATTGAGAAAAAAGGCTCTGACTTATTTGTATCGAGTCAGCTACCTGTAAGTGCAAAAATAAACGGCGAGCTAACAGCCCTCAGTGACGATAGGCTTACAGATGAGCAATCGCTTGAGTTAGTTGAATCTGCAATGAGCGAAAAGCAAAAAGCAGAGTTTCATACAACGAAAGAATGTAACTTTGCGATTGCCACTGACGAAGGGCGCTTTCGTATTTCTGCCTTTTGGCAACGCGATAAAGCAGGTATGGTTATTCGCCGTATTGTTACGCAAATACCTGATGTGAGTGAGCTAGGTCTTCCTTCTATTCTTACCGATGTAATTATGTCTAAGCGTGGCCTTGTTTTGTTCGTCGGTGGTACTGGCACGGGTAAATCAACCTCGCTAGCCGCACTTATTGGTTACCGTAACCGACATCAACGTGGTCATATACTGACTATTGAAGATCCGATTGAATTTGTTCATGAGCATCGCAAAAGTATTATTACTCAACGCGAAGTAGGGCTTGATACCGAAAGCTTTGAGTCAGCACTTAAAAGCTCATTACGCCAAGCTCCCGATGTAATTTTGATTGGTGAAATTCGCTCTCAAGAAACTATGGAATACGCACTAAGCTTTGCCGAAACTGGGCATCTGTGTGTTGCAACACTGCATGCTAATAATGCTAACCAAGCGATTGACCGTATTATGCATTTAGTTCCAAAAGAAAAACACGATAAGCTTAAGTACGATTTAGCACTTAACTTACGTGCAATTGTTGCTCAGCAATTAGTACCGACTGCTGATGGTGAAAGCCGTGTTGCAGCTATTGAAATATTGCTTAACTCACCAATGGTTGCTGAACTGATTAAAAACGGTGATATTGGTGGTATTAAAGAGGCAATGGCTAAATCGAAAGAAATGGGCATGCAAACCTTTGACCAAGCATTATTTGAGCTGTATAGACAGCAGCGAATTAATTACGCTGATGCACTGCATCATGCTGATTCGCCAAATGATTTACGCTTAATGATTAAACTGCGCAATAACGAGCAGCAAGGTGCGGGCTTTTTACAAGGCGTTACTATTGATGGCCTTGACGATAAAAATAGCGATCAATGATTTAAAAAGTAATGAATATAAATACTTAATATAAAAAAAGCGTCAATTGGCGCTTTTTATTTATATAACAGGTTATTTATATAGCCTGTTTATTCACCGTAACTAGACTCAAAAAAACTTTCTAAAATAATAACCGCAGACATATTATCTACGTTACCTTTGCCTAAGTTTTTATAGCCACCACTTTCAAAAAGTCGCGCTTTAGCATCCGCAGTCGTTAAACGCTCGTCTTGTGTTTGTACCGGAATGCCATAATGATTATGTAATCTGTTGGCAAACTTTTTTGCTTTAAAGGTAACCTCTTGTGACGTTCCATCCATATTTAGTGGTAAGCCAACAACCATTAAGTCAGGCTGCCATTCGGTTACTTGTACAGCAATATGGTCCCAGTTAGGAATGCCATCTTGTGCTTTTACAGCCTTAAGGCTAGACGCGCTGCCTGTTAGCTCTTGCCCAATAGCAATACCAATACTTTTGGTGCCAAAGTCAAAGCCCATTACAGTGCGTTCGCCTTGCGGCTTAAGCGATTTTTTTGTCATGTGTATCTTGTTTAAGTTTGCTAAGGGTTAAATTACTATTATGCGTGACCAGCTTCAGGGCTGAGTTGGCTAATATCAAAGCCCAACATTGAAACTGCTTTTTCCCATCGTTTTTCAACGGGGGTGTCAAAAATGATCTTCGGATCGGCTTCTATGATCAACCAACTGTTATCAAGTAACTCTTGTTCGAGTTGTCCTTGCTCCCATCCTGAATAACCCAATGTAATAATAAATTGTTCAGGTGCTTGTGCGGTAGTTAAGCTTGCTAAAACGTCTTTTGAGGTAGTGATCATAATATCGCTACTGAGTTTTTGGCTTGCTGAATAACCTGATTGAGGAGAGTGCAAAACAAAACCACGGTCAGTTTTAACGGGTCCGCCTGCAAACACACTTACTTTTGCTGCGTTTTGCGTTTTGTCGTTATCAATTTCTATTTTATCTAAAAGTTCGCCAACGGTAACATCAATAGGTTGGTTTATTACCAAGCCCATAGCCCCATCTTCATTGTGCTCACAAATATAGGTAACAGCACGTTTAAAAAAAGGGTCTTGCATCGACGGCATCGCGATTAAAAAATGATTTTCTAATGACTGCATAGATTTCACCCTTTTTAGTTAATGAACTTTGAGTATGGCATAGTTATTTAAATAGACATAAAAAGCCCATTAATTGCATGAAAGGCTTAAACTAATGGGCTTTTTATTGTGGTAATTACTTACCTAATTTACGCTCAATGGCATCAAATAAAATACCCGTGATAGAAATATCATAAGCAGCTTCAATTTCGCGCACGCACGTTGGTGCAGTTACGTTAATTTCAGTTAATTTATCGCCAATAATATCTAAACCTACAAATATTAAGCCTTTTTCTTTAAGCGTTGGTGCAACCGCTTGCGCTATTTTTAAATCTGACTCGCTAAGTGGACGCGCTTCGCCTCGACCGCCAACAGCTAAATTACCGCGTGTTTCACCATTTTGTGGAATTCGCGCTAAACAATACGGAATAACCTCACCATCAATAACCAATACGCGCTTGTCGCCTTGTTTGATCTCTGGGATGTAATTTTGCACCATAGCAAAGCGGCTGCCGTGCTCGGTTAGCGTTTCACAAATTACACCAATGTTGGCATCGTCTTCTCTAAGGCGGAAAATAGATGCGCCACCCATGCCATCAAGGGGTTTTAAAATAATGTCTTTATGCTCGGCTAAAAACTCACGAATTTGTTTTTGGCTACGTGTAACAAGTGTGTCTGGCGTATGTTCGCTAAACCATGCTGTAAATAGCTTTTCGTTAGCATCGCGAAGGCTTTGTGGCTTGTTAATTATTAACGTACCTTCTTGTTCTGCACGCTCTAAAATATACGTCGCGTAAATGTATTCGGTATCAAAAGGAGGATCTTTTCGCATTAAAATAACATCAAGGTCGGCAAGGGCTATAGTGGCTTTTTCTTCAAGCTCGTACCATTTTTCTGCATTATTAAACACTTGCGCTTTAGACGCTGTAGCGTACGACTTACCTTTACGAAGAGATAAATCATCCATCTCCATATAATAAATTTCGTAGCCGCGTTCTTGCGCTTGCATCATCATTGCAAAACCGGTGTCTTTTTTGATGTTAAATCCACTAATAGGATCTGAAATAATACCTAACTTAATTGCCATGCGCTGTGCCTTACTATAAATGTTACTGTTTATATGAGGGTGCTTTTAGTTATTTCAATTAGCTAAATCGCCAAATTGAAGTTGTAATGCACTTAAGACCGTTAAAGCGGCTGTTTCCGTTCGTAAAACGCGCGGGCCTAAGCGAATATCCACAAATTCTAGTTGTTTAGTTAGTGCCATTTCATCGTCGGTAAAGCCGCCTTCTGGGCCGACTAAAAAGCGTACGCCATCTTTAGGTACCGTAATGGTTTTAATGCTGTGCTCAGCACGAGGGTGAAGAGTGAGCTTAATTGCATTGGTTTGTTGTGCAAGCCATTGTTTTAAATCTACAGGGGGATGAATAATTGGCACAAAATTACGCCCAGATTGCTCTGCCGCTGCTATTGCAATTTTTTGCCATTGTTGGTGTTTTTTCTCAAGACGATCGCCCATTAGTTTCACGCCACAGCGTTGACTAAAAATAGGGGTAATTTCGGTAATTCCCAGTTCAACTGACTTTTGAATTGTAAAATCCATTTTATCACCACGGGATACACACTGGCCTAAATGAATTTTAAGTGGGGATTCTACATCATGGGGATTAAGCTCTAATGGCATTACGACGACTGTTTTTTTTGTTACCTCAATTATTTCACTAAGGTATTCGCCGCCTTCGCCATTAAAAATAGATACATGCTCGCCTACTTTCATGCGCAGCACTCTGCCAATATGCCCTGCAGCATCGTCATCTAAAGTTACAGGGGTGTTTAGGGCAATACTCGATGTTTGATAAATATGAGGAACTCGCATAGGGCGTCACTTACTACTTAGCGTAAAAATATATACTGCTATGGTAAGTAAGCTGGGAGCTGTGCGCAATTATTTATTTTTATTAAGTTGCTCTGCAAGGTCTATTAAATCTTGTGGTGTGTGCGCTATATCGTGGTGATTTTGCGAAGGTTCCGTTAACGTCTCGTCAGTAACTAGGCTTAGTGTATAGCCTGTATCATCAAAGCTTATTAAAAAGCGCTGTTCATGTAACGAGTTATAAATAAAGCGTTGTTTATCGCTTGCGAGTAAGTAATCGGTACTATTAAAAAGGACTCCGTGTAAATCGTGATGCTCTTTTAGATAGTTAATTAATTCAGAAACGCTTATTTCGTTTTCAAGGTCGCAATAACTATAGTCTTTAATTAGTTCGTCAAACATCATTTTTACTAACTGGCGTGTATTACTGCCTGCAGCAATAAGCGTACTCGCTTTTGTTTTGCCATTATTATTTACGTAATACTCAGCAAATGCGCGGCTAAATTCGTTGTCTATGTCAATTAACAAGTAGTTCGTTATTTCAAGTGGCATAGAGGTAGGACCTTGTTGCATTTAAGTAATTACCATTATTACTTAAATGCAGACGTTTTAATGACTGTATTTTTAGTAAAAAGGTCTAAAGAGAAAACATGCTAATAAGTAAATAGCCAATAGCACAAAAAACAGCAAACTCTATACACGCTACCCCAATATTGTCTTGATGGTCTATTTCAAGAGCCGTATCAATATTTGGTAAAGAGATAATTTTTATCACATACGTTAAGCTGTAGAGTAATATCCACATTACACCGCAATGCATAACGAGTGTAAATATGTTTTCTACCATTTTACCGTTTTGAAATGCTGCGCTAGATAAACCAGCATACACAGCCAATGATAAACCTATTGATTTGCCAGCATACCTTATACCAATAGACGTATTCTCTAGGTTAAAGTTACTTTGTAGCGAAGCTCCTTGATTTGCTTTTGCAAAACGGTGTTCTCGTATTTTACTATCCAATGCAAACATTCCCTGAAGCGTAAAAAAGCTAACACAAGCAATAAGTAAGTTGCTAAACCCTTGAGTGTGCGTCCACGTGTATAAGCCAAGTGCAATAATACAGTTAGCGATTAACATTCCTGAATCTACCAATGCAGCACATACATTTTGTTTTAGTATGGCAGCTTCTTCGTTAAACCTGTGGAGTATCCATTTTCTGTGAATTAAATGACCCACTTTTATAAAAGTGAATAAAAGAATAATAATAATTAACACTTTTAACGGGTTTGACTGTGCGGTACTTATGCTTATTTCGTCAAATAAGAAAGCCATAGTGGCTATAACAACTGATATTTCAGATGCAAAACTAATACCCATGGCAAAGTTGTCGTGTTGTGCTAGCTCATCTTTAAGCGCTTGTTTTGCTTTAATTTGAGTGACAACTCGTAAACAAAAAATAGTTATGCAAATAACCGCAAAACTAATGGCAATCGCAATAAAACTAGTGTTAGATAAAGACAAATATGACATGGTGATCCTAATTAAGTTAACCTTTCTAGGTTTTAATCATTCTAGTACGGTTATTGATGATATAAAAGAGAGGATTGATGAGTAACGTAAAGCAACTTCCTATTCAATTACAAAAACTTGGCTTGATGCGCTTTGAAAAGTTATACCCGCAGCAAAGTAAACAAAGTGAAGTTGTAAGGTTATTAGCATTAAGCGACTTTGCTTGGCGCAGTTTAGAATCACAACCTGATTTAAATACTTGGCTATTATGCAAAGACGAAATACAAAATAGAGTAATAGATTCTCCTTTTAAAAACCTCAACTTAGCTGACATTGATGAAGTGCAGTGCCATAAAGTACTTCGCCAATATCGTGAAAAGTACTGGCTTAAAGTCGCCTTTTTAGATTTATGCTGTAATAACCCCATTGCCGATAGTATTAATTACATAAGCCAATTGGCTGACATGCTAATAAATAGTGCTAACCAATGGGCGCATGCACAGGTGGCAAAAGTAAATGGTGAGCCGCTTGATGAGCAAAACCAAGCAATGCCATTAATGGTTTTAGGGATGGGGAAGCTCGGCGGACAAGAGCTAAATTACTCCTCTGATATTGATCTCATTTTTGCATATCCGCGCAGTACAAAAACCCAAGGTGGCCGCAGAAGCCTTGAGGCCCAAGTATTTTATACCAAAGTTGCACAAAAGCTCATTGCATCACTTAACCAAGCCACCGGTGACGGGCAGGTATTTAGGGTTGATATGCGCCTACGCCCGTTTGGCGAAAGTGGCCCTTTGGTTATGAGCTTTAATGCCATTGAAGATTACTACCAAGAACAAGGTCGCGACTGGGAACGCTACGCAATGTTAAAAGGGCGCCTAATTGGCACACCTAATAAATATTGGGATGAATTTATTAAGCTTTTAAAGCCGTTTGTTTATCGCCGGTATATTGATTTTTCGGTAATTGAATCTTTGCGTAAAATGAAGTTAATGATTGCACAAGAGGTTCGCCGTAAACGCTTAACTAATAATATAAAACTAGGTGCTGGTGGCATTCGTGAAGTTGAATTTATAGTGCAAGCCCTGCAAATGGTACGAGGTGGGCGAGAGGCTAACCTACAAACTCAATCATTACTTAAAGCATTAAATGAGTTGGCCCTCATCCAAGTTATAGATGAGCAAGAAGCAAGCGAGCTTAAACGCAATTACCTTTATTTGCGAAAAGTTGAGCAGTACTTACAAATATTTGACGATCAGCAAACGCAAACACTCCCCGATGATGAATTGAATCAGCAGCGCTTAAATTTATTATTAGAACAAGCTGATTTTTCTGCCACTTTAAGCACTATTGAAAAGGTAATGAAGCAAGTTAACGGTGAGTTTGCTCTCGTTATTGGTGAAGAAACCGCGCCACTAGATACCTGTGAAGGCGCATTTATTAGTGCTTGGGATCATGGTGATGTGAGCTTTTTAAAAGAGGCTAGAGATGAATGGCAAACACCCCTTAGCGATTTTAAATTAAGACTGTCTAAGGTAAACATAGGTAACCGAGGGCGTGAAACCCTTGATAAATTAATGCCTGTTTTATTGAGTCAGTTAAATGACTTTAATGCCAGCGCAGCTGCTTTTACAATGGTTTGCCAAATTTTTAATAAGATAATTTCACGTACTGCTTATTTAGAATTGCTGTACGAAAACCAAGGTGCATTAAAGCAACTTGTTTTACTGTGTTGTCATAGCAAATGGATAGGCGAGCATATTTCTCGCTACCCTATATTGCTGGATGAGCTAATAGACCCGGCTGTTCTTTATAAACCGACACCGTTAACCGCTTATAAAGATGAAATAAGGCAGTATTTTTTACGAATAGAGCATGACGATTTAGAACTGCAAATGGAGTCGCTTAGGCAATTTAAGCAAACGCATCAATTACGAATTGCTGCTGCTGATGCAACCGGTGTTCTTGATGTAATGAAAGTAAGCGATCACTTAACCGTACTGGCCGAAGCGATTGTTGATCAAGCTGTTAATATTGCATGGCATAACACCGTTAAGCGTTTTGGTATGCCCCCTGGCACTGATGATGAAAACAAAGGCTTTGCTGTTATTGCATATGGTAAAACAGGCGGCTTAGAAGTAGGGTACGACTCAGATTTAGATTTGGTGTTTGTGCATAATCATGATGGCTCAAGCCAAACCAATGGTGAAAAACCGATAGATTCTCGCCAGTTTTATTTAAAACTCGCTCAGCGCTTAATGCATTTATTTAATACTCGTACTGCATCGGGTATTTTGTATGAGCTTGATACTCGATTACGCCCTGAAGGTGCATCAGGTTTACTTGCTATCAATCTAGAGAGTTTTAATCACTATCAGCAAACTCAAGCATGGACGTGGGAACATCAAGCACTTGTGCGGGCTCGGTTAATTTTAGGTCAAAACGATCTGATAGATCGTTTTTCACAAATTCGTAAAAATATACTTTGCCAGCAGCGAGATGATACCGTGTTAAAAGCCGATGTAATAAAAATGCGCGAAAAAATGCGCGACCATCTAGCGAAGGGAAATACTGAGCAATTTGACTTAAAACAAGATGTTGGTGGTATGGCTGATATTGAGTTTATTACGCAATATTTAGTACTTAAACACGCTAATGAATTTGAGCAGCTTACCGTTTATTCAGATAACGTAAGAATATTAACGGATGCAGCAAATATAGGCTGTATTACTAAAGAGCAAAAACAGCAGTTGATCAAAGCGTATATTGATTATCGCTCGTGTTATCACGTGTTGAGCTTGGATCAAAAAGGCAAATTGATCTCGCGAGAAGCTTTTTTACAAGATATTACTAACGTAACGAATATTTGGAATAGTATTTTTGAATTGAATTGAATTGAATTGAATTGAATTGTAAAACCCAAGCGCTTGCTTGGGTTTTTTGTGCGCGTAAACCCTTAAACCTTTAGCTTTAAACAGTTTGTTCGCACAAATTCTGATGGTAACTCGGTAATAACCGCTGCTCTTTGTTTGTGGCAAAAGTAAGTGTAAACCTCATGCTCAAAGTCGTCATTTATAGCACGACCAATTTGATAAAGTGCTGAAGTAAAGTTGCTGTCTACTCTAAAATGATCTTTAACTACGTAATCTTTACTTAAGTACCAGTAAAGCTCAATCCCCTCATTTTTAGCATATTGATTAAGTACATCTTTAAGGGTTGTGCCATTTTCAAAGCGTCTAGGCTCAACTTCTCCAGTCCAATTTGTAGGCATTGGATCTACTGTTCGCGCACGTTCAGCCAATACTCTATCCAAGGTTTGTTCTGGTGTTTTAAGTTTTAAAACAAATTGATCTCGTTCTTTATTACTTTTTACTTGGTTACGAATAGAGGAGTAAAAACGTGATAATCCTTCGGCAGCTGCATTTTTAGATTTTTTAATATCAAATAAAGAACCATCACTCAACAAAAAATATACGGCGAGTGCTATTAGTACAGCTGCAAATGATAAATGTCTAATCCAAAACCACATGATTATTCCCCACCTTATTTGTTCCTATTATTGTTATACCATTACTTTTTATAAAAAGAAGGGGTATTTTTATCAGGTCGAGTTTTAAAACGACGGTGTAGCCACATATATTGTTCGGGTGCAGCATTAACAGATTGTTCCATGCGTTGATTTACACGTGTTACATCAGCCTTATTATCACCACTGGGGAAGTTTTCAAGCTCTGGCAGTATTTCTAAGTGATATTTACCATTTTCATCACGGCGAGTTATTAAACTCATTGTTTCGCAGTTTTTACTGCCTGCAAACATAAGAGTACCCGTTGTAGTTGCAGCGTCAGGTACTGCGTAAAATGGGACAAATTCACAGCGGTTACGACCGTAATCTTGATCGGGTAAGTAATAACATACCTTTTTATTTTTTAATGCTTTTAGTAAACCTTTTACATCTTTTCGACCGATTAAATATTCGTTAGAGCGAAGGCGCCCATTAGTCGTAAAGTATTCCATTAATGGATTGTTATGAGGGCGATAAAAGCCAACACCTTGACACTCTAAGCCCATAATACGGCTAGCCATTTCAAGATGCAGAATATGGGGGACAAGTAATAAAACACCTTTACCAGACGCTTGCACGCGTTCAAAGTGCTCAAGCCCTTTAAAAGACCCTAATGCTTTTTGTGCTCGCCACTGCGGCCACCACCAGGCCATGCCAGTCTCAACCATTGCAATACCGGTGTTTTCCATATTTTTGAGCACAAGGTCTTTTTGATCTGCTGCGCTCATATCAGGAAAACATAATTTAATGTTAACTTCTGCAATATGGCGACGGCGTTTCATAAATTTATGAACTAAGCGACCAAGCTGTTTACCCATTGCCAATTGTAGTTTTTGCGGTAACCAAGAAATTAAATATAAAAATAGAACGCCAATCCACGTTAACCAGTATCGAGGGCCCAAAAAAGATGCTTTAAAAGGAGATGAGGTGACCACAAAAATATCTCTGAGAATAAAAACGATAGTTTAACGCTAAGCGCTGTAAAATACAAAAAGCCAGCATTTAGCTGGCTTCCAATGTTTTTAACTACATGAATTATGCGATTTAAGCGGCTTTTAAACCTTGGTTTATAGCCACTAAATCTGCACTTGTTAGTGTACCCGCAGCTTGTTTTAAGCGAAGGGTAGATAACACATAACGGTAACGTACATCAGCAAGGTTACGCTTTGCATCGTATAAGTTTTGCGTACTTACTAGTACGTCAACAATGGTACGAGTACCTACTTCAAAACCAGCTTCAGTTGCTTTAAGGGCACTTTGAGCTGAAACAACGGCTTGCTCTAGCGCTTTGTAAGTAGCAATGTCTGAAACAACTTGGTTATAAGATGTAATCACTGTGCGAGTTACTGCGCGGTAATTTGTTTCATAGTCTTGGCTCGCACCTACGTAAAACGCACGGGCCTGATTTGTTGCAGCAACTGTTGCACCACCTGAATATAAAGGTACGCTAAAGTTAAGCCCTACAGAGCTTGAGTCTGAACGTGGCTGATCATCAAAGTTAGCGCCATTTATTTGATTGTCTGTAAGAGAATCGCCATAACTAGCACTAAGGGTTAGCTTTGGATAATGACCCGCTTTTGCTAATTCAATTTGATCTTTTGCAATATCAACCGTTACTTTAGACACTTGTAGGTTTATATTTTTATCTTCAGCTACTTTAACAAAGTCGCTTGAGCGCTTAGTTGGTTTAGTTGTTGAGAAAGTATCTGTATTTAAAAAGTCTAATTTTTCGTGATATTTACCTGTAATCTCACGAAGTTGCTCACGTGCTGTTTCTACAGCATTACCTGCAATAATTTCTTGAGCTACAGAGTTATCAAACTGAGCTTGCGCTTCGTGTACGTCTGTAATTGCTGTTAAGCCTACCGCATAACGTTGTTTTGTTTGCTCAAGTTGACGTTCAATTGCACGTTTTTCAGCTTCAACAAATTCAAGGTTATCGCTTGCACTTAATACGTTAAAATAACCTTCAGCAACGCGTACAATTAAGTTTTGTTTAGCTGCATCGTATAGGCCGCTTGCTTGAAGCGCTTGCTTGTCGGCAATATCTAACGTATTCCAGGCACCTAAATCAAATAATGTTTGGCTTAAGCTTACACCGCGAGAGAATTGGTCTGTATCACTTTCAACTTTTACTTGGTTAGATAAGTCGCCAACGCTTTGGTACGACGTTGCATCGCTTTTTGTATAACCCATAGTTAAACCAATTTGAGGTAATAGTGCACTCATCGCCAAATCGCTTTGGTAAGACTGCGCATCGGCTTGGGCTTTTGCTTTTAAAACAGTAGGATCGTTAGCTGTCGCTATTTCAAAAACTTGTAGTAAATCTTCAGCTTTCACTGCTGTTGCACCTAATGCGCATGATAAACTAACTAGCGCCGCAAGAATGTTCTTTTTCATGTGGGGTTCGGTCCTTAGACAATTTTTGTACTAAAAGCATGTTAACCTGTTTTACTGCATAACAAAAAAAATAATTAGTAAAACAGTATGTTCAAGTGTAACAGAATATATTAACGCATTTTAAAGCTTTAGATAAGTAGGAGGTATGTACGTGGTTGATAAAAAGCTCGTTCAATTTACACATAAAGATGTGAATTTAAAGCCAATAAAAAACCTTTATAAAGGTTTTTTTCAGGTTGATTTATACCAGTTTGAACATGCTCTTTTTGCGGGTGGAAAATCTAAAGTAATTAGTCGAGAAATATTAGAACGTGGCGATGCAATTGCAGTACTCCCTTACGATCCAATATCAGATACTGTTCTTTTAATTGAGCAAATACGTATTGGCGCTATTAAAAGCAAGCATTCGCCTTGGCTGCTAGAGTGTATAGCCGGAATGACAGACGGCAGTACGGATTACGAATCAGTTGTAAAAAAAGAAGCGTATGAAGAAGCTGGGCTTGAATTAACTGAACTTGAATTTATGCTTTCATACCTATCAAGCCCTGGTGGTACAACTGAGCGCTTGCATTTGTATTTAGCGCGTACTGACTTAAGCCAAGTGAAATCAGGTGTATATGGTCTTGAAACTGAAGGGGAGGATATAAAAACTCACATTCTATCAGTTGATGATGCGCTAATGCGCCTCAATAACGGTGAAATGGATAATGCGGCAACGGTTATTTGTATGCAGTGGCTTGCGCTTAATCGTGAAAAAATGGCAAGCAAATGGGCATAAACTCTTACTAATATTATGGTGGTACTTTGACAGCACAATTAGCAACAAAGCGATATATTCAGAGCCTCCCAAAGTATTTAACACTTTGTGAGCATAACTATGTGCGACTATTAAAGTTGTTACCGAGCGAGCGCAATATAGGAAGCATTCGTGAAGTTAAATTTGGCAACAGTGAGTTTGCTACAAAAATTGATGGCAGCGCAAAATACACCATGGATATTTCAATTAAGCAGCTAACAGGAATGGTTAAAGGGATTACGCCACTGTATTTAACGGTACGCATGTATCACGATGCCAAAGTGGCTGAAATTGTTCATCACGATTACCATCAACGCATAAAACCATCTTATGGATACCCTAACCCTAAAATGCATCAAAAAGATGAAAAGTATCAACTGAATGCTTTTTTATACGATTGGTTAGTGGCCTGTGTAGAGCACGGACAAGCGACGTTAAATTGGGATGTAAATAATGGCTTGGTTTGATGATACATATACATTTGATAAATCATCTTTAAAAATTGCTCATATTACTGACAGCCATTTATTTGCAGACAAAAGCGGTGAGTACTTTACTGTAAATACCGCAGATCATTTTGAACAAGCCTTGGCACACATAGCTAAGCAATCAATAGACTGCATTATTTTTGGTGGCGATTTAACACAAGATCATAGTTTTGAATCGTACTTATTATTTAGTGAACTTATAAATGCCAGTGACATTACTTGCCCTGTATTTTGGGTGCCAGGTAATCATGATGAACTAGCAATGCTTAATCGCATAAGTGGTGGGCAAATAAATTCGGCTAAACATATTATTGCTAATGGGATTGAGCTACTTCTTATTAATTCTAAAGGGCCCACGCCCGCAGGATGGGTTACTGGCACGCATTTAGATGAAGTAACGGACGCTTTAGTCAACTCGAATAATAGTAAAGTTATATTTTGTCATCATAATCCGCTGCCAATAAACGGCTACCTTGATAAACACTTATTAGAAAATGGCCCACAGCTTTTAAATATCTTAGTTAATAGTAATAATGTATCTGCGCTTTTTCATGGGCATGTGCACAATGATTACGAACAAAGTTTTAGAGGGCTGCCCATATATGCGACCCCAGCCAGCTCAATACAGTTTGTAAAGCACACTTCACAGTGGGAGCAAAAAAATGCGGGACCAGCTTACAGAACGCTAAATATAAAGAGTAAAAAAGATAAAGTAGAAGTAAAAACGGAAGTAGTATGGCTAAACGCGTAATTTATATTCATGGCTTTAATAGTTCACAAAAATCATATAAAGCTGTGCGCTTTGGTGAGCTTATGGCAAACTATGACGTTGATTATTGTGTACCGAACTTAAACCACGAGCCCCTACAAGCTATAATTGAGCTTGAACAATTACTAACGCCAAATACCGTTTTATTAGGTAGCTCGTTAGGTGGTTTTTTTGCCACGTATTTATCGCAGCGTTATCAAATTCCTGCAGTGGTTATTAATCCCGCGGTCGCACCCTATAATTTATTACAGTCGTTACTTGGACCTAATTATAATCCGTATCAAGATTATCATTACGATTTAAATAACAGTCATATTGAGGCACTTAAATTACTCGCTGTAGATAAATTAGCATACCCTGAGTTACTGTACTTATTACAGCAAACAGGCGATGAAGTGTTGAACTTTCAACACGCAGTAAAATATTATTCGCAATGCAAGCAATTGATAGAATTTGGTGGCGATCATAGCTACGTTGAATTTGAACGCACCTTTGCAAGTATTGTAGATTTTCTTAAAATCACGTAAAACTAGTTAGCCTGAACTGAGGTTAGTTACTATATTAACGCTTTAGCGCATATAACAATAAAACTAGTAAAACGTATTAGAGCCTTAGCGGATATAAAGACAAAAACTATGAGTGATCAAAATTATAACGCCGAAGCCATTGAAGTACTTAATGGATTAGATCCGGTAAAACGACGCCCAGGGATGTACACAGATACAACACGTCCCAATCATTTAGGCCAAGAGGTTATCGATAACAGTGTCGATGAAGCTATGGCGGGTCATGCTACTCGTATCGACGTAATACTCCACGAAGACAATTCGCTTGAAGTAAGTGATGACGGGCGTGGTATGCCTATTGATATTCACCCAGAAGAAGGTATCCCTGGGGTTGAATTGATCTTCACTAAATTACACGCCGGTGGTAAGTTTTCTAATAAAAACTATCAATTTTCGGGTGGTTTACACGGCGTAGGTATTTCGGTAGTAAATGCGTTATCTACGCGTGTAGAAGTAACAGTAAGACGCGACGCTCAACAATACAGAATGGCATTTGAAAGCGGCGATAAAGTAGAAGACTTAAACGTAATTGGTACAGTGGGTAAGCGTAACACCGGTACTACGGTTCGTTTTTGGGCTGATGTTAGCTACTTTGATTCACCAAATTATTCAATTACTAAACTTAATCATTTATTAAAAGCCAAAGCCGTTTTGTGTCCCGGGCTGCGAATTAAGTTTGTTAATAAGCAAACAAAAGAAACCCAAGAATGGTTTTACGAAACAGGCTTAAAAGATTATTTAGTTGAAGCAATTAAAGGTTTTGAAACATTACCGCAAGACCCGTTTGTTGGCGAATTTAAAAGTTCAATTGAAGGCGCTGACTGGGCTGTTGTATGGCTACCAGAAGGTGGTGAATCAATAGCCGAAAGCTACGTAAACCTTATTCCTACCGCGCAAGGTGGTACGCATGTAAATGGTTTACGCCAAGGCTTGCTTGAAGCAATGCGTGAATTTTGTGAGTTTAGAAACTTACTACCGCGTGGTGTGAAATTAACTCCTGATGACATTTGGGATCGTTGTAGTTACGTGTTGTCGGTTAAAATGCAAGATCCACAATTTGCAGGGCAAACAAAAGAAAAACTATCATCACGCTCGTGTTCTGCGTTTGTATCGGGGGTTGTAAAAGACTCGTTTAGTTTATGGTTAAATGAACATACAGATACCGCAGAGTTATTAGCTGAGTTATGTATTTCAAATGCACAAACTCGCTTGCGTGCAGCTAAAAAAGTAGTGCGTAAACGTGTTACTGCAGGTCCTGCTTTACCGGGTAAACTTACCGATTGTAGCGCGGCCGATAACGACCGTACCGAATTGTTTTTAGTGGAAGGTGATTCTGCTGGTGGCTCTGCTAAACAAGCAAGAGACCGTGAATTTCAGGCTATCATGCCGCTACGTGGTAAAATTTTGAATACCTGGGAAGTTGAGTCAGGCCAAATACTAGCATCACAAGAAGTACACGATATTTCAGTGGCGCTGGGTATTGATCCAGAATCAACCGATATGTCGGCATTACGCTACAATAAAATTTGTATATTGGCCGATGCTGACTCGGATGGACTACACATCGCAACACTATTATGTGCACTGTTTGTTCGCCATTTCCCAGAGTTAGTAAAAACAGGGCATGTGTATGTAGCAATGCCGCCATTATTTAGAATCGATATTGGTAAAGAAGTTTATTACGCACTTGATGAGCAAGAAAAAACCGCTATTTTGGCGCGCATAGAAGCCGAGAAAAAACGCGGAAAAGTAAACGTACAACGATTCAAAGGTCTGGGTGAAATGAACCCGTTACAACTGCGTGAAACCACGATGGATCCAAATACACGACGTTTAGTGCAGCTTACGCTTGATGAAGAAGTAGAAACCATGGAAATGATGGATATGCTGCTTGCTAAGAAACGATCGCCTGATCGTCGTCAATGGTTAGAAGATCATGGTAACAAGGCACTCGTTTAATTACCTGTGCTTAACACTAGGAGAGGCGAATGAAAAAACTACTAGGAAGTTTGCTGTTACTTGGGCTGACTACCGCTCCTGTAATGGCGAAAAATATACTCGATAAGCTCACCGTAGCACCGGGATTTGAAATAAGCTTATTTGCAAATGATGTAGAAAATGCACGTCAAATAGCTGTTTCCAAAAAAGGTATTGTGTATGTTGGCTCTCGTAAAGCGGGCAACGTATATGCGCTTATTGATCATAATAGCGATGGCGTAGCAGATAAAAAAATTGTTGTGGCTAAAGGCCTAAACATGCCCTCTGGCATAGCAATTAAAGATGGCGATTTATACGTAGGCGAAGTACATCGTATTATTCGCTTTAAAAATATTGATACCCAATTAAAAGATCCAAAATTTGATGTGGTTTATAACGCATTACCGAGCGAGCGTCATCATGGTTGGAAATTTTTACGTTTTGCACCAACGGGCGAGCTAATCATTCCGGTGGGTGTACCGTGTAATATTTGTGCTGAAGATGAACGTTTTGGTCGTATTTTTGCGCTTAATGTAGAAACAAAACAAATAAAAACAATAGCCAAGGGCGTTAGAAACACCGTCGGTTTTGATTTTCATCCAGCTACTCAAGCTTTATGGTTTAGTGATAACGGTCGCGACATGATGGGCGATGATATTCCGCCTGATGAGTTAAACCGTGCAACGCAAGAGGGTGAGCATTTTGGTTTTCCGTATGTTCATGCCGGTGCAATTATTGACCCTGAGTTTGGTGAAGGTAAAAATATTGCCGATTACACGTCGCCAGCTCTTGCACTTCCAGCGCATGTAGCGCCATTAGGTATTCATTTTTATAACGGTAAGCAATTTCCAGCAAGCTATAAGCAACAATTATTTGTTGCTGAACATGGCTCATGGAACCGTTCTAAAAAGTCAGGTTATAAAGTAGGGCTAGCAACAATTGAAGTAGGTCGCGTAACTAAATATACGCCATTTATTACTGGCTTTATGAAAGACGAAACAACATTTGGACGCCCTGTTGCATTTGCAGAATTAGGTGACGGCAGTCTGTTAGTAAGCGATGATTACGCCAATGTAATCTACCGTGTAAGCTATAAGAAAAACTAGGTAAGCTTTAATGAGTGATACAGATACCTTGCTAATGCAAGGAATTGAGCAACAAACAATGGGGCGTTTTACCGAAGACGCCTATTTAAATTATTCCATGTACGTGATCATGGACCGCGCCTTACCGCATGTAGGTGATGGTTTAAAACCAGTACAGCGTCGTATTATTTATGCGATGAGCGAACTGGGTTTGTCGGCTAACGCTAAGTACAAAAAATCAGCCCGTACAGTGGGTGACGTGCTTGGTAAGTACCATCCACACGGCGACAGTGCATGTTACGAAGCGATGGTATTAATGGCGCAGCCGTTTTCTTACCGCTACCCTTTGGTGGATGGACAAGGAAACTGGGGCGCGGCAGATGACCCTAAATCGTTTGCAGCAATGCGTTATACCGAAGCGCGTTTATCTAAGTTTTCAGAAGTACTGCTTAAAGAGCTTGGCCAAGGCACCGTCGATTGGACACCAAACTTTGATGGCACAATGGACGAACCTGTTGTACTGCCTTCTCGTTTACCGCATATTTTACTAAATGGTATAACGGGTATTGCCGTAGGTATGGCAACCGATATTCCGCCACATAACGTACGTGAAGTGGCTAGTGCATGTTGTTTATTACTTGATAAACCAAAAACAGAGCTTGAAGAATTACTTGAGCTTGTACATGCACCAGATTACCCAACAGATGCTGAAATAATTACCCCAAAAGCCGATATTCACAAAATATATAAAACCGGTCGTGGGTCTATCAAAATGCGTGCGGTTTATACCGAAGAGCATGGTGATATTGTTATTACAGCGCTGCCGCATCAATGTTCTGGTGGTAAAGTACTTGAGCAAATTGCAGCGCAAATGAACGCTAAAAAATTACCAATGATTGCCGATTTACGTGACGAGTCAGATCACGAAAATCCAACACGCATTGTAATTATTCCGCGCTCAAACCGCATTAAAGCTGAGCCATTAATGGCGCACTTATTTGCAACCACCGATCTTGAAAAAAATTACCGAGTAAACTTAAACATGCTAGGCCTAGATGGCCGCCCGCAAGTTAAAGACTTACGCTGTATTTTAAGTGAGTGGCTAATATTTAGACGCGAAACAGTGCGTCGTCGTTTGCAGTATCGTTTAGATAAAGTATTAGCACGTCTACATATTTTAGAGGGTTTGCTAGCCGCCTTTTTAAATATTGATGAAGTAATTGAAATCATTCGCAGCGAAGATAAACCAAAGCCTGTATTAATGGAGCGCTTTGATTTAACTGATACGCAAGCAGAAGCAATTTTAGAATTAAAACTTCGTCATTTAGCAAAACTTGAAGAGTTTAAAATTCGTGGTGAGCAAGACGAACTGGCTAAAGAGCGTGATAAATTAGCGCAAATTTTGGGCTCAGAACGTCGTATGTCGACACTGCTTAAAAAAGAAATTCAAGAAGCCGCTGAAATGTATGGTGACGATCGTCGCTCGCCAGTGATTGAGCGCTCAGAAGCGAAAGCACTTAACGAAAAAGATTTAATTCCATCAGAGTCAGTTACTGTTGTGCTATCAGACAAAGGCTGGGCACGCGTTGGTAAAGGTCATGACTTAGATGTACAAGGCTTAAATTATCGCTCAGGGGACGGCTTTAGAGCCTCTGCTCGTGGTAAGAGTAATCAACCTGCGGTGTTTTTAGATTCAGCGGGGCGGGCGTTTGCAACCGATGCGCACAGTCTACCTTCGGCGCGTAGCCAAGGCGAACCAATGACAGGTCGCTTTAACTTAACACCAGGTGCTAATTTTGAGCACGTGGTAATGAGTGAAGACGAGCAAGTATTGCTTATGGCGTCAGATGCAGGTTACGGCTTTATTACCGACTTTAAAGACTTAGTTAGTAAAAATAAAAACGGTAAAGCGCTGGTAAGTGTCCCTAAAGGTGGAATATTACTTTCTCCTATTAGAGTGAACGATGTTGCTAGCGATTACTGTATGGCTATTTCTAACGAAGGTCGAATGCTTTTATTCCCGCTGCGAGACTTACCAAAATTAGGTAAGGGTAAAGGTAATAAAATCATTTCTATACCAGGTGCTAAAGTACAAGCCCGTGAAGAGTTTGTAAAAGTGCTTGCTGTTGTACCACTAGGAAGCAGTGTTACGCTTCATGCTGGTAAGCGTAAACTAACACTTAAACCAAGTGATTTAGAGCATTATCATGGTGAGCGAGGACGTAGGGGTAATAAACTACCGCGTGGCTTACAGCGTGTTGACGAAGCCGTTGTTGAGCTAACCCCTCAAGATGATGAACCAATAGACGTTATTAGCGAAGAGTAGCCAATTACTTTTTTGTATAAATAAAAACGGTCTGCATTTGCAGGCCGTTTTTGTTTTAAAATAAAGAGCTTAAATATTTCAGCGTACACTTGTGCGCTATTGACTCGTTTGTGTCACAAAATAACGCTATAATAATTATAATTCATTTTTGGAGAAGCCCATTTGCTAGCTGTTATACGCGTTTTTATTATGCTGCTGTTTATATTATTCAGTTGTATTTTTGGTTTATTACTTTCGATTGTAAGACCATTTCACCCTAATAATGTACATATTATAGCGGGTTGGTTTGGCTCAATGGCTAAAATGGTTGGCGTTAAGCTAGTTTTAACACGTCATAAAGATGCCGTTGATCCAGGTCCTGCAGTTTATGTTGCTAATCATCAAAATAGCTACGACTTATTTACAGTGCCAGCAATGGTGCCAAAAAACTGCGTAAGTTTGGGTAAAAAGAGCTTAAAGTGGATCCCATTTTTCGGTCAGCTTTATTGGTTGTCGGGTAATATATTAATAGACAGATCGAATCGCTCCAAAGCGGCAGGAACTATCTCAAAAGCAGCCGAAAAAATTAAAAATAATGGCTTATCTGTATGGATGTTTCCAGAAGGTACACGAAGCTACGGAAGAGGGTTGCTACCATTCAAAACCGGTGCATTTCACACCGCAATGAGCGCAGATGTACCCATAATTCCGGTATGTATGAATACAACACATAAAACCATTAAGCTAAATCGTTGGGATAATGGTACAATTCACATCGAAATGTTAGCGCCTATACCGCTTGATAAAGAAATTAGCGCGCGTGAGCATGCTAAAAGCGTGCATAGCATTATGGCTGCTAAAATAACTGAATTAGATGCTCAAGTGAGAGAAAAATAATGGAAAACTGGCGTGAAATAAGTGAAGACATCGTAAGTTCACTACTTGAAGATGGGTCAGACCCTGAAATACTTTATGAAGTAGAGCACCACTTTGTGTGTGAAGACTTTCCTAAGTTAGAGCAAGCTGCACTTGCTGCTTTTAAATTGGGTTACGATGTTGAAGAACCAGCAGAGCTTGAGCTTGAAGACGGTAACAAAATTTGGAGCTTTGACATTGTAGTTGAAGCTGAGCTAGACGTAGACGTTATTATGGAAGACGTTGATAAGCTAGCGCAACTAGCCGTTGAGTGCGAAGTTGAGTACGATGGTTGGGGTACTTACTTTCAAGAGTAATGTAATTAACGAGTGTTTAGATTAACTAGTTTAAAAGCGAGTGCTGTAGAAGCACTCGCTTTTTTATGCCTATAACTAGGGCATGTTTATTTTCGAGGTTATACCAATCCGTAATAATACTTAATCATTTTACGGGGCTAAACGTGTCGCTACCTGCGTTAAAAAATTCTCATTTAGAACAACTAAATAGCGATTTTTTTACCTAGCTATCAACACGTTTTTCCAGCCTTAAAATAGATCACTTAATTAAACGAATTGGTATTAAATAAATATACTGCTACAAATTCAACCACCAAAGGTCAACATGGACTAGCTAGAGACTAATAAATCTAAATATTTAGGGCTTTAATATGCTAGTAAATGTGTTGATTAAAGCTCCATTTAATTAATTATTCGTACTAAATCTATTTTCAAATCAAGCTGTGTTAGTGCCTTATTGGTATGACCAGTTTTTCTCAGTTACAATTTAATCAAAATTTAATTCGGTTTATTCATAAAGCATTAAGCTATAAATAAAAATTGGTAATAGACCATTTTATTTTAATTACTACTATTTTCTGAAATTTACAAATAACAACATTCGTTTTTTTAAATTGGTTTGTTTTTAACTTGTTGTTATTAATTGATTAATGTTTATTTTATTATTATTTTTAGAACGTTTAGCTGATTTCATGGTAACAATTCACTTGTTGACATATTGGATACAAAAAATATAGCCTTGCCTTACCGGTTTGGCAATGTTTTGGTAATACCAATTTGAGTTATTTTAATTTATTTTTGATATTACCAATTTTTTGAATTGAAAGTCTGTTTACATGATGCAAGCTCAAGCTAAGTTTGGTATTTAGTACTAAGTTAGCTGTTAGGTTATTTATACAGATTTAAAGGAATAAAAATGATGGTTAAATATAAAAAGTTACTTATTTGTTCTGCAATTGCTGCGAGTACTTCTTTTGCGCATGCTGCCACGATTGATAATTCTGGTTTTGAAGATGGTTGGAGTAACTGGAATGAAACAGAGCCCGCAGCACTATCTTCAGATTCGTATAAAGGCTCTAAATCATTAAAAATTCAAGGTAGCCCAGGGCGTGTTTACCAGAATGTAGATGTAGATCGAAATACTCAGTACACGTTAAGTGCGTACGTACTTGGCAAGGGACAAATCGGCATTAACGATCTTAATGGTTTGTTTAAAAGTGAGAAATTTAACGTTTCTTCGTGGACAAAAGTATCTAAAACTTTCACCACAGCTAGTACTAATTCATTGCAGGTATTTGCTAAGCATGACAAAAGCTCAAATGATGTTCGCTTTGACAACTTTTCATTAACTAAGGGAACTTCTTCTGGCGGTGGAGACACGGGTGGTGGTGATACTGGCGGTGGCGACACTGGTAGTGGCTCAGGTATAGCAAGCAACATCACCAACGGTAGTATTTTTGACCTTGAAGGTAACGATCCTCATCCATTAGTAAATAGCGACACTTTAGAGTTTGTTCCTCTAGAAGCGCGTCATATCACTCCAAACGGGAATGGCTGGCGTCATGAATATAAAGTAAAAGAAAGTGCACGTGTTGCAATGACTGAAACCTATGAGGTTTTTGAGGCAACTGTAAAAGTTGAAATGTCAGATGGTGGTAAAACGATTATTTCTCAGCACCACGCTAGCGATACGGGTACGATTTCAAAAGTATATGTTTCAGATACTGATGAATCAGGTTTTGATGATAGCGTAGCAGGTAACGGGATTTTTGACGTTTATGTTCGCCTGCGTAACACCAGTGGTAAAGAAGAAAAACATGCACTAGGTACTATCAGAAGTGGTGGTTCATTCAATCTAAAAGTAGTTAATAATTACGGTGATGTAGATGTGACTGCACTAGGTACTACCTTTGGTATTCCGGTAGAAGATGATTCAGAATCTTACTTCAAGTTTGGTAATTATTTACAATCACAAGACCCATATACACTAGATGAGTGTGGCGAGTCAGGAAACTCAGATTCATTTAAAGAGTGCTTTAAAGATTTAGGAATTACAAAAGCTAAAGTAACAATGACTGACGTTAGTTATACGCGTAAAACTAACTAATTATTTAGTTATTCAGTAGTTTAGAAAGCTACTTAGTTTAAAGCTGAGTGGCTTTTTTAACTGTAAAAACTTAATTTATACCAATTCGCTTAATTAAGTGATCTATTTTTAGGTAAGAAAATAGTGTCGATAACAAAGCAAAAATTTCGTTATTTAGTTATTATCACTAATTGCTCCTGCATTGCTCTACCTCCTGCATCCATGCAGACGTATATCAGAAATTTTTAACGCAGTTAGCGTCAGATTTAATCTCTCAAATTGATTAAGTATTATTGCGGGTTGGTATTACAACCATTTTTTATTTTTAAAATACACACCAATACCGCCAGTAAGCACAATTAAAAATATGACAAAAGCACTAAACGCATAAGGACTCTCGGTACCCGGAATGCCTCCTACGTTTACGCCGAACAGGCCGGTTAAAAAGCCTAAAGGTAAAAACAATGCAGCCACAACCGACATTACATACATACGCTGATTTAATTGCTCAGACACTTGGTTAGTGATTGTTTGTTGAATGATTTGCGCACGTTCAATAGAGCTATCAAGCTCCTCTAAATAACGAATAAGTAAGTTAGTTGTTTCGTTTAATTTTGCTTTATCGTCATCTAACAGCCACGGGTAGTGATTATTTACCATTGAGCTAAGGGCTTCTTTTTGCGGTTTTAAATAACGCTTTAAGGCAATTGTTTGACGGCGCAACTGTGATAAACCTTGGTTATCAAACTTTTTACTTGGTTCATCTATTTCTTCTTCAAACTCGTCGAGTGTTTCATCTAGTGAGTCAATAACGCTTTGCATGCGAGAAGTTAGTTTTTGTGTAATAGAGCATACTAGCTCAGAAATATTGCATGGGCCTTTATTTTCATTTAAACAGGCGAGCGTATCTTGCACCGATAATAAACGACGCTTGCGGGTAGTAATAAGAATGTCTTCGCTAATAAATAAACGAATTGAAACCATGTCTTCAGGGCTTTGTGCTGGATTTAAATTTACACCACGTAAAAATAACATATGTCCGTTAGTAGTTGATGTAATACGCGGGCGTGTTTCATCAGCAATTAAGGACTCTAATTCGTAGTCGTTTAAATGAGGTTGTGCCTTGAGCCACTGAACAGCCTCGCTTTGGCTATAGTCCATGTGCACCCAAAGTTTTCCGTGGCTTGGTTGCCAGCTATTTAGCTCATTAGTGCTTTCAATAGGGCGAGCGCCGCCTTGTCCATCAAGTACAAGTGCATGTAGTAAACCATTAATCATAATTATTTCTCATAATAGTGTATTTTTAATACCGTTAACTATAGTGTATCTACTTAACTATTTTAAACTTACCTTTATTTTTAATAAGTTAAGCTTAAATAGCAAAATATATGCAGAGCCTTTGGGCTGAGTAAAGTGGCATAAAGTACTATTCAGCAAGGCGTGCATTGTGTGACCAGTTGTTTAAAAAGATCAATTTAATTTACTAATCGACTAGATAAATTTATTTCGTTGGTGTTTTTTTACCTGTAGCGTATAAGTCACTTTTTTATTAAGGGCACATTTATGACAGCAAAGATCACAGTTGGTTGGCGTGAGTGGTTAAGTTTACCTGAGCTTGGTATTAACGAGATAAAAGCAAAAATTGATACTGGCGCTCGCACTTCATGTATTCATGCAATTAACATTGAAGAATACGAAGTTGACTCAGAAAAATGGGTTAAATTTACGGCCCAGCCACTGCAAGATGATGAGCAAACGCAAGTCACTTGCAATGCAAAAGTTAAAAAAATGAAGTACGTAACCAGCTCAAGTGGGCAAAAAGAGTTACGTTACTTTATAGAGACTACATTGCATGCAGACGAGCACAGCTGGCCTATCGAGCTTACTTTAACAAGCCGTGCAACAATGAAGTTTAGAATGTTATTAGGGCGTACAGCCATGGAAAATCGTATAGTCGTTGACCCGGCTTTATCTCAACTATTAGGTCGTAAGGTTTAACTATGAAAATCGGTATTTTATCTCGCAACAGAAAATTATATTCAACACGTCGCTTAATTGAGGCGGCAGAGGCACGCGGTCACGAAGTTAAAGTGATTGATGCATTGCGCTGTTATATGAATATCAACTCTGAGCAACCAGAAATTCACTATCGCGGTGAAAACTTAAAAGAATTTGACGCAATCGTCCCGCGTATTGGTGCATCGGTTACATTTTATGGCTGTTCGGTACTTCGTCAGTTTGAAATGATGGGTGTTTACCCTGTAAACGAATCAGTCGCTATTTCTCGTTCGCGCGATAAATTACGCTCACTTCAGTTACTTTCGCGCAAAGGCGTTGGTATGCCAGTAACAGGTTTTGCTAGCAAACCAGATGATGTAAAAGACTTACTAGAAATGGTAGGCGGTGCACCTGTTGTAATTAAATTACTTGAAGGCACACAAGGCATTGGTGTTGTACTTGCTGAAACACGCAAAGCGGCTGAAAGTGTTATTGAAGCATTTATGGGCTTAAAAGCTAATATTATGGTTCAGGAATACATTAAAGAAGCGGGTGGTGCCGATATACGTTGTTTCGTATTAGGCGATAAAGTAATAGCAGCTATGAAGCGCCAAGCACAAGAAGGTGAGTTCCGCTCTAACCTTCACCGTGGTGGTAGTGCTACATTAGTTCGTATTACTCCAGAGGAGCGTAAAACGGCAGTAGCGGCGGCTAAATCAATGGGCTTGAACGTAGCGGGAGTTGATTTACTTCGCTCATCTCGTGGACCACTTGTGATGGAAGTAAACTCATCACCAGGTTTAGAGGGCATTGAAATAGCAACAGGTAAAGACATTGCAGGCATGGTGATTGATTTCATCGAAAAAAATGCCTCAAGTAAAGGAACAGCAACACGTGGCAAAGGTTAAAATTAACCGTCCTTTTACCTTATTAGGTGAAAGTGTAGGCGTAGGCGAGCGTAAAACACTTGCCTTAGAGGCAGCTAAGCTTTATACCCATTCACCACTTAATATTCCTATTGAAGTGGTTAACGGTGTAATGGAAGGTCCTGTGCTTATGGTGTGTGCGGCTATTCATGGTGATGAGCTAAATGGCGTAGAAGTTGTGCGTCAGTTAATTGCTAAAATAGACCCAAGCCAACTGCGCGGCACAATAATCGCTGTGCCTATTGTGAATGTGTTTGGCTTTATTCATAAATCGCGTTATTTACCAGACCGACGCGATATGAACCGTAGTTTCCCAGGTTCTGAGCGTGGCTCACTTGCTGGGCGTATGGCTTATATGTTTTTTAATCAAGTGGCAATACATTGTACCCACATTATTGATTTACATACTGGCGCTATTCATCGAACTAACTTACCGCAAATTCGCGCTAACTTAGCTGATGAAGCAACCGCTGAAATGGCTAAAGCATTCGGCACGCCAGCAGTTATAGATGCATCATTGCGTAATGGCTCATTACGAAGTGAAGCAGCAAACCTAGGTATACCGGTTATAACCTATGAAGCTGGTGAAGCACTGCGTTTTGATCCAATCGCAATTGCGGCAGGTGTGCAGGGTGTTGATTATGTTATGCGTCATTTAAAAATGATCCGTGGCAAGCGTCCTAAAAAGTTACCAGATCCTATTATTGCAGGTTCAACTAGTTGGATACGTGCCGAAGTTGATGGTATTGTGCGTGCACAAGTATCACTGGGTGAGCATGTAACTAAAGGGCAAGTACTTGCTTATATTAGTAGCCCACTAGGTGACTCTGAGCTTGAGCTTTTAGCGCCTAAAGGCGGTATTGTTATTGGTCAGCAAACGATGCCATTAGTAAATGAAGGTGATGCGGTATTCCACCTTGCTTACTTTGCAAATGACAATAGTTTAGTAGAGCAGCAACTAGAGAACTTTATTGATGAGATAAATGATTTAGATGACGAGCTTAAAACAGCAGAACTAAATAACTAATAGCTAGGGCGTGTTTAACTTTGCGGATTGAAATTTGTTCAATCTAGGGGCGATTAAATCGCGGCGCGAGGTTTGTAACCTAGTGGGCTAAGTAAAAACCGAGTAACAAAGAGTTTATCGCCCCTAGGCAGAACCCGAAGGGCAGCGCATGTTTGGCATTTATGCTGCGTTATCGCCTATTTATGGGGAGTAACCACACTTCATAGGCTCTGCCTTGCCTAAAAACCAAACATACTGCTGCAAATTCAACCATCAAAGATCAACACGCCCTAGTCTTAATTTTGGTTAGTTAAAGCATTAAAAAGCCGCAGAAGGTAATTATCTTCTGCGGCTTTTTTGTGACTATTACTTTTTTAACTATGTTTTTTAGGGCCAATAATACGCTTTATAACGGGAGCTTTTGTTGGCTTTGGTTCTTTATTTAAAACCATGACAGGGCGTGTCACAAATAAATTATTAGGGTAAATTACACGGTGCCCATCAATATGCTCAAGTACTACATTCATTAAGCCCATTTCAACAATGCGCCCTTCAACATGATTTGCACCATCAATAATTCGTACCCAATAGTCAACACGGCAATCGTTTTGAATAAACATTAGTAAAAATGCGGTGAGATTACTTAATAATGACCAGGCAGCGAAGAGTGCTACGCCCAACATAGCGAATAAAGAGGAGCCTAAAACCAATAAGCCACGAAGCTCTATACCCCAAAATACTAAAACTAAACACAGCACGACAAAGGCGAGTATAATTTTTAGTAAGAGCTCTGCACGGTATTTTCGGTGTAAATCAACTTTCCCCTTAATTGCTTTTTCGAGTAATTTTTTGGTTATTTTTAATAGCAGAGGGAAAACCAAAATAGCGATTATAGTTACAATTAACTTATATTGTGATGCAAACAATTCTAAAACTTCTATTATTTCCACATTAGGCCCTGAACTTTTATACCAATTTAATTCAATTGGTATTAGTTTAACGCGTTTGTATTATTTAAAAAGTGTTTTTAACGCTCACTAACCACTGTACTGAGTCTACGTCATCGTAGCTATCAACTGGGGCTGCAATATCAATGTGGATCATGGTTCCTGAGTTTGCACGACTTGGTGCTAAACGAAGACCCACGCCTATATTTTTTAATACATGTGAATTTTCGCCGTTATTCTCATCGTTAAACCATGCTCTGCCTACATCTACAAAAGCTGCGCCACCCACTTTAAATAGTTGTAGTAAATCGTACTCCCAGTAATAGCGCTTTTCTAGATTAACTAAAAAGCTGCGGTCGCCATGTTGATAATCCATAGGGTAACCACGCAGGCCTGTTTCGCCGCCTAAAGTAAGTTGTTGATCAGCAGTAAGGTTTTTTGCGTATTGCATCCGAGCTTTAACATACCAAGATTGGTCTTCACTGGTATTTAAATAATATTGTACTTGGCTAGTGGCCATAAAGTTTTCGAGTTTTTTCTGTTCTTTATTCCAATAGCCATCAATATCAGCACTAAAACGCCATAAGGTATTATCGTTAGTAAAGTGGGCTTTTTTAAAGTTAAAAGAATACACCGCGCGGCTGTCGTCATTACTTAATGATTCGTCTGAATAGCCAATTAAGCTTTTAATATTCCAACCTAAGTTTAAATCCTCAGTGCGAGATATACTGTCAAAATTGCGCACTTTTATGTAGTTATCTTCAAACCAATGGCCGCTTATAAAGGGATAACTTAAACTTCTGTCATCGGCAAGTGGTGCAAATGTAGTGTCTATAGCTTCAAAGGTATGCTGCTCGTCGGTATAACCTAAGGTTAAGCGTTGGGTCCAATTATTATTAAGCGCTTTAGAGTGTCCTATAAATGCACGGTTTAAATCAGTAGTTTGATCAAATTCGCTAAACTCTTCGCCGCGTTTATATAGTGACTCTTCGCGCTGCTCAGAATAGCTTAAAATACCGTAACTAAAAGGGGTGTCTATCGCGTAAAATGGATAGGTTAGCTCAAGTAAATGGCGCTTGCCATCGCTGTTATCAGCGTACTCTAAACGGCCGCGGTAGCGAGTAGATAAAATATTAGGATCGTCGTAAACAAATAAATAACCGCTACGATCGCTGTCGGTCGTGCGTGACAACGAAAGGCGCTTCCCCCAACCAAGCAGGTTTGATTCTCTAAAACCTATACTCGATTTATTTTCTCCGCCGCTACGGCTAAAGTTTACTTCAGGTAAAAGTGTCCATAAATCACGGGTAACCACTTCTACATTAACATCGCCGTCGCAGTTTTCGATTGCACTAATTTGTGCATCATATAAGTAGCTTTCTTTACGAAGTAGGCGCTCAGACTCTGCAAGCTTTTTAGCATCGTACTTGTCACCTGGGGAGAATAATAAAAGGTTATTAATGACATCGGGCTCTGTTTGAATATGAGCGCGGTTAGCAAATCGGAATAGGGCATTATTTTCCTCTTCAAGCTCAGTATTAAATACATTAAGTTGCTTGAGCTTTATTGAGGCTATTTTAGCGTTACTATTACTGTGCGTGAGGGTTGTTTTGTCTTGAACTTCTCGGCGTAAGTTTTTATTTGTGCTTAAATCTGTCTGTTCTAGAAGGCAGTTATCGGTTTTCATTGAAGATTGTTGTGCGAATGCATTAGGCACATAAAAGCTTAAAACCGTTAAGCTAATACAACATTGTGCTATCCATTTCTTGTTCACCATTAAACCTCTTTACTGCTACGTAGCAAATGACTATCGTAATATCAGCTTACATCATTGTTATTATAATGTAAGTAAAAGGTATGGATTTTGAAACTAATTAATTGTTACTCATATTCACTTATGTTAATAACCAACTTGGTTTAGAACCGCCTGTGCGCGGGGTATTAAAAGCTAACTTAAATAAAATGCTAAAGCGGCTAATAAGTGCTCAGCTTCATGGCCTTCGGCATTAATCCAAATACTTTGGCTATAATGCTCATAGTTTAAATTAAAGGTCTGCTGATTATAGGTAAAGCGGACTTGATGGCGATCGGCGCCTGCAGAATACTCATTGAGTGTTACATCATCTGAGTGTAAAAAGAGTGTACTCCACAGCTCAAAGTCTTCATCGTGTGGAGGCTCGACTGGCGTAATTAAAATGTATTTATGGGCGTGGTCATATTCTATTTGGGTCATAAGGTTCTTAATTTGTAGCTAGGTAATTGCGAATTGCCGTTAAAAATTCGCCGCCGTACTTATTTAATTTAGTAAAACCGACACCCGACACTTTTAAAAATTCACTGTCGTTTGTTGGCATAAGCTGCGCCATTTCGGCTAGCGTTTTATCATTAAATACCACATAAGGTGGTACATCATCGGCATCAGCAAGTTCTTTACGTAGTGCGCGCAGGCGAGCAAACAGTTTTTTGTCGTAATTGAATTGCGCTAACTTATCTTGATAAACGTGTTTGGCTTGCAGGCGTGGCTCGGCTAATTGCAGTGCGTACTCACTTTTTAAAATTGCACGCGCGGCTTCGGTTAACCTAAGTGACGCACCTTGCGTTATATCTTGGCTAAGTAAGCCTTGATGAATAAGCTGGCGTAAAATACTAAGCCAAAATTCACTGCTTTTATCTTTACCTATGCCGTAAGTGCTTAGCTCATGATGATTGTTATCGCGTATGCGGCTAGTATTTGCACCACGTAGTAATTCAACAATGTACCCAAGACCAAAGCGCTGGTCAGCTCTATACACACAAGAAAGCGCTTGTTGGGCAACTAATGTACCGTCAAAGCTTTTAGGTGGATTTAGACAAATATCGCAGTTACCACAAGGTTCGCGCTGATACTCACTAAAATAGTTAAGCAATATTTGGCGGCGACACGTTTGTGCTTCTGCAAAGCTTGCCATTGCGTTAAAGCGTTGTTCTTCTACACGGCGGCGTTGCTCGTCGTCTATGTCTTCAAAAAAGCGCCTTACGCGACCTATATCAGCTGGGTCAAAATACATTATGGCTTCTGCGGCAAGTCCATCTCGCCCAGCTCGGCCTGTTTCTTGATAGTACGACTCTATACTTTTTGGAATATCGTAATGCAGTACAAAACGCACGTTAGGCTTGTTTATACCCATACCAAAAGCAACGGTTGCGACCACTATTTGTATATCGTCACGGGCAAAACCAGTTTGTACAAATTGTCGTTGCTCATTACTCATACCTGCATGGTAGGCAGCGGCGTTAATACCTGCATCAGCTATTTTTTCAGCTATATCGTCTACACGTTTACGGCTGGTGCAATAAATAATACCACTTTGGCTTTTTTGTTCTTTTAAGTAGCGAAGTAGTTGCACCATAGGTTTAAATTTTTCTTCTATGGTGTAGCGAATATTGGGGCGATCAAAGCTGCCAGTATGAATATAAGGCTGTTGTAATTTTAGTTGCTCAACTATATCAAAACGGGTGGCTTTATCGGCAGTTGCAGTGAGCGCCATCATGGGTACATGTGCAAAACGTTGCTTTAATTCGTTTAAGCGAAAGTAATGAGGCCTAAAATCGTGACCCCAATGCGACACACAATGCGCTTCGTCAATGGCAAATAAGCTTACATTTAAATGCGATAAACGCTCTAAAAATTCGCGTTGTAATACTTTTTCAGGTGCCACATATAAAAGCTTAATTTGCCCCTGATGAAGCTGTTGATACACCAATTGCTGCTCTTCTCGCGCTAAGCTGTTATTTACGTAAGCGGCTTTAACCCCAAGTGCTTGAAGTTGACTTACCTGATCTTGCATTAGCGATATGAGCGGAGATATAACAATAGTTACGCCTTCGAGTACTAAAGCGGGTATTTGATAGCAAACCGATTTTCCGCCGCCAGTAGGGAGCAATACAAGCGAGTCTTGGCCGTTAATAGCAGCATCAATAACTGTTTTTTGGCCGTCGCGAAATTCACTGTAGCCAAACACTTGTTTGAGGACAGTTTCGGGTTTACGCACAAGGGTGCTAGAAGGTGGTGTTGATGTATTCATTGGCGGGTATTTTAGTGGTTTTTTAGTGAGATGTCTTTAGCTGAGTTACTTATACCAATCCGCAATACTACTTAATCAATTTGAGGGATCAAATCTGACGCTAGCTGCGTTGAAAATTTCTGATATAGAACAACTAAATAACGAGTTTTTTGCCTTGTTATAGACACTATTTTCTTACCTCCAGATAGATCACTTAATTAAGCTAATTGGTATTAACTTCAACTCTATTGTAAGTAAATTAAACTCTGGTAGTGTTGAAACCGCTTATTAAGATAGATCTGCTTTCTTAAAGTTAGGTTGCTAAGTAAATGATTTAACTAGAGCCTCGTAGTTTTGCTTAAGTTATGCTTTACTCATCGTACCAGTTTAAACATAGAGAATAATAATGAATAAAGAAATGTTAATTGAACAAGTGGGTGCATTATTTGTAAATGGCATGCCGTTCAACCAGTTTTTACAAATATCGGTTGAGTCTTTAAGCCCTGAACAGGCCAAAATTACGTTTCCGTGGCAAGATGTACTCATTGGTAACCCTGCGCAAAAAATACTGCACGGTGGTGTTATTTCAGCCGTACTTGATAATGTAGGCGGTATGCTCGCTGCAGCAAGCGTGATTGATAAGCTCACCGATTTAGATATCACAAGTGTGCAAACAAAATTAGCCACGCTTGGGACTATCGACTTGCGCACTGATTATTTGCGCCCTGGTAAAGGAGAGAGCTTTACAGCGAGTGCCACACTTATTCGCTCAGGTAATAAAGTATGTGTTTGTCGAATGGAATTACATAATGAGCAATCAGTTCAAATTGCTTTTGGGACAGGCACGTATTTAGTTGGATAAAACGTGTATGGGAAGTAAACTAGCGGCCTTTTAAATCACTAAGTGTTTATTATGTCGATTGATACTGAGCAGCGTAAAGGTGCTATTTTTGCTTGTCTTGCTTTTTTTATGTGGGGCCTTGCGCCAATATATTTTAAGTTGATTCAGCATGTTTCTGCCTTTGAAATTTTAATGCATCGGGTTGTTTGGTCGGTTGTATTTTTAGTACTAGTAGTAAGTGTTTTAAAGTATTGGGATAAAGTTAAACGCATTATTGTTCAGCCTAAGCTTTTGCTTATGCTTGTTATTACCTCAACATTGCTAGGGTTTAACTGGGGTTTATTTATATGGGCTATAAATAATAACCATATGCTTGATGCAAGTTTGGGCTATTACATAAACCCTCTTTTAAATGTATTACTGGGTATGCTCTTTTTAGGTGAACGCCTGCGTAAGTTTCAAGGTGTAGCAGTGGCACTTGCCTTTACCGGTGTTGTGCTGCAGCTAATTAGTTTTGGCTCGTTTCCGGTAGTGGCATTTTCACTTGCTATATCGTTTGCGCTTTATGGCTTGTTACGTAAAAAACTACCCGTTGAAGCCTTGCCTGGCATTTTGCTTGAAGCACTTATATTACTGCCTGTTGCACTCATTTATTGGTGGTTAATGGCACCTTCTGCAACATCAAGCCTGCCAGCTAACGATTGGCATACTAATGCATTACTGATTAGTGCAGGTATTGTAACTACATTACCATTGCTGTGTTTTACCGGCGCCGCTAAGCGTTTGCAATACACTACATTAGGCTTTTTTCAGTATATTGGGCCAAGCCTAATGTTTATATTGGCAGTGGTGTTTTACGGTGAAGTGTTTGACGCTGAGAGATTAGTAACGTTTGCATGTATTTGGAGTGCGCTAGCTATTTTTAGTTGGGACTCTTATCATCAATCGCGCAAACGTAAAAAAGCGGCTATTACAGCCGCAGAAGTATAATTAAGCTAATAGAGCTGTTAACTAACTACTTTATTACGACCAGATTCTTTAGCGTCGTAAAGCTTTAAGTCGGCCTGTTTTAATAATTCATCAATTTGATAAACAGGCCCGTTTGCAAAACCAATAGAAATGGTGAATTTTATTTTAGCTTTACTAAACTCCTGGCTATTCATTTCTATAAAGTACCTAAAACCTTCAAGTCTTTTTAGTGCTTCTTGTTTATCCGCATTTGCAAAGTAAACGGCAAACTCTTCACCACCTAAGCGGGCTACTAAATACTTTTTAAAATATTTACTAAAGCAAATAGAGAGTCCTTTTAATACTTCGTCGCCAACATCGTGCCCGTATGTATCGTTAATTGATTTAAAGTGATCAATATCAAGCATAGCTAAAGCACCATCACCTTTAGTATGTTTTATTTGCTTTAATGATTTTTCAGCTTCTTCAAAAAAGTAACGACGATTTGGTAAATTGGTTAAATAATCCGTGTTGGCTTGTCGCCTTATGGTGGCTATAAGTTCTAACATATCGACGTTTTGGCTAAGCCTGCAGTAAAACTCTTCACTATTAAAAGGTTTATGTAAATAATCGTTTGCGCCATTTTTTAAAAATAAACTAGAAAGCCCTACATAGTCAGAGCCCGAAATACCAATAATGGCTTTTTCGTCGTTGCTATATAAGCGGCGAATTTCGCTACATAACTCATCACCATTCATGTTTGGCATTTCGTTATCAGTAATGATGACTGAAATGTCGGGTGAATTTTCGAGCATTTTTAATGCTTCTTTTCCGTCTTGTGCTTCAATAATTTGATATTTGTGACGAACTAATAGGCTGCAAATGTATCGGCGAGTCGATTTAGAGTCATCAACAACCAGTACTTTTACATTTTCGTTGCGGGGTAAGCGATGCAATTGTTTTTCGAGGTATTGGTATGCTTGTTTGTTTTCTTTAATGATGTAATCGATGATTGGGTATTTTTCTACAGTGTCGCGAGTTTTTTTATCAATATTGCCCGTCATTACAATAGTTGGAATGTCTGCATTAATAGTACAAGGTACAGCTTCACCAGATGGGGCATCAGGTAATATGAAGTCAACTACAGCGCAAAAATAGCTATTTTTACTTATAAGCTCTTTTGTTTGCGCTAATGACTCAGCTATATCAACTTCATAACCAGCCTTAAGCGCGATGTGCTTTTGCACTCGCGCCATTGCAGGTGTATCTTCAACTATTAGTATTTTTCGCGTCACGGAACAACCCTGTTTATATTTTGCAAAAATATTTGCTTATACAAGTTGTAACTGTTAAAACGCAAAAAAGCAAATAACTTAAGTACTTACAGATTATCCGCTTCTGAATAATACTCTTGGCTAATCGGTGCCGGCCCTGACATTTTTGAGCGGCCAAATAAAGTATGAAACTTAGTTTTACAAGTCGTTAGTTTTAAGTATTTTACCCAAGCTCGTTCGATTGGGTTGGTAGGTTCTTGTGAGCCAGTTACGACTGCTACAAACTGTTCTTGGTGTTCGTTTTGCGGCTCAATTGTTTTACTGTATAAGCCTTTTAAAACAACTCCGTGTTGTTCAAGTATGCTGGCTTCTAATAAGGTGAAGTTTCCGCTGCGGCTAAAGCCTCGTGGAAAGTTTTGATCATCATAAAATTGACGTTGGCTAACAAATGCTTGGCGTAGTAATGAAATGTTATTGCTCATAGCTTTATCCTCATACCTTAGTAATTAGCTGGAGTATGATGCAAGTTTGGCAATTTATTAAACAAATTATTTTTATCGTGAGGATAAAAAATTGGATATCGATTTATTAAAAACATTCGTTGAGGTAGTGCGTACGCGTCACTTTGGTAAAGCGGCCGAAAACCTTTATATTACGCAGTCTGCAGTGAGCTTTAGAATTCGCCAATTAGAGCAAGGACTTGGTGTTAATTTGTTTATTCGCCAGCGTAATAACATTCAACTTACAGCACCTGGCGAGCGTTTATTACCCCATGCACAAATGATTATTACGGGCATGCAGCGGGCCAAAGTAGATGTTGCACTTGCCGATAATATGCATAAGCAAATTAGCTTAGCAGGAACGCCTAATATTTGGGATGCTTTTTTACAGTTTGGTATAACAAATATTGTATCGGCGATGCCGGGCGTGTCGTTGGTTGCAGAAGTTAAAGCACAACAAGAGAGCACTCGACTTTTATTAGAGCGTACTCTCGATTTGGCAATATTATTTGATCCACCAAAAGTAGATGAATTAGTAGTAGAGCGAATTTGTGAGTTGCCAATCATTCCCGTAAGCGGATACGACACTGCAACGAACGAAAACTTTTTTGATAATCAATATGTGTATGTTGATTGGGGAACTACTTTTTCTCTTTGGCATGCGCGTCAGTTTACAGGAAAAACACCCCCTTACTTTAGAACCAGCACGGGACGTATTGCACTTGATTTAATACTGCAATGTGGTGGTAGTGCATTTATACCTCAAGTATTGGTTGAAGGGCATTTAGAAAAAGGTGAGTTGTTTCATGTTAAAGGGGTAGAAAACACCTCAAGGGACGTATTTATTGCGTATCACAGAGACAACGAGCAAAAAGAGCTAATAGAAACCTTAGTTAATTTACTTTCGCAAATGACGCCAAGCTTGTCATTAAAGCAAGATAAGTAAGTACGACCATTTACTAGACTTTCATGTTATTTTGATTTCACATTTAATGCATTTTTATTAATAAAAAAAGACATTAATATTTCCGTTGTAATATTACTGTCATTTAGGAATGACAAAATGCAGCAGTTTTGAAAATTAGTCTTTTGTGATTATCCAAGGAAATAACATGAAATTTGTAAAATCGAGCTTATGCTTAGCACTATTAAGTGGTTTATCTTTTAATGCACTTGCCGACGTAGACATTTACGGTAAAGCGAATGTAACAGTGCAATCATCTGATGATGGCGAAGGGTCTTTTACTGAGATAAAAAGTAATGCATCTCGTCTTGGTGTTAAAGGTTCTGAAAAAATAAATGATAGTTTAGAAGCGGTATATAAGTTTGAGTTTCAAGTTGATGTGTCTGATGCTGATTCAAAAGGCGATAACGACGACAATATTTCTGCGCGTAACCAATATGTTGGTTTAAAAGGTGCGTTTGGTCAGGTTGTAATTGGTCGTAACGATACTGCGCTTAAGCAATCTCAAGGTAAGTTAGATTTATTTAACGACCTTGAAGGCGACATTAAAAATGTATTTAAAGGTGAAAACCGCTTAGGAAATACAGTTAGTTATTCATCAAACTCATACGAAGGTTTTAAAGTACTAGCTACTTTTGTAGCTGAAGATGATGTAGACGCTGATAACGGTTACTCAATGGCGGTTACTTACGGCGACGTGGCACTTAAAAAGAGCGCGGTATACGCATCTATTGCAGCCGATAGCGAAGTAAATGGCTACGACGTAGTGCGTGCATCAATCCAAGGTAAAGTTGAAAACTTTAAATTGGGCGCAATGTACCAAACACAAGAAGCAGTAGATGGCAGCGCAGAAGCGGATGGTTACTTGCTAAATGCTGCTTACAGCATGGGTAACAACACATTTAAAGTGCAATACCAAGATATGGACTTTGACGACAGCGACGATAAGTCAGCAATATCAGTTGGTCTTGATCATAAATTAAATAAAAACATTAAAGTATTTGGCTTTTACTCAAGCTTCGATATGGACAACAACGTTGACCAAGACTACGTAGGCTTAGGTATGGAATACAAGTTTTAACTATTCGCTAAATTAGTTTAAACACTCCCTTTTTAACTGCGCTCTTTTGAGTGCGGTTTTTTTTGCTTTAAATTATTTACTTAGCCGCCCATAATAGAGCTTCATTTGGAATGAGGTGCGAGTCCTCGACTGTTCCCGCAACTGTAATTAGCGCAAAGCTTTAAGTCAGATACAAATGATATAATACCAATTTTATTAAAAACATGATCTTTCTAGCGAATTAAATAACTTACTAACTTCGTTAAAAATTATTCATATAGAACAACTATATGTCGTAATTTCCGCCTTGTTATTAAGCTATTTATTTGTCGCTATAATAAATCACTAATTTAATGCAATTGGTATGAATTCTTTTAACGAGCGGGTTTACTCATTTTTTCTTGTAGTGCATTAGTATTTTTATCGCATTTTTAGTGAGTTTAACCTAGGGTCTGTTGAACTTTGCGGATTAAAATTTGTTCAAACTAGGGGCTATTTAATCGCGGCGCGAGGTTTGTAACCTAGTGGGCTAAGTAAAAACTGAGCAACAAAGAGTAAATAGCCCCTAGGAAGAACCCTTTGGGCAGCGCCTGTTTGGCATTAATGCTACGTTATCGCCCATTTATGGGGAATAACCACACTACATAGGCTCTGCCTTGCCTAAATACCAAACAGACTGTTGCAAATTTAACCTTGAAAGATCAACAGACCCTAGCCTAGGACTGACTATTGCACACTCAAACGCCATTAAATAAACCATTACTAAACGTTAAAAACGTATCGTGGGATATTGGCAATAAAACGATTCTCAAAAAAATAAACCTTAAAATAACCACAGGTAAATTTGTTGGTTTAATTGGGCCTAATGGCGCAGGTAAATCGAGCTTATTGCGTTGTCTATATCGTTTTAATAAACCAAGTGATGGCGTTGTAGAGTTTAACAACACCGACATTTGGCAGCTAAAAAGCGATGAGTACGCAAAAAAAGTAGCGGTTGTTTTACAAGAAACCCCGTCGCAATTTAACTTAAGCGTATTTGATGTTATTGCGCTTGGGCTAACGCCTCATAAATCGCTATTTAGCTCAATAACTAACATTGATAAACAAAAAATTATTCAAGCTATTAATACCGTAGGATTAGCAGAGAATAGTGATCAAAGCTTTGAATCGCTCTCAGGCGGTGAAAAACAACGTGCCTTGATAGCCCGCGCCATAGTCCAGCAACCTCAACTGTTAATAATGGACGAGCCAACTAGCCATTTAGATGTTAAATACCAAATACAGGTAATGGAGCTTGCTAAATCGTTGGGTGTAACGGTGTTTGCATCGTTTCATGATTTAAACTTAGCCTCTGCAATGTGCGATGAACTAGTGGTTATTAAAAACGGTGAAATTACGCATACAGGCGCGCCAAGTGAGGTATTAACCGAAAACATGCTAGGCGACGTTTTTGGTGTCTGCGCTCAAGTAAATAGCCACCCGCAAATATCGAAGTCGGGAAATAGCATCCCTCATATCACTTACTTTTATGGTTACGAATAATATGCGCGCAGTTAATACTCGCCAATCACTTGCGCTATTCATAAGTGCTGCAGCGGCTTTATTTAGCTTATTTGCAGCACTTAGTTTTGGCGCAGCAGAGACCTCACTTCAAGACGTACTTAATAGTTTTTTACTCTCAAATGATGCGTCTTTTAATACGCGTATTATTTTTGAACTAAGAATGCCACGCACATTACTCGCCTTTTTAGCAGGCTCAGGTTTAGCAATTGCGGGGCTTATTTTACAAACGGTAACACGTAACCCTTTAGCCGATCCTTACTTATTTGGTATATCGTCGGGTGCCTCATTTGGCGTGGTGTTACTTATGGCGCTAGCAGGTATTAGCGCAGGCTTTATGCTATCTGCAGCAGCACTGCTGGGCAGCTTACTCGCCATGAGTTTATTAATACTTATTGCAGGTAGGCAGCAAAGTGCACAGGTAGAATCAATGTTATTAGCTGGTGTTGCTCTGTCATTTTTATTTAGTGCATTTACCAGCTTGTTGCTTTATTGGAGCGACCCTCAGGCGGTAGCCGCTATTTTATTTTGGACACTGGGCAGCTTTGCTCGTGCGCAGTGGGCTACGCTTTGGTTACCTTTATTGGTAATCACATTGTGTACGTTTGTAATGCTGAGCTTTAGAAGGCAACTCAATGCGATGTTACTTGGCGATGAAAGCGCAATTACATTAGGTGTTAGGGTCCAGCGCTTTAGAGTACTTATGCTGGTTTTGAGCTCATTAATTACCGCTGTGCTGGTGGCTATGTGTGGTGGTATTGGGTTTGTAGGATTAATGGTACCGCACATTGTGCGCTTTTTTATATCCCAAGGCACCATCGCTGGCTTACTGGTAACCAGCTTAGTGGGCGGTACATTTATGGTGTGGGTTGATGTACTTTCGCGCTCATTGCTAAAAAACCAAGAATTGCCCGTAGGTGTTATAACCGCTGCTATTGGTAGCGTGTTCTTTTTGAGTTTATTGTTTTTTAGAAAGCGAAGGGTGTAATTCCATGAAAACCTTAATGGTGCAAGGCACTACATCAGATGCTGGTAAAAGTACCCTAGTTGCAGCCCTTTGTAGAGTGTTTGCTAAGCGAGGGGTAAAGGTTGCGCCTTTTAAACCACAAAATATAGCACTTAATAGCGCAGTAACAAAAGATGGCGGCGAAATTGGTCGTGCGCAAGCTTTGCAAGCAATAGCGGCTAAAGTAGAGCCCGAAATAGACTTTAATCCTATTTTACTTAAACCTAATAGCGACACGGGCGCACAAGTGATTATTCACGGAAAAGCCATTAGCAATATGGAAGCGGGCAAATATCACGACTATAAAAAAGTGGCGATGGATGCAGTAATTACCTCACATAACCGCTTAGCTAAACGTTTTGATTTACTCCTTGTTGAAGGAGAGGGGAGTCCTGCTGAAATAAACCTGCGTGAAAACGATATTGCCAATATGGGTTACGCCGAAGAGGTAGATTGCCCTGTCATTATTATTGCCGATATTGATAAAGGTGGTGTGTTTGCACATTTGGTAGGTACGCTTGCGTTGTTAAGCGAGTCAGAACAGGCGCGCGTAAAAGGCTTTGTTATAAACCGCTTTAGAGGCGATATAGGTTTGCTGCAAGGCGGGCTAGATTGGCTTGAAGAATACACAAACAAACCCGTGCTTGGCGTATTACCTTATTTGCACGATCTTGCGCTTGATGCTGAAGACGCCGTCGCAATTGATAATAATGTAACCAACGCTACAATTAATATTGCAGTGCTACTTGTTCCCCACATTAGTAACCACACCGATTTTGATGCACTGCGTTTGCACCCAAACATTAATATAAATTATGTGCGCCATACCCAAACGATCCCAGACGTTGATCTGATAATTCTCCCAGGCAGTAAAAATGTGCTGGGCGATTTAAATTTTTTGAAAAATGAAGGCTGGGACACTCAAATTAAGCGCCACTTACGCTATGGTGGCAAAGTACTTGGCATTTGTGGCGGCATGCAAATGCTGGGCAATACGCTCAACGATCCCGATGGTATTGAATCGTCATTAAAGCAAGTAAATGGACTTGCCCTGTGCGACTTTGAAACCACGCTAACAGCGCAAAAAGTATTAACTAAAATAACCGCTACACTGCTTTTAAATAACCAACAAACACCCTGTAGTGGTTACGAAATACATGCAGGAATTAGCCAAGGTGCAGCGCTTAATAAGCCATTTTTAACCTTTGATGAAAACCACCCAAATGGTTTTACGTTTGATGGCTTTATTAGCGATGATAACGCCATTGCGGGCACCTATTTACATGGTTTATTTGATGAAGCCGATGCTACATCGCAAATTTTAAAATGGGTAAAACCAAGCGCCTCAATTAATCCAATTAGTATTGCCACTCATCGCGAGCAGCAGTTAGAACGATTAGCAACCATGTGCGAAACGCATTTAAATATACAGCAAATTATCTCGATTTATGAAGGGCACAATAATGACTGAACAAAACAACGATAAGCACAAGCAGCGCCAACAAAAAGTAAAAGAACAAGTGGATGCGCGCGTTGCTGCAGCACAAGATGTAAAAGGTATTTTTCAGGTGATTACGGGTAATGGTAAAGGTAAATCAACCTCGGGTTTTGGCGTTGTAGCACGCTGCGTAGGGCATGGTAAAAAAGCAGCCGTTTGCCAATATATTAAAGGCACTTGGGAATGTGGCGAGCGTAATTTATTACAAGGTGCAGGCGTTGAGTTTGTTGTAATGAACACCGGTTTTACCTGGGATACACAAAATAAAGAAGCCGATACAGCGGCCGCCCAAGCAACATGGCAAGAGTCAAAACGCATGCTTGCTGATAGCAGTATTGATTTAGTATTACTCGATGAGCTTACGTATATGGTGACCTACGGCTACGTTGATTTAGATGAAGTAGTAACGGCGCTTAATAACCGCCCACCAATGCAGTCAGTTATTATTACAGGGCGTGCAGCGCATCGTACTTTAACCGACCTTGCCGACACTGTAAGCGAAGTGCGTAATGTAAAACATGCATTCGACTCAGGTATAAAAGCGCTTGAAGGGTTTGATTACTAATGCTTAAAGCGTTTTTTATTGGGGGGCTGCTTTTTAGTGTATCGGGTGATGCACTTGCAGAGCAAGTTAATGATTCTAAAAAACTGCGAATAATCGCGCTTGCACCACATATAGTCGAAAACCTATTTGCCATAGGGGCGGGCGATAATATTGTGGGCACGGTTGATTACGCCGACTACCCTGCTGAGGCCCAAAGTATTGAGCGCATAGGCGGTTATTACGGTATCTCGCTTGAAAAAGTATTGGCGCTTAAACCCGACTTAGTTATTGCATGGAAAAGCGGAAATCAAAGCGAAGATTTAGCCCAAATAGAGCACCTTGGCATAAAAGTATATTTGAGTAACCCCACCACAATCGCTGGTGTAGCCGACGAGTTACTTACTTTTGGTGAATTTACAGGGAACATTAAGCAAAGCCAGCAAGCGGCAAGCGCATTTAAACATAAGCTAAATGGTATTGTTAAAAGCCAGCAAGATAAAAAAAATATTACCGGGTTTTATCAGTTATGGGCTGAGCCCATGATGACAGTAAGTAAAAATACATGGATAAGCCAACTGATTGAAACATGCCATGTAAGTAATGTATTTGCACAGAGCGTTACAGATTACCCGCAAATTAGTATCGAAAATGTCATTGTTACTAAGCCACAAGTTATTATTATCCCTGATGAAAAATCAAAAACGCCACAGCCGGTTGTTAATTGGCAAAAGTGGCCAGAAGTGCCTGCAGTTAAAAACGATCAATTTATTAGCGTAAATGCCGATTTATTACATCGTTTTACTCCGCGCATGCTAGATGGACTCGCGGATATGTGTGATAAAATAGACGCATCACGTAAACAGATTAAGAGTACACAATGAGCGATTGGGCTACATTTTTAGAAAGTGAATTACAGCAACTTTACATGCAGCAAACGTTAGAGTATGTGGCTAATCGCCGCAATGAAGGTGTTGCTGTTTATCCGCCTGAACCTCAAGTATTTAGTGCTTTTGATGCCACAGCACTAAATGACATCCGCGTTGTAATTTTAGGACAAGACCCATACCACGGAGAAGGGCAAGCGCATGGCTTGTGTTTTTCGGTATTGCCTGATGTAAAAAAGCTGCCGCCGTCGCTTAAAAATATGTACAAAGAGTTAGCTACCGATATCAGCGGTTTTACTGTTCCTGAGCACGGGTTCCTGCAAAGCTGGGCAGATCAGGGCGTGTTTTTACTCAATACAGTATTGACCGTTGAGCAAGGGCAAGCGCATTCCCATAAGCATTTAGGATGGGAGCAATTTACCGATAATGTAATAGCGCATATTAATAAACACTGCGAAGGTGTGGTATTTATTTTATGGGGTGCACACGCACAAAAAAAAGGTAAAGGCATAGATAGCGCTCGCCATCATGTTTTAAAAGGGCCGCACCCATCGCCGCTTTCGGCGCATAGAGGCTTTTTTGGCTGTCAGCATTTTTCAAAAACGAATGAGCTATTACAAGCCCAAGATGAAAAACCGATTAACTGGCAGGTGTAAATAACCTGGGCTCTGAATAATAAATTTATCTCATGCAGCTATTTTCAGCGCATTAAAAAAGGCTTCCATATATCGGAAGCCTTTTTGTTTAGTTGGGGCGTATTGAATTAAAAATCGAGCTCTTCAATCGCAATACTGTCTGCAAAAAAATCATATTCTTGTAATTCTTTACGTAAGCGGTGCTTGTCTTTAATTGCTTCTATTTCCCGCCATTTTCTTTTTTTATTTTTCTGAGAGGTTTTCCTTGTTGTATCTGGTCCTTCTAATATCTCTAATATATCGTTTAGGCTATCCATGAACTTCTCCTATTGATTTTATTGACCTCAAGAATACCTATACCACAGGCCTAGTTAAAATAGAATAAAAAAGTGACAGTTATGTTACATAAGTGTGATTAATTGATGAAGGTTTATACGAAGATTATATGAAGTCGATATGAAGATTATATAGAGGGATAGCGTATTTTAGGCATAAAAAAACGCCGCTATTGCGACGTTTTTAAAACACGATTATAGCAAATTACATTGCTTTAAAGCGCGCCTCTAGTTGTTCTTGTGCATCAGCAAAAGAGCGAATACCTTCAGCTAGTTTTTCAGTAGCCATAGCATCTTGGTTATGTAACCAACGGAACTGTGCTTCTGTTAATGGCTCTGGTTTTGGCTCTTGTGGAACATCGCTTTCAAGCAAGTATTCTTGTGCGCCTTCAAGGTTACCTAAATCTTCTAAAAGATTAGGGCTAATAGTTAGCTTGTCACAACCGGTAAGTGCAATAATTTCGCCTGTATTACGGAAACTTGCACCCATCACAACTGTTTTGTAGTCATGGCGTTTGTAAAATTCAAAAATGCTGCGTACAGACTGAACACCTGGATCTTGTAGCGGATCGGTTGGTTTTTCCATACCGTTAGCAACATGCCAATCTAAAATACGGCCAACAAATGGCGAAATTAGAAATACGTTTGCATCGGCACATGCGCGAGCTTGGGCATCGCTAAATAATAAAGTAAGGTTACATTTAGTCCCTTCTTTTTCTAGCTGCTCAGCGGCTTTAATACCTTCCCATGTAGACGCTACTTTAATTAAAATTTTGTCTTTGCTTACACCTTCTTTTTCGTAAAGGCTAAGTAGGGTATGTGCTTTATCAATCGTAGCTTGCGTATTAAACGAAAGGCGTGCATCTACTTCAGTAGAAATATAACCAGGTACAATAGCGCTAATTTCTTTACCTAGTAATACGGCAAAGTAATCACATGCTAGTTCAAGTTGTTTAGCAGGCTCTTGCTCGGTTTCTTTTGCGTAGCTCCAAGCTTTATCTAAGTAAGGCTTATATGCTTCAATCTCGCTCGCTTTTAATAAAAGCGACGGGTTTGTAGTTGCATCTTCTGGTTGATGCTTTTTAATAGCTTCAATATCACCAGTGTCGGCCACAATAGATGAATGTTGTTTTAGCCTTTGTAGAGCTGAAGTCATTTGCTTTCCTCATTCCAAGCAAGTTAAAAGAAAAATCTAATCACTCTTAATATATCTAATCCATACTGCAACAGTGTGACAATGCTTGATAGGTCTTATGTCCTGATCAATAAAAAAACGGCAATGCATGGGTTATTAAGAGAGGATTTATTTAAACAAAACGTGCTTTTCGTTTCATTTAATGTTGAAATTGACACTAAATAAATTACAAGTCAATAGCTAACTATGATCACTGTTATTTCACCTGCAAAAAATCTTGATTACGAAACGCCACCCGCAACAGACAAGTTCACTCAGCCTGAATTACTAGAGCACAGCGAAGAGCTCATGAAAGTATGCCGTGAACTAACACCAGCGCAAATTGGCAGTTTAATGAAAATTAGCGACAAGCTATCTGGGCTTAACGCAGCACGCTTTAGTGAGTGGGCGCAGCCGTTTACACAAAGTAATGCTAAACAAGCCGCACTTGCCTTTAATGGTGATGTATATGGCGGTTTAGATGCAAGTACGCTTAAAGCTAGCGAGCTTGATTACGCACAAAACCATTTACGTATCCTTTCGGGTTTATACGGCTTATTAAAACCACTTGATTTAATGCAAGCTTACCGTCTTGAAATGGGCACCAAGCTTGAAAATTCGCGTGGCAAAAACTTATACGAGTTTTGGGGCAGCGTAATAGCGAATAAACTAAACGACGTATTAAAAGCGCAAGACGCACAATATTTAGTTAACCTTGCTTCAAACGAATACTTTAAAGCGGTAGATAAGAAAGCATTAAATGCGCAAATTATTACCCCACACTTTAAAGACTGTAAAAACGGTCAATACAAAGTAATTAGCTTTTACGCTAAAAAAGCACGCGGCATGATGGCGCGCTACATTATCGAAAATAAAGTAACGCAGTTAAGCCAACTTAAAGAGTTTACGGTAGCAGGTTATTACTTTAGCCCAGAGGCAACAGTTAAAGAGCTTGAGCCGGTATTTATGCGCGACGAACAAAATTAGGTTTATAAGCTTAAATAAAAAATTTAAAAGCCATGCATTGCATGGCTTTTTTGATGTTGGCGTTATATTTGCAATCTCATCTAATATTAATGAGAACACTAATTAAATAGGTGCAAATAAAATGATCAGCATTCCGTCAATTGACGAAGCCGAAAAACTAATAGAAGAAAAGCTCGGAGGGTGGTTTGATGTTGTAATAAGTCATATCCCTAATTTTATAGTTGCGATACTGATCGCAATTGTTTTTTCAATATTGGCACGCTTTGCTGGCAAGCTGATGAAAAACGTATTACGCCGTTCACTCGACTCAAAACAAATTGCCGACTTAATGGCGTCAATTTTTAAAGTTATTGTGTTGTGTATAGGTTTATTTATAGCGCTCGATTTTGTTGGCTTAAAAGGCACCGTTACTTCGCTACTTGCTGGTGCAGGTATTGTGGGTTTAGCCATTGGTTTTGCGTTTCAAGACATGACCGAAAACCTAATTGCTGGTATAGCAATGGGCGTACGTAAGCCATTTAAAACAGGTGATGTTGTTGAGTCCGATGACGTGTTTGGTTCAATACATTCAATAAACTTGCGTAACACGCTAATAGAGAGCTTTTACGGGCAACTAATACTTGTACCAAACAAAGTATTATTTAGAAATGTACTAAAAAATTACACCACGCTAGGTATAAGACGTATAGAAGTACCCGTAGGTATTTCGTACGGCGATGACATAGAAAAAGCAAAAGACGTTATAGTCGAAAAAATTAACGAATTTGACTTTGTAATACGCAAAGACGAAACCGCCGTATACGCTGAAGGCTTTGGTGACAGCAGCATCAACTTACTGGTGTGGTTTTGGATTAAATACCCAGGCGAGCCTGACTTTATGACGGTACGCCATAAAGGTATAGTTGCCGTTAAGCAAGCACTAGACGAGGCGGACATTAGCATTCCATTCCCAATTCGCACTTTAGATTTTGGTATTAAAGGGGGCGAAAAACTCGATGCCATGATTAGCGATAAAATAAGCCAGCAGTCATCAAATAAAGACAGTAGCGACGGTGCTGACTCTAGCCAAAGTGAGTGATTTAGTTAAAGCTCATTAGGTAAAAGGATTGGGAAATAGTTACTTACCAACAGCGCATTTTTACAGAGTAAAAATGCGCTTTTTAATTAGTTCAAGTCACTTTTCTTTATTCATTAATTATTTTCTCCAGCAGATTTTGTAACGTATTTTTTATAAGGTAAGTTTCCCTTTTATCTATTTATTATGCAATTATTGGTTATACAAGGTGTATTTTTTTAGATATTAGGGTTACAAACAAATGAAGTTAAAGATTAAATGGTTTACAAAAATAATTTTATTTTCAAGCCTAGTTATTAGCTTTATTTCAGTAGGTAACGAATATAATGCTAAATATGATGTGAGTTATAAATTAAATATAGATAACAATATCGCTGAAATACTTTTTCTCGATAAAAACAAAAACCTTACCTCTACATTAATCTTACCAAATAAAGCGGCATATATTGAAAAAGAGAAGTTACGAGAGTTTTGCAGCTCAGATGATGTTTTATGCCCTAGAAAAAGTTATGAAAGTAACGTTATCACTTGGTCACCTGATAATGAATATTTAGCTGTGTTTGTGGGTAATACAAAAGGGTTTTGGTTTATCCCCAGTAAAGAAATAACAAAAGCCGCATTCAATAAAAATAATGTAGTTAAAGTCGGCGTACATACTAAAAACGATAAAATAAATATTGCTCTATTTCATGGCGCGGCAGGATGGGTTGATAATCATCATTACGTTTTTTCAGCGGGTTTAAGTGGTGACAATTTTGTTTATAAGTTTAACCCAAAAACAAAGGAACTTAAGGGTTTTCCTTTTGAGCTAAATGAAGATTCTACGGTAAGCAGTTTTAAAGAAGTTTTTGTTGAAAGTTTTAATTCACAAAAAAGTAGTTTTAAATTAAGTGATGTTATTCAACAACTAGATAAATTGAAATAACTACAAAAAATAAACATAAAAAAGCGCAGCTTGTGTTGGAGTAACAAGCCGCGCTTATGAATTAGTTATACAAATAAGTTTATGTGGTGCGTATTAAATAACACTAATTTTATTACGAATGATTTTAACCCCATCCATATTTTCTAAAAACTTTTGAGCCAGTGCGCGCTGAAAACCAGTTTGTGCTTCACCGTATAAATCTACTACCCCATTTTTTACCTGCACACGAATATCACTTAACGCTAGGTTAGGATTAGTTCGTAGGGTGTTGGTGATAGCTTGTTGTAAGTTAGGTTGAGTGGCTACACTGCTTACTACGGCCATGTTGGTTGCTGCACTTACTTTTGTAGCGCAAGCTAATAAAAATAAACAACAAAATGATACTAAAGCGATAGTTAACTTGAAGCGGTTCATAACTTAATCCTTACATTACGGTGAATAGTGCAGCCACAATATGGAAATTCCATCGGCTAGGTTATCTTTGTAGTTACAATTTCGGTGCCAATATTAACGCTATGAAATATAAGGGAATTTTATTAAGTGGGAATTCAGGTGGGCAAAAATTACATTTAAATGAGTATGAGTTACATGCTTGGGTTACATATGTAACAGGTACATACAGCAGAGCCTGCAAGGCTTGCATTAAAAAGCCGACAAAAGTCGGCTTAGTATAAAAATGTTTTAGGTTACTTTTTCTTTTTAACCTTAGCCTTTTTCTTGGCTTTCATTTTTACTGGATCTTTACGCTTTTTAGCTGGTGGCTTAGCTTCTTTATGCTGTGGCTCAACACCTCTAATTACACGGCGTTTTAATTTTTGTTCAACGTAGCGCTCTACTTTATATAAAATACCAATATCGTGTGCTTCAACTAGCGATATTGCTATCCCTTTTTTACCAGCACGGCCAGTACGACCAATACGGTGTACATATACGTCGGCAGTACGCGGCATATCAAAGTTAATAACGTGGCTGATGTCAGATACATCAATACCACGTGCAGCTACGTCGGTAGCAACTAATATGCTTGTTTTGCCACTGTGGAAGTTTTCCATGGCTTTCATACGTTTGTCTTGTGGCATTTCGCCGCGTAACCACGCCGCTTTTACATCATTAGTTGTAAGTTCGCCAATCAATGTTTCTAAGCGTTCGCGAGTTTTAACAAACACAATCGCTTTAGTTACGTCAGGGTTTTTTAGCGTATTAACTAATAATTCAAGTTTGTGATGATAATCGTCGGCTAAATGTACCCATTGGTGAATTTTAGCTTTTTCTTTACGTGACGATTCGGCTTCTAATAGAGCTGGGTCGTTTAATGTTTTTTCAGCAAACCTTTCTACGCTGTCACCTTCAAGTGTTGCTGAGAATAAAAAACATTGGCGACGATTTTTAGCTTCGTCACAAATACGGCTCATTTCTTTTTTGAAACCCATATCTAACATGCGATCTGCTTCATCAATAATAAGCATTTCTACGTGTTCAGCATGAAAGTTTTCGGTTTCTAGGTATTCCATTAATCGACCTGGTGTGGCGATTAAAATATCGTTATTTTTTTCAAAAATTTCTTTATGCGTGCCGTAGTTAATACCGCCTGTTACTACACCAATTTTTAGGTGTGTGCGTTTAGCTAGCAGTTCACATTGTTCATGAATTTGATAAGCCAACTCACGAGTCGGGGTCATAACGAGTACGCGCGCAAAACCAGGGTCACGACGTGGGAAATCCAGTAAGTACTGAATAGCCGGAATTAAAAATGCCGCTGTTTTACCTGTACCAGTAGGCGCAGATGCTAAAATATCGCGCCCCTGTAGTGCTTCAGGAATAGCTTGTTGTTGAATGCTGGTTGGCGTCTCGTAGCCCATTTTATTAATGGCATCGAGTAGCTTGTTATCAAGATCAAATTCAGAAAATTGCATAGAGTGTCTAAAATAAGGGACAATTACCCTGATTATACGCGCTATGCTGCGCTTGGTGAATGAAAAGGTGAAAAAATGTCTGGTTTTGTATTTAAACAATTTAAAGTTGAACACGACCACTGTGCAATGAAAGTTTCTACCGATGGCATTTTGCTTGGCGCATGGGCTAATTTAAGCGGTGCAAAGTCGTTACTTGATATAGGCACCGGCACCGGCTTACTAGCACTAATGTGTAAGCAGCGCAGTAATGAGCTTGATATAACTGCGGTAGAAATTGACGAAAGCGCCTATACCCAAGCATTACAAAATGTAGCTAATAGCCCGTGGCCAACTATAAGTATTACGCACCAAACTATTCAAAGCTTTAGTAGTGAAGTTAAATTTGACGTGGTTATCTCTAATCCACCGTATTTTAATCACAGTTTAAAAGGCGATAATGTTGCGCGTAATACCGCACGCCATACCGACGGCCTAAGTTTTGAAGAGTTAATTAATGCGTTTAAACATTTAAGCCATAGTGGTTCTCGCTTTAGCTTAATACTCCCAAGCGTTGAAGGCGCATTATTTATTGAGCTTGCTACTCAAAATGGGCTTTATTTAAATACTCATTGCCAAGTAAAATCCACGCCCAACAAAGATATTAGCCGCAGTTTAATGACATTTAGCTACGTAAAAAGCGATATAGAATCATCAACCCTGTGTATTAGAAACTTAGATAATACCTACACTGCTGATTATATAGCCCTGTGCAAAGCATTTTATTTGAAAATGTAAATTGCCTAGTTATGTAGGTTATCTAGTAATAAAGGATAATTTACCTATTATGCATACGTATTCAATTTTTATTTAATCAATTACCAATCTAGTGTTAACCACTTGTAAATAAAATCGAGTAGTTGTTTTGCTCGCTCAACAATTGGATCACACACTATGAAACTCAATAAAATAATCACCACCGCAGGTTTAAGCCTAGGGTTGCTCTTACCTAGCATTGCGACTGCTACGCCCACCACATTTGTACATTTGTTTGAATGGAATTGGCAAGATGTAGCGCAAGAATGTGAGCAATACCTAGGACCAAAAGGCTACGCTGCAGTACAGGTCTCGCCACCTAATGAGCACATTACAGGAAGCCAATGGTGGACACGTTATCAGCCAGTAAGTTATGAACTGCAAAGTCGTGGCGGAAACCGTGCACAGTTTATCGATATGGTAAATCGCTGTAGTGCAGCTGGGGTTGATATTTACGTTGATACGCTTATTAACCATATGGCAGCAGGAAGTGGCACAGGCACGGCGGGAAATAGCTTTGGTAATAAAAGCTTTCCTATTTATAGCCCACAAGATTTTCATGAAAGTTGTACCATTAATAACTCTGATTATGGCAACGATCGCTACCGAGTACAAAACTGTGAACTAGTTGGACTTGCCGATTTAGATACCGCTTCAAACTATGTGCAAAATACCATTGCAGCATATATTAACGACTTACAAGCTATTGGCGTAAAAGGCTTTCGGTTTGATGCTTCTAAACATGTTGCAGCAAGCGATATCCAAAGTTTAATGGCCAAAGTAAATGGCTCGCCAGTGGTTTTTCAAGAAGTGATCGATCAAGGTGGGGAGGCTGTTGGTGCCTCTGAATATTTAAGCACAGGTTTAGTAACTGAATTTAAATATAGCACTGAGCTTGGTAACACTTTTAGAAACGGCTCGCTTGCATGGCTGAGTAATTTTGGCGAAGGGTGGGGCTTTATGCCAAGCTCTTCTGCGGTGGTTTTTGTAGACAATCACGACAATCAGCGCGGGCACGGCGGCGCTGGCAATGTTATTACCTTTGAAGATGGCCGCTTATATGACTTAGCCAATGTATTTATGTTGGCTTATCCGTACGGTTATCCAAAAGTAATGTCGAGTTATGATTTTCATGGTGATACAGATGCTGGTGGGCCAAATGTACCGGTACATAATAATGGTAACTTAGAGTGTTTTGCGAGTAATTGGAAGTGTGAGCATCGCTGGTCATATATTGCAGGCGGGGTCGATTTTAGAAATAACACCGCCGACAACTGGGCAGTAACAAATTGGTGGGATAACACAAATAATCAAATTTCATTTGGCCGAGGTAGCTCGGGTCATATGGCTATTAACAAAGAAGACTCAACACTTACTGCAACTGTGCAAACCGATATGGCGTCAGGGCAATACTGTAATGTGCTAAAAGGCGAACTGTCAGCTGATGCTAAAAGTTGTAGTGGTGAGGTTATAACGGTTAATTCCGACGGTACTATTAATCTTAATATTGGCGCTTGGGATGCGATGGCAATTCATAAAAATGCCAAGTTAAATACCAGTTCTGCCTCAAGCACTGAAAGTGACTGGCAGCGAACGGTTATTTTTATTAATGCACAAACACAAAGCGGACAAGACATGTTTATCCGTGGTGGAATTGACCACGCTTATGCAAACGCAAACCTTGGTCGAAATTGCCAAACAAGTAATTTTGAGTGTGCAATGCCTATTCGTCATAACAATTTAAAAAATGTCACAACAAGCCCTTGGAAAGCAAATGATAACTACCTTGATTGGTATGGTATAGAAAATGGGCAAAGTAGCGAAGCAGAAGGTTCTGCTACCGACTGGACAACGAACGTTTGGCCAGCAGGTTGGGGCGCTGAAAAAACGGTAAACACAGATGGTTTTGGTGTGACACCTTTAAATATATGGGGCGAACACTATTGGATGCTTGATGTAGATATGGATTGCAGTAAAGCGGTTAATGGATGGTTTGAACTAAAAGCATTCATTAAAAATGGCCAAGGATGGGAGACTGCCATTGCACAAGACAATCCACTTTATACAAGTACTAATCATATGGCGCAATGCGGAAAAATTAATAAATTTGAGTTTAATAATTCAGGTGTAGTAATTCGTAGTTTTTAAAAGTAAGCAAAAAGCTCATATGACAACCTAAACTAATGATTATTAGTTTAGGTTTTTTGCTTTTATGTAAAGCGCTTTAATAGTGTGTTTATAAATCACCTGATATGATTTAGCCATTGGCCACTTAATTTAAAAGGCAACACAATGAAAAAGTTAAATAAATTAGCATTACTTAGCACGTTAGCAGCCACCATTTTTGCAAGCCAAGGTGTGTTTGCTGCTATTACGCCAGTAGGGCTTTGGAAAACGATTGACGAGGATACAAACCAAGCTAAGTCGTATGTACGTATTACCCAAACCAACGGTGTATTAAGCGGCAAAGTTGAAACCATTCTTAACCCGGCAAAACAAAACGATATATGCAGCAAATGTGATGATGAGTTAAAAGATCAGTCTATTTTAGGAATGACTATAATCACGGGTGTAAAAGCACAAGATGATGGCGTTTGGGGAGACGGTGAAATACTCGACCCAACAAATGGTAAAACCTACACTTTACAACTAACCCCGCAAGATGAAGGTAAAAAGCTCGAAGTACGCGGCTACATTGGCTTTTTTTACCGAAACCAATATTGGCTAAAAGTAGAGTAAGTTTTACTACTTATTTAATCACTGGGCGTTAAATAATTAAGTATTAACTGAAATCATTTTTGCGCTTTGCCTTTCTTACTCACTAAGCCAGCTATATTTAATTGGCATTCAATTTTGAGTAAATAATAAAGGAAAAAAGATGATTAAGTACATAGTTGCTTTAATAATGCTTAGCGCACTGTTAATAAGCGGTGGGGCAAATGCAAAGGATGATGCTGTAAATACGGGTTGGTTTAATAACACGGCTATTAAAGGGTACGACAGCGTTGCTTATTTTACGCAAAATAAAGCCGTTAAAGGCAGCGACAAATACACGTTTAGTTATTTAGGTGCCAACTGGCACTTTTCGAGTGAAGAAAACAAAACGACATTTGCAGAAAACCCAAAACGTTATGCACCGCAATACGGTGGTTGGTGTGCTTATGCAATGGCTGATGAAGGTAACGCTGTAGGTATAGACCCAGAAGCATTTTATATTCACGAAGGTAAGCTTTACTTAAACTATAGCGAAAGCGTGCAGCAAAAATGGTTAAGTAATTTACTACCGTACATTGTTATGGCAGATGGGTACTACCCACAAACAACCAATGTGATGACGTTTCAATAAATTACTCATATTGCTAGGGCGTGTTGATCTTTGTGGATTGAAATTTGTTCAATCTAGGGGCGATTAAATCGCGGCGCGAGGTTTGTAACCTAGTGGGCTAAGTAAAAACCGAGCAACAAAGAGTTGATCGCCCCTAGAAAGAACCCAGAGGGCAGTGCATGTTTGGCATTTATGCTGCGTTATCGCCTATTTATGGGGAATAACCACACTACATAGGCTCTGCCTTGCCTAAAAAACCAAACATACTGCTGCAAATTCACCCACCAAAGATCAACACGCCCTAATTAAAAAGCCCGCAACTAAACTAGTTGCGGGCTTTTTATTTATTAGCTTATTAATTAAAGCGTTTCGCCGTATTCAGTCATTACCTGTTCAACCCATGTTGCAATGCGGTCGTCGCTTAGCTCGTATTGACTGTCTTCGTCGAGCGCGAGTCCTACAAACTGTTTACCATCAGGCGTTAATGCTTTTGAAGCTTCAAACTCGTAACTACTGTCGTTTGGCCAAAAACCAAGTTGAGTAAATATTTGCGTATTTATTTCGTCGTGTAGCATGCCTAGCGCATCTTGAAACCACTGCCCGTATCCTTGCTGATCGCCCATGCCAAATAAAGCAATGGTTTTACCATTTAGGTTTACGTCGGCTATGTCGTCCCACTTTGACTCCCAGTCTTCTTGTATTTCACCAAAATCCCATGTTGAAATACCAAAGATGATAAAGTCATACTGCTCTGCATTTTTTAGTGGCTCGTCTTTAATATTGTGCAGGGTAACTATATCGGCACCAATAATGTCGCGAATCTTTTCTGCTGCCATTTCGGTGTAGCACGTAGTAGAACCAAAAAATAAACCAATTTGCATCGTATTTATCACTGTGTAATTGCCTGATATGATAGGCTCAAGTTTACCGTAAGGTATTTTTAATTGATACCTTAGCAAAGCATGAGAGCACAATGTGACAACGCTATCTGACGATTCTTTTGAAAATAACAGCAGTATGAGCAGTAATAGCGACTACCTAGAAACCTTTTTAGATAGCCTGTACTTAGAACAAGGCGTAAGCGAAAACACATTAAGTGCTTATCGCAGTGATTTAGACAAGTTTTGCCTATTTTTAAAGGGCGAAAATTTAATGACGGTAACAGGGCTTGATGTTGAAAGTTACTTAGCGCATCGAGTCGATTTAGGCTTAAAACCACGCAGTACTGCACGTAGTATTAGTGCGCTAAAACGTTTTTATCAGTACTTTGTGCGCGAAAAACTAATTAGCGACACCCCCATGCTAAATATTTCTCAGCCAAAAGCAGGGCAGTCGTTACCTAAAACACTCTCAGAGGCCGAAGTTGAGGCATTATTAAATGCGCCTAATACCGAAGAAGCGATGGGACTGCGCGATAAAGCCATGCTAGAGCTACTTTATGCAACGGGTTTGCGTGTAAGTGAGCTTGTTGGACTGCGCATGGAGCAAATTAATTTGCGCCAAGCAGTGGTGTTTGTAAAAGGTAAAGGTAATAAAGAGCGCTTAGTTCCACTGGGTGAAGAAGCCATGTATTGGCTTGAGCAGTTTTTAAAGGGTGGGCGTGCGCAAATGATAAAACATGCCACCGATTTTGTGTTCCCATCTAAACGCGGAGTAGGCATGACGCGACAAACCTTTTGGCATAGAATTAAACACTATGCTATTTTGGCAGCAGTTGAGTCTCCATTATCGCCCCATACTATGCGCCATGCTTTTGCTACGCACTTATTAAATCATGGGGCAGATTTACGTGTGGTACAAATGATGTTGGGCCATAGCGATTTATCAACGACGCAAATTTATACCCATGTTGCCAATGAACGGTTAAAGTCGGTACACGCAGAGCATCACCCGCGTGCGTAAGTTTGAAAGTAAATATCATTAAGCCGGTCAATATATTAAGTATTTTTAGGATAGAGAGAAGTTATGAAAAAATTAATGTTAGCAGGTGCCATGTTGTGCACAAGTATTAGTGCATTTGCAAATGGCGTTGCTGTAACACCAGATGCTAATGATCCTATTATTACTAAATTTGCCGAGCTTGGTGTAACTGTAAAGCAAATTAATCCAAGTCCAGTAACGGGTTTAAAAGAATTAATCACTAATAAGGGCGTGCTTTACGCAAGTCCAGACGGTCAATATTTAATGCAAGGTACGTTAATTGATTTAAATAATCGTAATAACCTAACAGAGCAAGCATTAAATGGCGTGCGTGTTGAAGGTCTTAAAGAATACGAAGAATCGATGATTGTGTACAAAGCGCCAAACGAAAAACACAGCATTACTGTATTTACCGACATTAGCTGTGGTTACTGTCGTAAATTACACCGCGAGTTAGACGATTTACTTGATGCGGGTATTACCGTTAAGTACTTAGCGTTTCCACGTGGTGGCTTACAAGGTTCAGGTTATGCAGATTTAATGAACGTATGGTGTGCACGCGATCAGCAAGAAGCACTAACAGAAGCTAAATCGGGCACAAGCACTAAAGTAGTTGCAGGCTGTAGCGCACCGGTTGCAGAGCATTACCAATTAGGTCAAAGCTTTGGTATTAGCGGCACACCCGCTATTATTTTAGAAGATGGTACTATGATCCCTGGTTACCAGCCAGCAGCAGCACTAAAAGCAGCATTAGAAGCTAACAAAGCGTCGTAATTAAACGCTTAGTTATTATTAAAAAGGCCTTAATGGCCTTTTTTTGTCTTTTTAATACGACTCAATAAGTTAAAACCCTGCATGAAAAAACTAATCATTGCGCGTGAAAACGTTGACGACTCGCATCTGCCGAGTAATTTACACCCTGTAATTAAACAAATTTATGCTAACCGCAATGTATTCAATGCCGAAGAGCTAAATAACAGCGTAGCTACGCTTCACGACTTCAAATTGTTTAAAGACATCGACAAAGCCAGCGACTTATTAATTGAAGCATTAAAAGCGCAAAGCCAAATATTAATAGTTGGCGACTTTGATGCCGATGGCGCAACAAGCACTGCAACATTAATGCAAGGCCTTGAGATGTTTGGCTTTAAGCATTTAGATTACTTAATTCCTGACAGGTTTAGCTTAGGGTATGGCTTAAGCCCCGCGCTTGCTGAGCAAATAGTACAAATAAAACCTGATTTAGTGATCACCGTAGATAACGGCATATCGTGTATTGCCGGTATTGATATTTTAAAAGCGGTTGGCATAAAAGTGTTGGTAACAGATCACCACTTACAAGGTGAGCAGCTGCCAAATGCCGATGCAATAGTAAATCCAAATAGACATGAATGTGATTTTCCGTCTAAATCTATTGCAGGCGTTGGCGTTGCTTTTTACTTATTAATAGCGCTGAGAAGCGTAATGCGAGATTTGGGTTATTTTGAGCAACAACCACCGCCTAATTTAGCTAACTTGCTCGACATTGTAGCGCTTGGAACGGTTGCCGATGTAGTGGCACTTGATGCAAATAACCGTACCTTAGTACACCAAGGTTTAGCACGTATTCGCAGTGGTAAAACACGCCCAGGCATTACCGCGCTTATTGAAGTGGCTAACCGCAATGCTGCCCGCTTAAGCGCAAGCGACTTTGGCTTTTCACTTGCGCCGCGTTTAAATGCAGCAGGGCGATTGGACGACATGAGTTTGGGTATAGCGTGCTTGCTTAGCACCGATATAAACCAAGCGCGTAGTATAGCCGGCGAGCTCGATAGCTTAAACTTTGCAAGGCGCGAAATAGAACAAGGCATGCAAGCCGAAGCGCAAGCCGTGCTTGATAGACTCGCATTTAGCGACGATAACATCCCTGATGCTATTTGTTTGTTTCAAGACGATTGGCATCAAGGTGTTATTGGGATTTTGGCTGGTCGCTTAAAAGAAAAATACCACCGCCCAACAGTTATATTTGCTGGTGGCGAAAACGGTGAAATTAAAGGCTCGTGCCGCTCTATTGAAGGGCTGCACATGCGCGATTTACTCGAAGGACTTAATACAGCCGACCCACACTTAATTAATAAATTTGGTGGCCACGCAATGGCTGCTGGTTTAAGTATTAACGAGCAGCACTTTAACGACTTTAAAAAAGCGTTTGATGCCGCAGTTAGCGCGCAACTGAGTGAAGAAAGTAAGCGCTGTATTGTGTTTACCGACGGCGAGCTGCCAAACGACTGCTTTACGATGGAATTTGCCCAGCTATTAAAGCAATCGGGCCCGTGGGGTCAGCAATTTCCTGAGCCGGTGTTTGAGCACACCTTTGAAGTAATACAGCAGCGAATAGTAGGCGAAAAGCATTTAAAGCTCGTGTTAAAGCACCAATCTGGTCGTTTAGTTGATGCCATTGCTTTTGGTATTGATGTAAAAGAATGGCCAGATACTGAGGCGAAGTTTGTAAAAGTAGCGTACCAGCTCGATATAAATGAGTTTAGAGGTAAATTTACGCTGCAATTAATAGTTAGAGAGCTTGAAAAAGTGCACTAAAAAATATGTAATATCATGCATAAAATGCTAATAAAGCGCGCGGTTTTTTGTTAAAATCGGGCGTTTTTATCATTTGACGATAATTTATTGCGAAAATCCCATTTAAAGGGGCGCAATTACCTAGCCATTTTGGAGTGATGTACATGTTTGAAGTGAATCCTGTGATTAATCAAATCAAGGAAATTCGCGAACGTACTGAATTGCTTCGGGGGTACCTTTGACTACGCTCTTAAACAAGAACGCTTAGAAGAAGTTAACGCCGAGCTTGAAGATTCAGCCGTGTGGAATGAGCCTGAACGCGCACAAGCGCTTGGCCGTGAAAAATCAGCATTAGAAGCTGTTGTTGAAACAATCGACAACCTTGTAGCCGGTACTGATGATGTTGAAGGCTTACTTGAGCTTGCCGTAGAAGCTGAAGATCAAGATACCTTTGACGAAGCGCAAAGCGAATTAACTGATCTAAACGAGCAGTTAGAAGGTTTAGAGTTTCGTCGTATGTTTTCAGGTCCTCATGACTCAAACGATGCGTACCTTGATTTACAATCAGGTTCTGGCGGTACTGAAGCACAAGACTGGTGTAATATTCTACTTCGTATGTATTTACGTTGGGGCGAGGCTAAAGGCTTTAAAGTTGAGCTAGTTGAAGCGACCGACGGTGATGTTGCTGGTATTAAAGGCGCAACTGTCCGCTTTGTTGGCGAATACGCTTACGGTTGGTTACGCACAGAAACTGGTGTGCACCGTTTAGTACGTAAAAGCCCATTTGACTCAAGTGGTCGTCGTCATACTTCATTTGCTTCTGCGTTTGTATACCCAGAAGTTGACGATAATATTGAAATTGATATGAATCCGTCAGACCTGCGTATAGACGTTTACCGTGCATCGGGCGCGGGTGGTCAGCACGTTAACACCACCGAATCGGCGGTTCGTATTACTCACGTACCAACAAATACCGTAGTGCAGTGTCAAAATGAGCGTTCGCAGCATAAAAATAAAGCCCAAGCGATGAAGCAGTTAAAAGCTAAATTATTTGAGCTTGAGCTACAACAGCAAAATGCTGAAAAACAAACGCAAGAAGATGCTAAATCTGATATTGGTTGGGGTAGTCAAATTCGTTCATACGTACTTGATGACGCACGCATTAAAGATTTACGTACAGGCGTTGAAAACCGCAATACCCAATCGGTACTTGACGGTAACTTAGATAAATTTATTGAAGCCAGCCTTAAATCTGGCCTATAACCACCAAGCTAATAAAGAGCTAAAAAATGACTGATAAAATCCAAGACGAAAACAAGTTAATCGCTGAGCGTCGCGGCAAGTTAGACGCTATACGCGAAAATTGCCCAGCCAACGGTCATCCAAACCAATTCCGTCGTGAGCATTACACGGCTGATTTGCAAGCCCAGTTTGGTGATAAGAGCAAAGAAGAATTAGTAGAGATGCAAGAAGTTGTGTCTATCGCTGGCCGTATTTTAGCAAAGCGTGGACCGTTTTTTGTAATTCAAGACATGAAAGGTCGCGTACAAGCGTATGCATCTAAAGATGTTCAAAAAGATCTTAAAGAAAAATATGGTCAACTAGACACTGGCGATATTATTGGTGTTAAAGGCGCATTAAATAAATCAGGTAAAGGCGATTTATACGTAGAAATGACTGAGTACCAATTATTAACTAAGTCACTTCGTCCGTTACCAGAAAAATTCCATGGCTTATCAGATCAAGAAACAAAGTACCGCCAACGTTACGTTGATTTAATTACTAACGAAGCAACGCGCGAAACATTCCGCATTCGTTCACAAGTAGTTGAAGGCATTCGTCGCTTTTTAGCAGACCGTGACTTTATGGAAGTAGAAACACCAATGCTACAGGTTATACCTGGCGGTGCATCTGCGCGTCCGTTTGTAACTCACCATAACGCGCTTGATATCGATATGTACTTGCGTATAGCGCCTGAGCTTTACTTAAAGCGCTTAGTGGTAGGTGGTTTTGACCGTGTATTCGAAATTAACCGTAACTTCCGTAACGAAGGGTTATCTACGCGTCACAATCCAGAATTCACAATGATTGAATTTTACCAAGCATACGCTGATTACATCGACCTGATGAACATCACCGAAGACATGCTACGTACGGTTGCAGAAAACGTACTAGGTAGTGCAGTTGTAGTTAATACAACTAAAGACGAAAACGGCGAAGTTATCGATTCAGTTGAATACGACTTTGGCCAACCGTTTACACGTTTAAGCATGAGCGATGCAATATTAAAATATAACCCTGAGTTTGATGCTGCGGTATTTAACGACCCAGAAAACCACTTTGACGAATTAAAAGCGTACGCTAAACAAGTGCACGTTAAAATTCCTGAAAATTGTGTTTGGGGCCCAGGTAAGTTCTTGTGTGAAATATTTGAAGAAACAGCAGAGCACATGCTTATTCAACCTACGTTTATTACTGGCTACCCGTGGGAAGTATCTCCACTTGCACGCCGTAACGACGAAAATGCATTTGTTACAGACCGTTTTGAATTTTTTGTTGGCGGTCGTGAACTTGCAAATGGTTTCTCTGAGCTTAACGATGCACAAGACCAAGCTGAGCGCTTTACTCGCCAAGTTGAAGAGAAAGACGCAGGCGATGATGAAGCAATGCATTACGATGAAGACTACATACGCGCACTTGAGTACGGCTTACCGCCAACTGCAGGTGAAGGTATTGGTATTGACCGTTTAGTAATGTTGTTTACTGACTCATCAACAATTAAAGACGTTATTTTGTTCCCGCATATGCGTCCACAAGCTGACTAAGCTTTGGGTAGAACAAAGTAAGTTAATAAACGCCGCTTAATAGCGGCGTTTTTTTTGCTTTGCATTAGTATTTTAATTAATAAGTACTACACTAAAAATTAAATGTAGTTATTAGTGCTGGTTAATGTGCAATTCAGCTTCGCTAATTTATTGTTATTGGCAGTTTTTAATATTAAAACTAACAGTGCTATAACTTTTTAGTATGATTGTTTTTTAAACATATGTTGTATTTATGTAAAGGTTTTAGCTAGAATACGCACGAAATTTACACTGCTTGGTATTTAGCAGTTAAATATAGATTCTTAAAGGACTTAGAATAATAGTATGAAAGACAAACGAGTAGATGATTTATCAGAAGAATGCACATCAGAGCAAGAAAGAAATGCTTACTACCGTGCTTGTATTGCTGAATTTCAACAATTAGGTTACCAAGAACAGTATTTGGCTCAGTTAACTGATGACTTAGTTCCTGTGCTAGGTGTTAATCCTTCAAATAAAAATACGTAACCCGCTTAAATTTCAAACTAATTACACTTTTAAACCAAGCATATGTGCAATCTATAACCATATAGTCGTTTTTGGTAGAAAAGTGTTTGACATATTTTCTGAAATCTTTATTATACGCCCCACAAGACGGAGAGGTGTCCGAGTGGCCGAAGGAGCTCCCCTGCTAAGGGAGTATAGAGTTTGTAGCTCTATCGAGGGTTCGAATCCCTCCCTCTCCACCATTTCTTTTAATGGCGTGTTTTGTAAAGTTTTAAAGTATGGGTGCATAGCTCAGCTGGATAGAGTACTCGGCTACGAACCGAGCGGTCGGAGGTTCGAATCCTCCTGCGCCCACC
>NZ_JADYWS010000024.1:0-78924 GCF_015864715.1 Pseudoalteromonas sp. NZS71 | reverse complement strand
GGAGTATTTCAGTATGGGGTAGAGCCAAATTTTTAAGGCTGTACTTAATGTTTTTCTTAAGTACCTACCTATGACATAGATGTAGGTAAGGGGCGTGAGCAGGACGCGGAAGCTTTGCTCGGTTTTTACTTAGCCCACTAGGTTACAAACCTCGCGCCGCGATTAAATCGCCCCTAGATTGAACAAATTTCAATCCACAAAGATCAACACGCCCTTAGCCTTCACTTATATTTTTTATGGCGGGTTTATTGTGCTTTTCGTTTTACTACCCTAAAGCGCGACATTACTTATCACTTTGTCAAAAGGCGTTAACTAAATCATGTGCTTATTTAGATAAAAAATTAGCCCGTTAATTTACTTTTAATTGAGTATAAAAAAATGCCAGCAATTTATTGCTGGCATTTTTTATAGCTTACCTATTTATTACTTTGCTAATTTTTTAGCTAGGTATAACCATGTTTCTATTACTGTATCTGGGTTTAATGAAACAGAGTCAATACCCTGCTCTACTAACCATGCTGCAAAGTCTTCGTGATCTGAAGGACCTTGACCACAAATACCTACGTACTTTCCTTTTGCTTTAGCTGTTTTAATTGCCATAGAAAGTAGCTTTTTAATTGCAGGGTCACGCTCATCAAATAAATGTGCGATTAAACCAGAATCACGGTCAAGACCAAGCGTTAACTGTGTTAAATCGTTAGAGCCGATAGAAAAACCATCAAACATTTCTAAAAATTCATCTGCAAGTAATGCATTTGAAGGTAGCTCACACATCATGATTACTTTAAGACCATTATCGCCGCGTTTAAGGCCATGCTCTTCTAGTAATTCAATTACGCGTTTGCCTTCTTCAAGGGTACGTACGAATGGGATCATGATTTCTATGTTAGCCATATCCATGTCGTTTCTTACACGTTTTATAGCTTCACATTCTAGTGCAAAACAATCGCGGAAGTCTTCAGAGATATAACGTGCGGCACCACGAAAACCAATCATTGGGTTTTCTTCTTCTGGCTCGTATTGCTGGCCACCAACTAGGTTTGCGTATTCGTTTGATTTAAAATCAGACATACGAACAATTACACGCTCTGGTGCAAATGCACACCCTAGAGTAGAAATACCTTCAACCAGTTTTGTTATGTAAAATTCTACTGGTGATTCGTAACCGGCAATCATGTCAGTAATTTCTGCTTTTAATGCATCTGTTTGAGCATCAAAATTTAATAACGCTTTAGGATGAACGCCAATCATACGGTTGATAATAAATTCAACTCGCGCAAGGCCAACACCTGCATGCGGTAAGCGTGCAAAGTCAAATGCACGATCGGGGTTACCCACGTTCATCATAATTTTCATTGGTAGTTCTGGCATTTTATCAACGCGTGACGTTAGTATTTCAAAATCTAAAATACCTTCGTAAATAAAGCCGGTATCGCCTTCGGCGCACGATACTGTTACTTCTTGGCCCGCTTTAATTAAATCAGTTGCGTTGCCACAGCCTACCACTGCCGGAATACCAAGTTCGCGTGCAATGATTGCCGCGTGACACGTACGTCCACCACGATTTGTAACAATCGCTGCTGCACGTTTCATGATTGGTTCCCAATCAGGGTCGGTCATATCGGTAACTAAAATATCGCCTACTTGTACCTGATCCATTTCTTTGATTGAATCAAGAACACGAACAACACCGCTACCAATTTTATGACCAATTGCACGGCCTTCAACAACAACGTTGCTTGTACCATTTAATTGAAAGCGTTCCATTACGTTAGAGTCTTCGTTTGAGCGTACAGTTTCTGGACGTGCTTGAACTATATATAGTTTGCCGTCGTTACCGTCTTTTGCCCATTCGATGTCCATAGGACGACCGTAATGTTTTTCGATGATTACAGCTTGCTTGGCAAGTTCTTGCACTTCTTCATCTGTAATCGAAAATTTATTTGAAAGCTCAGGGGCAACATCAACGATGTCTACTTGCTTACCGTGTGCTTTATCTTCTGAGTAAATCATTTGAATGGCTTTAGAACCAATGTTACGACGTACTACTGAAGGTTTATTTTTAAGGAGTGTTGGTTTATGAACATAAAACTCATCAGGGTTAACTGCGCCCTGTACAACCATTTCACCTAAGCCGTAGCTTGATGTAATAAATACAACGTCTTCAAAACCAGACTCTGTATCAATGCTAAACATTACGCCAGATGCTGACTTATCTGAACGTACCATGCGCTGAATACCCGCTGATAGGGCCACACCACGGTGATCGTAACCTTGGTGAACTCGATATGAGATTGCACGGTCGTTAAATAATGAAGCAAATACGTGTTTAATAGCGACCATGACTGAATCGATACCAACAACGTTAAGGAAAGTTTCTTGCTGGCCTGCGAATGATGCATCTGGCATATCTTCAGCGGTAGCTGATGAACGTACTGCGAATGATACATCTGCTGCAGTATCGCCATGAAGTTGGCTATATGCGTCGCGAATGGCTTGATCTAGGTTTGGTTGGAATGGTGTGTCGATTATCCATTGGCGGATGTCGGCACCGACTTTAGCGAGTGTATTTACATCATCGACATCGAGTGTATCTAGGATGTTGTGAATTTTTGCTGTGAGTCCTGATTGATCTAAAAACTCATTAAAAGCATCTGCGGTAGTTGCGAAACCACCCGGTACTTGTACACCAGCGTTTGCTAGGTTTGAAATCATTTCGCCAAGTGAAGCGTTTTTACCGCCAACTCGAGGAACATCTTGCATACCAAGCTCTTGATACCAGAGAACGTATTCTTGCACGGATCTTTCTCCAAAAAAAACAAATTGTAGGTCTAACTGTGAGAGTTAAGAAAGAAAACCTTTTATAAAGGTCATCATCATTCTACACTGGCAATAGTCCTCACGTAAACCGTGAGAAACCCATTTTAGGGATTTAAACGCAATAAAAAGGTTAATTATGAGAACTGCTTTTTATATATCAGATGGAACCGCTATTACTTCAGAGGTGTTTGGGCATGCGACTTTGTCGTTGTTTCCTATCGATTTTAATCATAAAACAATTCCATTTGTAGAAACTGAAGAAAAAGCGCACGAAATTAAAGCATTAATTAATGCAACCGCTGCAAAAACAGGCGAAAAGCCATTTGTTTTTTTTACTTTTGTTAATCACAATTTAAGTGAAATTATAAAATCGGCTGATGCAGTCACGTATGACTTTTTAACTACATATAGCGAAAAAATAGAAAAAGAACTCAATGTAGCCCCTGTTCCAAAAATGCATCGTACGCATTCTATCCACGAAAAAAGTTATGATTTTAGAATTGATGCCGTTAATTATGCTCTTATGAATGATGATGGCGGAAATATTAAAAACTTTTCTGAAGCAGACATCATTTTAATTGGCGTTAGTAGAAGTGGTAAAACACCCACAAGCTTATACTTAGCACTGCAGTACGGCATTAAAGCAGCTAACTATCCTATTACAGAAGAAGATTTAGACAATGAAGGTTTGCCTAAGTGTTTAGCCCCTTATAAACATAAGTTATTTGGACTTACGATTGACCCTGAGAGACTTGCGGCTATTAGGCATCGACGTATGGCGAACTCTAAGTATGCTTCAATTAAACAGTGTCGTATTGAGGTTCGCGAAGTGGAAATGTTGTATAAGCGTCATAAAATTGCTTACTTTAATTCTACGCATCATTCTGTTGAAGAAATATCTGCAAAAATATTGATAGAAACAGACTTGGAGCGACGTAAGTACTAACTTACTCATCAAAGAAATAAAAAAACCGCAATTAAGCGGTTTTTTTTGTATCAATAAATATTATTTACGTGCGTCTTTTAGTAAATCAGCTACTAAAAAGCCTAACTCTAATACTTGGTCGGCATTAAGGCGTGGATCACACTGCGTTTTGTAACGCTGTGCTAGGTCATCGTCAGATAAACCGTAAGCCCCGCCAGTACACTCTGTAACGTGCTGGCCTGTCATTTCTAGGTGAACACCACCTGCGTATGAACCTTCAGCTTTGTGTACAGCGAAGAACTGACTGATCTCGCGCATAATATTGTCGAAGTTACGTGTTTTGTAACCTGATGTCGCTTTTTCAGTGTTACCGTGCATTGGATCTGAGCTCCAAATTACTTTACGGCCTTCTTGTTGAACTCTTCTTACTAGTGCTGGAAGTTTTTCAGGAAGTATATCTGCACCCATACGCGTAATTAGCGTTAAACGACCAGGAATGTTATCTGGGTTTAATGCATCAATTAAACGAATTAGGTCATCTGGGTCCATACCTGGGCCAACTTTAACACCAATTGGGTTTTTAATGCCTTTGAAAAACTCAATATGTGCATGATCTAGTTGACGAGTACGTTCACCAATCCAAACAAAGTGAGCAGAACAATCGTACCAATCACCAGATAAGTGGTCGCGACGAGTAAGCGCCTCTTCGTAACCAAGTAGTAACGCTTCGTGAGAAGTGTATAAATCGGTTTCTTTTAAGCTTGGCGCAATTGTAGAGTTAATTCCGCACACTTCCATAAACTCTAGTGCGTCTTGAATTTTATCAGCAAGCTGTTGGTATTTTTCTTTAAGTGGATTTGCAGCAACAAAGCCCATGTTCCAACGGTTTACCTGGTGAAGATCGGCAAGACCACCTTGTGCAAAAGCACGTAATAAGTTTAACGTAGCGGCACTATGATGGTATGCAGTCATTAAGCGTTGTGGATCGGGTATACGTGCTTCTTCTGTAAACTCGATATTATTAATAATGTCGCCACGGTAAGATGGTAAAGACACTCCATTAATTGTTTCTAAGTCTGCTGAACGAGGTTTAGCGTATTGACCAGCCATGCGCGCTATTTTAACTACAGGGCATTTACCGCCGTAAGTTAATACAACAGCCATCTGTAAGATTGTTTTGAATGTATCGCGAATGTTAGCGGCATTAAAATCGCTAAATGATTCTGCACAGTCACCACCTTGAAGTAAAAAAGCTCGACCTTCGCACACATCTTCAAGCTGTTTGAATAGGCTTCTTGTTTCTTCAGCAAAAACTAAAGGCGGTGCGGTTTTTAATTGGCTTTCTACTGATTTAAGTATTTCTTGATCCGGGTACTGTGGCTGCTGCAGTATTGGCAGCTCTCTCCAGCTATTTGGGTTCCACGATTGCATAATTTTTCCTCATTCCTACATTACCTGATAAGAAGAAATTAACGTATGCAGGCCCCTATGTTCAAGGACTAAATTCACTATTTTCCAATTATTTAGTTATGAGTTAAGTATAAAAGTAATCTTACTTAACCTAGGTGGTTATATAACATACACTTTAGTTTTATTTTGAAGAAACTAAAGTGTTTAAATACATGCGTTTAGAGCTAACTATTTATAATTTTAACGCATTGAGAATAAATAGTACATAAGTGTATGTTATACATAATTTAGCTAGGAACACATCATACTTAAATGGCAGCATCTGTAACCTTAACTTTACGCGGGCAATTAATTAAAAGCTATCAAATGCTATGTGCAGACGTAAATGTATGATATGAGCGTTTGTGGTAATCATTTATCTGCGCTTTAAATCCTAGACGCATAGTCTTGTATAGCACTCGTATGCAGGACTATATTCACAAGTGCCACAACTTAAAGGTGTGGTAGGCCATTAAGTTTTCTCTTCAAAGTGATAGTGCTAATTTACAATTCATCATGATTAAAGCCGCTACTGCTTGAAGTATCCTTAAAGAGGAACTGATATCAAAAAGCATTTGTAGTCATTGTAACCTTTAGCCTGATCACCGTACTGCCAACACGGTGTAATATGAGTCAGTAATTATAAATACTAGGACTGTTAGATAAATATATGAAAGTTATATAACTCCGCTTAACTCATTTTTCTAAACTTAGTTTTATCACCTACTACGTAGATAATCTAGTACTTGGCGTATTAGCCTTTTTATATACGACAAAGTAAATACTCCAATCTCATATGAATTAGTAAGGAGTTTCAATCTTTCTTCATTTATATACCCCACTACAAAGAACACATCATACTTAATTCAAATATAATATTACTATAAGCCCCGAGTACTATTTGTTATTTATTTAGACAAAGCAAAGTGCATGTAATAATATAAGACTAGTAAGATGTGTTCTTTGAGGTGTGTAATGGTAACTAAGGTACAAATTAGAAGTCAGTTTGATTTAATGAACGAATTAACTTTAAGTTTGATTGAAGAACTAAAAGAGTGTGAATTCTCCAAAGCGGAATATTATCAATTACCAGATGTAAGTAGTCTCGATGAGAGTAAAGTTCCAGAATCTATACTTGTTTCTAAAATCACTGGAGTACCGGCTCAAAAAGCAATCCTAAACTCTTTTTCAGACATGTATAAAAAATCAGGATTAAGCAGTCGTGTTTTAAAAAGGCACCCTGGTTTGCTCGTTATTAAAAATGCAGATAAACACGCTTTAAATAATCGTATAGCTCAAGTAAATAAAGCTAAAGCTACGTTTAAAGAATGTATTTTAGCTATTGATAGCAACGATGCTCGATTTGAGGCAGTTCACAATGCTATACCAAATTTAATAACGCTTGCTGCATATCGTAAAATTCATAGTGAAAGCAAATCGCCATTTTCGGTTAGGTTTACTTGGATGCACAAACACGCAACTAAAACGCTGACTAAAAAAATGGCTCTCGAAATGCTCGACAAATCGGCCAGTTATCGAAATCCAAGAATGATAGATCAACAAAAATGGCAATCACTTGTAGCTCAAGAGCAATTACGGGTTGCTAGTTTAGGCGAAAAGGAAAAACTTAGAATTCGCCGCCCTACTCGAGTGAGTCCACAGGTAAATGTGAGATATACGGCGCAAAATCGCTATCATGTGAGTGCTGCATTACCCTTTATTCTGATTAATCCAGAACCAGACGTAAAATTAGGTATATTACCTGATTATCAAAAACCCGAAACTCACCCTCGTAAGCGCGAGTATGATTTTTTGGTTGATAGGTTATATTTAGAACAGGTTGAGCGGTAGTCATTATGTTAAAAAGGCCACATAGTGTGGCCTTTTTAGTTATCCGTACAGTATTTAAAATAACGGTTATTATTTTTCTACTATTTCTTCAATTTTATCTTCATCAATCAGTACGGCATTTTCAACAATGCGTTTACCGCCTTGGATTTCAATGCGTTTATTGTGTTTGTTCAATGTAAGTATTTCATCGCAAAACTGATCAGACGGGTGCATTTCGTATGTGTAATCGATAATGTTACCGGTTTTGTCATCTTTAACATTTGTAATGCTGTATTCTGATATTGCACCTTTTTCAATCAAATCTTTCATTGTGGTGGTCATATCACGACGAAGTGCTTTTAATTTATTTTCGGTAATATCATCAGTTGAATAAATAGATCCGTATTTTTCCATAATTGAAAGTAATCTAAAATGGTACGTTTTACCTGGTGCTGCATAACGCCAAAGGTGATACAAACGAAGCATCATCCAACGCGATAATCCACGTTTTAATTCTTGAGCGCTATTAAAGTAATACCCTTTGTATTCAAGGTTATCAATCATGTTATGAACAAATGCATTTAAACAGGCAACACATTTTACATTGCCACCCTGACCTTTTTTGCCACTAAAATGCAGTGACGATAAAAAGTTCATGTTTGACTCGTAAAACGAATCATCTATATCAGAATTTTTAGTATCTGTTGCCGAATATTTAAATGAAAGTTTAGAACCTTGCAATGCTTCAAGTGACTCTTTTATTGCAGGATATGGCATTGACTGCCCTACCGCTTTGAGTTCTTGTGCTAATTCGTTCATAGAAAAAACAACCGCGTATTGAATACCGGATTTAAAATTAATTTTAACTATTTTGCCTTTAGAAGCTAAACGAATAAGTGCTCGCTCTACTTTTTCTTCTCTATCTGATGGCCAAACAAGGTATTCAACATCTTCGCCATCTTTGCGTGTACTTACAACAGCTGGCGTTATTTTTATTTCGCCATCGTACAAAATACCATCTACTTTTTCAGATATTTTACGCGTAATAATTGTTTTTTTAGGCGCTTCTTCAAGTGGCAATTTTTTATAGCCCGAGCGAACAAAGCGTCCCCACAAATCATAGTGATTAAACGTGTTTGAATATGCACGTAATCCATGTGCTGCGTTTTCAATAGAAATTCGCACGTCTTTGTTGTCTGTAAATAGTGCTAAACTTTCGTTATCTATTGCACTTTCCACCCCGTGGATTTGGCCCCTAAGTGTATCGGGCAAGTTATCTACCGAGATGTTGACCTTTCGGCTCATTGTTCTTATTTCCATTTTTATTGCGACAGCTAATAACAACACATTAAGCAACAAAAGTTAAATGTTTAAGTTAGTATAAAAGTGATCTGACTTTAAATAAAACGTTTGGATCACTATTATACTAAGTGATGTACATTACTTACGATTTCAGATCATATTTATACTAACTGGACTATCACAAATCTAATTTTTACTAACTCAGCTGTTATTTTGTCCATTACAATGGCTTAATTTTAAAATTAAGCACGACAAATACACCAAAAAATATATTCCCCTGTGGATAAAGCCTTACCGAGTTAGAATAGATCTGATCTGTACCAAGTACAGATCAGATCTATACTAATTAAAAGCGTATTTTTATGTTGCGACTAGTGCATAACTTTATAATTTACTTAGTAAAAAACTGATCCGCAGGGCTCTTTTTGTTCATAACTTCATGCGTAACCTGTGCATAACTCTATATTTAAAATAGACCTTAGTAAAAAGCTGATCCGCAGGTAGATAAAGATCTGATCTTAACCAAGTATAAACCTGATCTGCTTTTTTGAACATTATTCATATAAATCATAATGTTATGTGCTTATTTTACACCCTTAACCTTTATTACCTTATATATTTAACCACCTTTAAACTTCTTTATTTATACTAAGCAATATTAAAGGTGTAAAAATATTTTTAGATGTCTTGTTTTTAAAATGCATGTCGTCTTAAATAGTTGTTTACAGCTATTTGAATGGACATTATACTAACTGCCTAACTTTGAGGAAGAAAGTATGTCTATCAACAATAACGCATTAAGTACCTATCGGCTTTTGAAAGCCACAGCTGAAGTTGCTGAAAAATCATTAGAAGGACGTATTCAGCACTACCGTGCTCATCTTAAATCAGAAGAAAAAGAATTAAGAACGTATACACAAAAAGCAGCTGCTGATTTATTAGGTTGTAATAATCGTACTTTAAAAAGACGTCATGATAATGGCGACTTCGATGATTTAAACATAAAACGCGGTGCTAACGGTCACTATGCTTACACATTAGTAAATATTTTTGCTATGGCCGATATTATGGACATTAAACCAGATCATCGTACTGGTGATGACAAACTGCAAGTTATTGTAATTAATTCTCTCAAAGGCGGCTGCGGTAAAACTACCAGTATGGTTAATATAGCAGCAGCGCTTGCAACTACAAATATTAAACGTTATCGCATTGGTATTATAGATTTAGACCCACAAGGCTCTTCTTCAAGCTTTTTTCCTTCAAGTGAGCACGACCCGATTACTGTTGGTGATTTAATGCGTGATTGCATAGATTTAGACGAGGGTGAAACATGGCCTGAATTTGTGTCTAACTCATTTTTACCAACGCATATCCCAAATATTCGTGTATTACCATCGGGTATGGATGACTTTTACTTTGAGCACGAAACGGCAACATTGCTTAAAGATACCTCAAATTATGAGCAAACTCGCCATTACCACAAGTTACTTGAGAAAGTAATTGATCCCGTTAAAGACGAGTTTGATATTATCTTAATTGACACAGCACCTACCCTTAACTTTATGTTTTATAATGCATTAATGGCCTCTACTGCGATGCTTATTCCTGTTCATCCGGAAGCTGTAGATTTTGATGCTAATAACAAATATTTAAAACGACTAGGTGAGATTTACCATACAGTTGCAGCACTTGGCCATGAGGGCTGGGACTTTATGCAATTTTTAGTGACCAACTACGTGAAAGGTAATCACTCACAGCGCGATATCGTTAAAGATGTTCGTAGTGCATTTGGTCGCCAAGTAATGAGCTACCCAATCAATCACAGCTCCGCGATTACCGCTAGTTCATCGTCTTTCAACACTATTTTTGATCAAAAAGCATCAGACAGCTTAGCAAGTCGTGAGTCATTAATGCGCGCTCAAGAAAATATTAAAGATGTGGTCGATGAGCTAGAAATGCTTATTCGTTCAAATTGGCAGTCAACTCAATCAACACTCAATACCCCTAAGTAAGGATGTTAAATAAAAATGGCTAAAAAACGTAAAAATGACACCCGCTTAGATCCATTTGCAACTGCTGTAGGCAGCAGTAGTCTTGATGCATTACTAGAACAAGCGAATGCTGGCGATGTAATTAGAATGCCTGCACCGAGTGACCCTGCTCGTCAAATTACGCTTGTTTGTAAAGTGATCGCACATGCTGATATTGAATCTACCACTGGTGTATATGGCAAAAATCGTCGTGTACAAGCACTTCTAAACGAAAAGTCAGTATCAGACATTCTTCCTGCAATTCGTGAGGATGGCCGAAATCAACATCCTGCCCTACTTTGGGATCAAGGTGACAAAAGTTTAGTTCTGGCAGGTTCACGTCGTCGTATGGCCTGTATTTTAGGTAACGCAGATTATTTAGTACTTAGTTCAAGCGATTTTACTGATCAAGATGCAAAAATTTTAGCGGTATCTTCAGATCAATACATTGCTCCTAGTTTATGGGAGCTTGGCCAAGCATACCAACAAACTAAAAATGAGCTTATTGAGCAAGGTAAAAAAGGATCTTACAGAGAGATTGCCGCGGTAGAAGGTGTATCGCATACTGCAATTGCAGATGCAATTAAAGCTTATGAGCAAATTCCTGCTGATGTCATTGCGCTTTACCCTACTGCTAATCACGTAGGTCGCGAAGTCGCTAAAAAGCTTGTTAGCGCAAAGGAGCGAGACGAAGAGGCGTTTAATCAACTTGTTAGTGCCCTTGCTAGTGATGAAGAGTTAAATGCGATTACAAGCGACGACAAGCGTGCAATGGCGATCACTAGATGCCTAACTTCAGAGCCACAAGTAGCTGTTAAGCGCGAAGCTGTACTAGAAAATAACTTCATATCGGTACAACGCAATTTAAAAAGCGGTGATGTCTCTATCAAAATTGATAATAAAGTAATGACAGACAAGCGCTTAGAGCAATTAACTAAGTTATTAAGTGCCTTTAATTAGTTAGTTAAATAATGATCTGTCAGGCATATTTACTTAGTTAAATAGTGATCTGGCAGATTGTTTTGTTAGTAAAAATCTGATCTTTACTAGCCTATTTCCTCTTTAAATAATCATATTCCTTCTTCAAGATCACTTTTTTACTAACTAATATCCTCTTTTTAGCTACATTCCTTCATTTATTATTATTGTTAGTAAAATCGTGATCTGTAATGCCTACTTTTATGTTTCTAACTATATGTAACTTCTACCATTGCAGTTGTTTTAAATATTATTTTGTAAAATTGGATGCTTATTTTTACTTATAAACCGATTTTTTACTAAGTTATCAGCTCCAACCAGTTTATATCTTGTTAATAGTGCTTTAGCTCAGAGCACATAAGGCATATACTGGCAGGATTATTTTTAAAATTTAATGCTTAGAGTGACATGTCTGCTAACTTATCAAAAAATGATTTAATGGCTATTTTTGAAGAAATTAAAAATGAGCAGGCTACCCAGTTTCCTCTGTCTGAACGCTTTATTAAAAAACTTTTCCGTGAAAATGTTTTAGATAAAGGCAAAGAATATTACAAGAAAGGTCAAATCACTTGGCTAGAACACACCCCTAATTTTTCTGTAGTCGACTCTACTGTACAAGTGGATAATGGATCATCGTTTAACCAACGTATTGAGATCAGTAAAGTACCAACTGGTTATTCTGTTGATACGCATTGTACGTGTAATGCAAAAACTAAATGCCGACACTTAGCTGCTATTTTATTTAAGCTCAAAATAGAGCACTCTGGTGAATATGGCGAAGATTATTTTATTAATGACTGGTTTAGCGAATTAAGCGCACTTAAAAGTGGTGATCAAAACACGCCATCGCAAGTATTATTATTTGTATTAGATATTGAAAATAACAAAGTATTCTTAACACCTAAAATAGCGAATGTTGAGACTAAAAAGAATTACACGCTAGGTCGAAACCTGACTGAGCAGCAGTTAAATAGTTTTGTAACGCCGAGTGACTTACTTGAAAGTGATTTTAGATTATTTAGTTGGATACGCTCACAAAATGCAGTGGGAAGTATTGAGCTAAAAGGCCAGTGGGGTTTTAGTGCCTTACAACAGTTGATAGCTACAGAACGCCTGTTTTTCCAGCGTTCTCGAGTACCAATTAAGGCGCAATCGGGCCAAGCATTAAGTTTTAGTTGGGAGCAAGATAAAGATCTCTCACAATTAGTTATTAAGCTTGAGCAAACACAAAACTGGGCTTTATTAAAAACAACACCACCTACTTACCTCGATTTAGATCATTTAAAAGCGGGCCGTCTTCGCACCCCATTGAGTGCAGACGAAATAGCACATTTACAAACTATGCCTGCTTTGCATGACGCTAACTTTGATAGAATATATAAGCAGCTTGCCGATAACTTTGGTGCAGGTGTAATACCCCACCCTACTAATTTACAGCCAACATTGCCTAAAATCTCTAGTAATGCTGTTTTAAAAGTAACTATGGGCGATCAAGGTTTATCTCTTTCGTTGTTATTTAAGTATAAAAATAAAAACTATTTAGCAAGTGCAGCACCTGCAAGTACGATTAATAGTGCATTTGAAAATACTGTAACTAACGAACTAATTAACTTAGGATTTGAATTTTGTAAAGGGGGTTTACAAAGTGAACTGGTATTTACAAAGCAGTCTTTAATCCATTTGCATTGGCTAATATACGAAGTATTCCCTGGCTTTAAGCAACGTGGTTGGCAAGTAAGTGTAAGTAAAGTAACGAGTCCTAATCCGCAGTGTGAAGTTAGTTTACATGTACACCGCGCAGCAGGGCATCAAATGCACTGCAAAGTATTGCTATGTGATGCTAAGGCATCGCTGTTGTTTACTAATACTGACCCGCTATATCAGTCATTAAATCGCCAAAGTGAACTATTTTACTACTATCCGCTTGGTCGTGAGTTTGGGGTTATTAATAAGTCAGCAATTAACTTATTAAATGAATTTAAAGAGCGTTTTGAATTTGTAAAAACACGAGACGAATTTAATATTCCGCTTTCGTATTTACCTGAATTAGTAAAGCACACTGCTATAAACGTAGAGCTTCACGACGACTCATTAGAGCTATACTTACAAGAGCTAAATAGTCCCGATAAAGCAATTACTAAGGTTTCATTACATGGCTTAAATGACTCAGTAACACTTCGTGAGTACCAACAGCAAGGTGTTGACTGGCTTAGCTTTTTAAAACGTCACCAATTAGGTGGTATTTTAGCTGATGACATGGGCCTGGGTAAAACCTTGCAAGTTATTGCATTTTTAGCCAGTACATTTAACCGCCCGCAAGCGGGCCCTACACTTATAGTGTGTCCAACTAGTTTGGTGAGTAACTGGAAAAACGAAATTATTAAGTTTGCTAAAAGCTTAAAAGTCACCACTATTTTTGGTTCAAACCGTAACGATCCTTTACAGCACCTAGCGCAAGCGCAGTGTATACTTACTACATATCCACTTTTAAAGCGTGATATTGCATATTATTCGCCATTATATTTTGAAAATATAATCCTCGACGAAGCACAATACATTAAAAACGATACCGCACAGGTTTCGCGATTAGTTAAACGCTTAAATGCCGACTTTAAACTTTGTTTAAGTGGTACTCCAATCGAGAATAATTTACTTGAGCTTAAATCGTTACTCGATTTTGCTATGCCATCGTTACTTGGGTCTCAAGCCCACTTTAAGCAGCACTTTCAAACGCCTATTGAGCGTGAAGCTGATATGGAGAGAGCTGAGCAGTTAAAAGCGTTAATTATGCCTTTTATAATGCGCCGCACTAAAGCACAAGTAGCGCAAGAGCTGCCTGAAAAAACAGAGCTAACTAAAGAGTTTGAGTTTGAGCCTAAGCAAAAAGAAATGTATCAAGGTATTACACGTTCATTAGAAGAGAAGCTAATAGACTTATTTGCCGAACAAGGCGCACAAAAAAGTAAACTTGCATTTTTAGAGGCACTTTTAAAGTTAAGGCAAATTTGTTGCCACCCTAAATTAATAGATCCAGACACTCAAGCAGGCTCCGCTAAGCTTGAATGGTTAACAACACACTTACCGCTTATGTTAAGTCTCGGTCGTAAAATTATTATATTTAGTCAGTTCACATCGGCACTTGATTTAATAGCCCAACGCCTCGAAGAAATAAACATTAACTTTAGTATGCTTACAGGCCAAACGCGCCACCGAGATAAAGTAATCGACGAGTTTACCAGTGGTAAAACATCAGTGTTTTTAATTAGCTTAAAAGCTGGCGGTACAGGCCTTAACCTTACACAAGCCGATACAGTTATTCACTTTGATCCATGGTGGAACCCTGCTGTAGAAAAACAAGCGACAGATAGAGCTTACCGTATTGGCCAAACTAACCCTGTATTTGTGTATAAGCTCATAATGAGTAATTCAATAGAGCAAAAAGTATTTAAAATGCAACAAGACAAACAAGCCCTTGTAGATGCGTTATTTACTGATAAATCAATGAGCTTTACAAAGTTTGATGAACAACAAATGTTATCGCTAATTAAAAACTAAATTGATTTAAAAAGTTTTGATCTTTTTATGAACTTAATTAAAAAGCGGACGTCTACTATTATGCTTGTTGGTTAATTGCAGTTAGCACAAGCATCATGTTGATTCCCCATTTAGTTACTAATTTTAGTAATGATTAAGCCAGCCCATTTTGAGTTGGCTTTTTTTATGCCTAAAATTTAGCGTTCGGCACTTATTTTAAAAGTTTTTACTTTTTTATGAACTTAATTAAAAAACGGACGTCTACTATTATGCTTGTTGATTAATTGCAGTTAATACAAGTTTTCATGTTGATTCCCCCCATTTAGTTACTAATTTTAGTAATGATTGAGCCAGCCCATTTTGAGTTGGCTTTTTTTATGTCCAAAATTTAGTGTGCAGTACTTATTTTAAAAGTTTTTTTTTTTTATGAACTTAATTAAAAAAGTGGCGTCTATTATTATGCTTGTTGATTAATTGCAGTTAATACAAGTTTTCATGTTGATTCCCCCGATTTAGTTACTAATTTTAGTAATGATTGAGCCAGCCCATTTTGAGTTGGCTTTTTTTATGTCCAAAATTTAGCATTCAATTTTTTTATTTTAAAAGTTTTGATCTTTTTATGAACTTAATTCAAAGAGCGGCGTCTACTATTATGCTTGTTGATTAATTGCAGTTAATACAGGTTTTATGTTGATTTCCCCCTATTTGATTACTAATTTTAGTAATGATTAAGCCAGTTCATTTTGAACTGGCTTTTTTTATGCGCATAATTTGATTTGTTTAAATCAACCCGAATAAAAATAAATGATCTTTCGTAAATTAATTTGAATTAATTATTTTGTTTTCCGGTCTACTCTAATGCCTGTTGTTATATAGCCTCACCCAGTAATATTAGTTATTTTGGTGATTATGTATTTAAGTTGCAGCTTACTCGGGCACATGTTGATTTTCCCTTTGATTACTTAATTTAGTAATATTTGACCAGCTTATTTTGAGCTGGTTTTTTTATGTCTGTAATTTCTTTGCTCCCCTACTTCTATTGCGTGTTATTGGTTATGATGGCATGTCTCTAAATTTTATAAGTTTATTTTATGCTCACTCAAGTACTCACTAATATTGATTGGCTAAGCGCCGGTGCTGGTGTTGCGTTAGGCGTTGTATTTTACGGCGTTGTATCAACACAGCTTCGCAAAAAGCTACATCTACAAATAAGCGAACAGCAGCAACAGCTTTCCCTATTACAAAATCAATTTGATAATAAAGAGCTGCAATATAGTGCCTTGCAAGAAGATCACGAACTGCTAGAACATACTCACCAAGAACAGCGCGATGAAGCCCAGCATTTTAAAACGCGTTTTAGCGAACAAGAAAAACAAAGCATTCAATACAATCACTTTTGGCGTAAAGCCGAAGGCGAGCTTGCAGCGCTTCGTGAGCAATATAATCAACGCGATGTTGAATATAATAATATGCGCACCACCCTCGAGCAAAAACAACAAAGCTTTACCGAGCAACTCGCGCAAATTGAGCAAAGTAAAAATATGCTCAAAAAAGAATTTGAAAACCTAGCCAATAAGATTCTAGAAGAAAAATCACAAAGCTTTAAAACCTTAAATCAAGAAAGCATTGAACAATTATTAAAACCGGTTCAAGGCGAGCTAAAAGGCTTTAGAGAAAAAATGGAATCAATACATGTTGAAGACATAAAACAACGAACCGCGCTTAAAACCGAGCTATTGCATTTGCAAGCTAAAAGCCAAGCTATAACAGATCAAGCCGACAAGCTCAGCAACGCGCTACAAGGGCAAAAGAAAACCCAAGGTAATTGGGGCGAACTCATGCTCGAAAACGTCTTAGATAGCGCTGGCTTACGTGCTGGCGTTGATTATAAGCGCGAAGTGTCGTTTAACACTGAAGATGGCCGCTTACGCCCTGATGTAGTTGTTTACTTACCACAAGGCCGCCACTTAGTCATTGATGCTAAAACATCATTAAATGCTTATACACGCTATGTGAACGCTGAAAATGAGCTAGATGCTAATCAAGCAATTAAAGAGCATGTAAACGCCGTTACAGCACGTATTAATGAGCTTGCGAGTAAATCGTACGACCGTTTACCAGGGCTTAATTCGCCTGAAGTTGTGGTTATGTTTGTACCAATAGAATCAGCTTTTGTAGAAGCACTTAAATATCAAAGTGATATTTACCAACAAGCAATCGAAAAAAATATACTGGTAGCTACACCTACTACCCTGCTTACTAGTTTAAATATTGTTAAACAGCTTTGGCGTTTTGAAGAGCAAACCAAATACTCAAAAGAGCTGGCAAATCGGGCTGAGCGTTTTTATAACAAGCTCAATGGTTTTTTATTAAGTATGGAAGGCGTAGGTAAGCAGCTTGATAAAGCGAAAGAAAGTTACGACAAAGCGTTCTCGCAATTATACCGCGGTAAAGGTAATTTAATTAAACAAGCATCAGAGTTTAAAGAGCTTGGTGTATCGGTACAAAAAGAGTTACCTAGTGAGAGCGTTGAACGTGCGCAGCTAGAGCTTGATTAGATTTATTAAGTGTTTTCAATTAAGTATGTTGAATAATGTACGTTAGAAACCAGAGGTGTTTATGAATAATAAGATTATAGGTATTGTTTTAATCGTTATAGGTATCGCTTTAATTATGTGGGGATATGACGTTTATGATGCGGCGGCTTCGCAGTTAAGCCGTGCATTTAGTGGTGATACACCAATAGAAGCATGGGCGGGTATTATTGGCGGTGCCATCTGTGTGTTAATTGGCATTAAAAAGCTTAAGTAACATAAATAAAATACAGCTTACTGGGGCTTGTTGACCTTTCAGGATAAAATTTGTTCAATCTAGGGGCTATTTAATCGCGGCGCGAGGTTTGTAATTTAGTGGGCTCGATAACTGCTCCTGCGTTATTCTAATGGCTTACATCCATGTAATAATAAGTAAAAACCGAGCAATAAAGAGTAAATTGCCCCTAGGCAGAACCCTTAGGGCAGCGCATGTTTGGCATTTATACTACGTTATCGTCTGTTTATGGGGAATAACCACACTACATAGACTCTGCCTTGCCTAAATACCAAACAGTCTGCTGCAAATTTAACCTCAAAAGATAAACAGGCCCTGAATAAGCTGTATTAGTTTATTTGTAATCCATCACTTCTAGTAATTCATTTAATTTACTTTCTGGTAGGCATTCGCCTTTATCCCAATAAGAGTTTAGTAACGCAGTTAAACTGCCAATACGCTGTGACTTTTTCTGCATTTGCTCAATCAAAATGTCAGCTTCTTTTTGTTTTTTTTCTAAACGCTCGATTATTATTGTGTGGTTTAGCTCGCCGTTTTCGTTACGTAATAAAGGTATTTCGTTGAGTGAAAACCCCAAGCTTTGTGAAAATTTAATTAATTGCAGTTTTTCTAAGTTTTGTTGGGTGTACAGCCTATAACCATTAGCACTGCGAGTGGTTGGTGCTAATAACCCTTTGCTTTCGTAAAAACGAATAGTGCTGGCAGGTATGTTGGTAAGTTTTGCAAGTTCGCCTATTTTCATAACTAATAATAACTCCACTTTACATAAACTTAGTAGGTTGACCTTCAAGCTAACTTTAAGGTTATAGTTGTTTTAATGTCAATTTAATTAGCCAATAATTATGCGCAACCCTGTGTTTACCTCCTTTACCTTGCCAAGTGGTTTAGTATTAAAAAATCGTATTGCCAAAGCCGCTATGGAAGAAAACCTAGCACAAGAGGACCAAACGCCCTCCCAAGCACTTAAAAATGTTTATAGCGCATGGGCTAAAGGCGGTACAGGGCTAATTATTACTGGCAATGTAATGGTTGATCATTTAGCGATGACAGGCCCAGGTGGCCTAGTGCTTGAGCAAAGTACCGATATTACTGCCTTTGCAGAGCTTGCTCGTTTATCAAAGCAAAATAATTGCAAAGTGGTGATGCAAATTAATCACCCTGGTAGGCAAGTATTTAAAAAAATGGGTGGAAAGGCTCTATCAGCGTCAAGTGTTGCACTTAATATGGGTAAGCACTCGCACTTATTTGGCGTACCAAAGGCAATGACGCAAACCGACATTGACGATGTTATTACCCGCTTTACACAAACTGCACTACAAGCCGAAAAAGCCGGTTTTAATGGCGTACAAATACATGCAGCGCATGGCTATTTACTTGCCCAGTTTTTATCGCCACTTACCAATAAGCGCGACGACAAATGGGGGGGAAGTTTACAAAATAGAGCCCGTTTACTTCTCGAAATAACCCGCAGTATCAAAGCAGCTTGCTCCCCCACCTTTTCGGTTTCGGTAAAGTTAAACTCTGCAGATTTTCAGCGAGGTGGGTTTGAACCCAGTGACGCGCAAGTTGTAGTGGATTTATTGAATGAACTCAATGTTGATTTTGTAGAGCTTTCGGGTGGTAGCTACGAAGCACCTGCAATGCAAGGTAAAACAGGTGACGAACGCACACTTGCCCGCGAAGCATACTTTTTAGAGTTTGCAAAAGCGATTAGCCACCGCTCATCAATCCCAATAATGACCACCGGCGGCATTAGTCGCTTATCTATTGCCAACAACGTGATTGAAAGTGGAGTGGCCCTCGTGGGTATTGCCACTGCGCTTGCATACCAACCAAATTTACCAAACAAATGGCAAAATGAGCCACTGCAACTAGCCGTATTACCCAGTGTTACTTGGCAAGATAAAACCCTTGCAGGGCTTGCCACTATGGCACTGGTAAAAAGGCAAATACGCCGTTTAGGCCAAGGTAAACCTGTAAAAACAAACGCTTCACCAATATTTACTTTAATTAGCGACCAGCTACGTTCGATTAAATTAATTAAGCGTTACCGCAATCGCTTTGCTAGAGAGATTAACTAAGCTTTGGTATTCACTCTTTTTATGTATTCCGGTTTTGTTTACTAATTTTTACACTTGAATAAATGTAACCATTTTTATGTTGTGTAAATGAGTATTAAGGCGTGCACCAATTTGGAAGTTTGCTTTTTTATCAAGCTATTAAAGTGCACTATTTTGTGCATATTAAAGTACTGTACGAGTAAAGAAAATAATCATTCTAAAATGTTAATTAAAGTGCGCGTTCAGTGTTTGTTAATTTAACCATCTTATTGAAATTATTGATATTTATTGCTTTCCTCTCGCTTGAGTTTGGTTGGTATTTATACTAGTTTATAGCGTAGATATTTAACCTTACTCAAGGAGAATAGTTACATGGTATCTCGCAGAAATTTTATTAAAGCAGGCGCTGCTTTAAGTTTAGGCTCTATTTTTAGTGCTTCAGCTTTGGCTGAACAATTAAAAGTAAAAATGTCTAACGGCAGTGTTATGCAAACTAAAGGATCAATAGATAAAAGCGCTGCTCTGCCCACAAACGATGTTACTAACGCTAAGCATTACCGGCCTGAATCAAGAATGGGCTTAGGCGGTCTTGCCGCAGGGAATGGCTTTAATACTATATCAAGCGATGCAGAGGTTTTAACAATGCTAAATGCAGCATGGGATTCTGGTATTCGTCATTTTGATACGTCACCTTTTTACGGCTTGAGTTTAAGTGAAAGGCGCTTCGGTGATTTACTTCGAAACAAAAAGCGTGAAGATTATGTTTTATCCTCAAAAGTAGGTCGCCTTCTTACCCCTTCAGCAGAGCCTCTAGAGAATAGTTGGCATTGGGCTGATCACTCACCTTTTCATTATAAATATGATTACTCTGCATCAGGTACGCGCCGTTCAATAGAAGACACGTTGCATCGTATTGGTGTCGCCTCGCTTGATATTGTTTATATTCACGATTTATCACCGCAAAATAGTGATATGGGAGATGATTGGCTTAAGTATTTTGATCAGGCAGCAAAAGGGGCTATTCCTGAGTTAACTAAAATGCGTGATGAAGGAATAATTAAAGGCTGGGGTTTTGGAGTAAATACACCTCATGCTATTTATAAAGCGCTTGATATGTCAGACCCTGATATTTGCTTACTAGCGCTGCAATATTCAATTTTAGATCATAAGCAGGCACTTGATAAAACCTTTCCTATGCTTGATAAACGAGGTGTTTCAGCAGTCATTGGTGCTCCGCTTAATGGTGGTTTTTTAGCCGGTCGTAACCGCTTTAATTATTCACCTAAAATTCCTGGGCCTATGCAGCAAAAGTTTAATGCAATAAGCGACATTGCATCTAAACATGGGATTGATATTAAAACAGCTGCACTGCAATTCGCAGAGGCGCCTTCAACGGTATCCTCAATTATTCCTGGCGCACGCACGGCAGATCAAATTAAAGCTAATGTAGCCTCAATGAAAGTTACCATACCAAGCGAATTTTGGAGTGAATTGAAATCTAAACAGCTTATTGCAGAAAACGCCCCCATACCTGCATAACAAAATAGGTGTGCCATTTGCTTGGCACACCTCGTTATAGTCAGTATGGTTTATTTTTAAGCAGCGCTTAGTAGTAAGTATATTGATTGTTGGGCATTTGTATAAGCGCAGCTTGCTGGCGTTTAAAACGTAGTTTTTAAAATTAGTTTTTAGGTAGTTAGAAGCTTTGCTTCTCGCGTGAGCAAGCTCTACGCCTACCGGAAAACTTAACGTTGTGGTTAAAATTAACTTGTATAAGTGCAGCTTGCTGGCGTTTAAAAACGTAGTTTTTAAAATTAGTTATTAGGCAGTCAAAAGCTTGGTTTCTCGCGTGAGCAAGCTCTACATGCTGTGTCTCGATAAATTATAGACACAAGGCGCAGAGCTAATAGGTAGGAAAAATCTACCGATTACACTACCTCAAGCAGTAAAATATTTTATATAACAGCTCGTAACCTTATAAACCAAATGAACATCTCAGTGAGTATGTGAAAAGAGGATTGTCTAGTTGTGGTTGGCCAAAAGCATTATTACGTGCCTATTACCTATTAAGCGTATCGGTATCATGCTGCACTTCATCCTAGTGGTGAGAGCGTGTGGAACATATTAAAAGAGCTAAATATATAAAGCAAAAAGCTACTGTAAACCCCCATTACAGTTAGCCGGCAAATAGTAAATTAGCACTACTTAGTCAATTGAGCAGTGCTAATTGGTTTAATTAAAAACCACATTTACCGTTATTTATTGCCATTGCGCTTTTGCCAAAACGATCTCAATACCCCACAACTTTGCTTTTATAAACTTAAAAATATCAAGCACATTGCGATTTATTAACCCATTTTTTGTAAGGTTGGTACTTATCGTACAACACATTAAAAATATACGTGTATATAAGTATAAACACTAAAAATCCAGCTTCTAATGCTGTAGCGGCTAGCCATGTAATATTTAAATACCAAGCAAGTATTGGCAGCGTTATTACTAACATACCCAGCTCAAAGCCACATGCATGCGTAATGCGGGTTACTAAACCTCGCTCGATTCGGTTATGCCCAGCTATTGTATCAAACACTATGTTGTAAATGTAATTCCAAAGCATGGCGAAGATTGATAAACCAACACCTACTATTGCCATTTTTCCTGTTGCAAACCCACCAAAATAAACTGATGCAGGTATAACAAAAGATAATGCTATCATCTCAAATATTAGCGCCTGAAAAATACGTTCTGCTGTGTTCATATATAAATAACTTCTTAAGTTGATGACGATGGCTGTATTTTCATTCATTATAAAGATATGTGTTAGTTACTTAGTATCGGGAAAAGCGATATGTTTAGTATTGAACAGCTTCAAGCATTTGTGGCTACCGTTGAAGCTGGATCGTTTTCAGCTGCTGCGCGCGGTTTAAGTAAAGCGCAGTCGGTAATAAGCCAGCATATTATTAATTTAGAAATAGACTGTAATGCGACATTATTTGAGCGCACAGGGCGCTATCCACAATTAACCGAAGCCGGTAAACAGTTACTCCCCCAGGCTAAAGCCGTGCTTAATCAACACCAGCGATTAACAAACTCTGCATTAGCACTAAATGAAAAAACACCAACCGAAATCACTATCGCACTTGACGAAGGGATCCCGTTTAAAACTATCGCGAGTATTATTAGCAAGCTGCAAAGTAAGTATCCTTACGTATCGCTTGAGTTTTTAAGTGCATCCAGCCATGACATAATTGACATGCTAAACAGCGAAAAGCCTATAACGGGTATTATTTTTAGTGAATTAAATATACCGAGCTACTTAGACTATGAATGTATTGGATCGGTAAAATTTGATTTATATGTTGCTAAATCGCACCCTTTAGCGGGGATCAGATGTGAAAATATGGATGGCCTTCGGCTACATCGACAACTTCTTCTTCGTTCTCGCAATACGCAAACAAGTAGCTTTCAGCTAAAAATTAGCCCAGAGATTTGGTATGCCGATAATTACTTTGTATTACTCGAGCTAGCAATACAAGGTAACGGGTGGTGCTTATTACCAAACCATGTAGCTGTAGATGCAGTACAAAGTGGTGAGCTGGTTAAACTTCCTCTTGAGTTTGAAGAAATGGGTTGGTTGGCTAATGTTGATGTATTACAGCATCAGCAACACAGTAATCAAGAGGTGTTTAAAGTACTAAGAAATTTACTACGGAATTTTTTAAAAATTTAGCTTTTATATAATGCCTGTTAAGCGGTTTACTTTTTATTACGCTAAATCCCAGTAAGGTGTATCGCCATAATAGCCACTAGTAAAATCAACAAATGCACGTACTTTACTGGGTAAAAACTGTCTGTTAGCGTATACCATATACAGTCCCATTGGGTCGGGTTCGTAGTCATTTAAAATGCGCACTACTTTACCTTGAGCCAGTGCTTCGCCAGCAATAAATGTGGGCTGCATAGCAATACCACCTCCCGCAATGGCTGTATTTAGTAGTAAGTCACCATTGTTAGCCACAAAGTTACTTTCAAGCTTTAGCTCGCTTTTTAACTCATTAACCCCAAATAATCGTTTTGTGGGCTCACTGTGGGAATAGCGTAAATAATTATGTGACTGTAAATCTAGCAGTGTTTGTGGCGTGCCATGGCGTTTTAAATAGTCGGGTGACGCAAACACCGCTAGGTGTATAGGTGCAATTTTTTTAGCTATCAACGTTGAGTTTTTTAATACGCCAATGCGCAGAGCAATATCAATACCCTGCTCTACTATGTCTACATATTGGTCTGTGAGCCGTAAGTCTAACTTTAAATTTGGATACTGCTTTTGAAAATCAACCAACAAACCTGCTAAATGCTTAGTACCAAACGACATTGGCGCACTAATACTAAGCACACCCGATACATTTTCGCTTAAGTTGTTTAGTGAGTTTTCCATGTCCTCAATATCAATAACCACCTGCTGACAACGCTGATAATATTGATTTCCAGCCTCTGTAACACTTACTTTTCGCGTTGTACGGTGTAATAAACGCGTGCGTAGATTATCTTCCAGCGCAGAAATATATTTGCTGACTAACTGCGGCGAAATATCGAGTTTATCGGCCGCTTTTGAAAATGATCCTTCTTGCACAACGGCTAAAAAGGTCTTCATGGTGGTGAGCTTATCCATTTTTTAACAATGCTTTGTTGATAATGTATAAATAAGTATCATATTTATCGTCAAAATAGAAACTTATATAGTGTTTATAACACGTCTATTTGTTTAAGGTTTTAGTATGACTCAGCCTGCTTTATTTATATCTCACGGCTCGCCAATGATGGCTGTTCAGCAATCGGCTACGTCAGATTTTCTTGCATCATTAGGTCAAACGCTTAGTAAGCCTCGTGCTATTGTGGTGTTTTCTGCCCACTTTGATGAAGCGCACGATATAGTTATTACATCCGGAGATGCGCCGCATACTATTCACGACTTTTATAACTTCCCCAAGCCCCTGTATGAAATTCAATACCCAGCACCAGGAGACCCTAAGCTTGCTAATACTATTAGTGAGTACTTTTACAAAGCGGGTATTAAAACGGTGAAAAGTGCAGATCAAGGGTGGGATCATGGTGTGTGGATCCCGCTGCGCTTAATGTACCCAACAGCTAATATTCCCATTGTTCAGGTGTCTATTAACACGCGTTTAGGCGCTCAGGCGATGTATAAATACGGACAGTTACTTGCACCACTGCGCAGCGATAACGTATTAATTATTGGCTCCGGTGGTATTAGTCACAATCTACGTGAAATATTTAAAAGCCCTGCTACACCTAATCGTGTTCAAATGGTTAATGAGTTTACTCATTGGGTTGAGCAAAAATTAATAGCGCAAAACACCCAAGCGTTACTTAACTATTTAAATGAAGCACCTCATGCTTTATTTAATCACCCTAGCCAGGAGCACTTTTTACCTCTTTTTGCAGCGCTTGGAAGTAGTGACGGTAAAGCAAAAAAAATACATGAAGGTATAGAAATGGATATTTTAGCACTCGATGCTTATAAGTTTTATTAATTTGAGCGTTCGTTCAAATTAAGTTAAGCTGTAAGCAAGTACTCTAAAACCAACTTAATTTATTTTATTGCGGAGCAAACATGGCAACTACACTTGCATTTGACGTATACGGTACGCTAATAAACACTCACGGCGTACTGTCCTTACTCGACGACATGATTGGCGATAACGCCCAAGCATTTTCAAATACATGGCGCGAAAAGCAATTAGAGTATTCATTTAGACGTGGATTAATGCAAAATTATATTCCTTTCTCGCTATGTACAAAACACGCACTCGATTACGCCTGCTTAGCGCACAAAACCGAGCTAAGTGAAGATCAAAAGGGGCAACTGCTAGAGCTTTATAAAACGCTTCCTGCGTTCGATGATGTAAAAGCAGGCCTTGAGCAATTAAAAGCGAAGGATTACCGTTTGTTTGCATTTTCAAACGGAGCTGCCGACGCAGTTCATACCTTATTAGAAACCGCTGGCATTAGTGAGCTTTTTGAAGGGGTAGTAAGTGCCGACGACGTTAAAACCTTTAAACCAAACCCAGGGGTTTATAGCCACTTTTTACGCGAAACCAATTCAACAGGCGCAAACACGTGGCTTGTATCAAGTAACCCGTTTGATGTAACCGGTGCCATATCGCACGGCATGCGCGCGGCGTGGATTCAACGATCTAAAGAATCTATTTTCGATCCGTGGGAAATACAGCCAAATACTATCGCAACCGACTTACTCGATTTAAAAGCAAAATTAGAAAGCGTTAACTAATTTTCTGTTCCCCCTTTTGCCTATGGTATTAAGTGCCGTGGGTGTAAAGGGGGTTTACGTTTTAACTATTTATTCCCGCCTTTATTAGCTCAATCACTGTATTCATACGTTTTGCCAACGGCCTATTTCGGTGATGGCACACATAAATAGATTCACTAACCGGACATTCTAAATGATGCGTTTTAATAAGCGCGGGCTTATTGAATGCGCCAACAGCATGAGCAGGTAATACCGTAAAGCCCAACCCTAAACTTACTGGTTCTAGTATTAAACTAATTTGGTTAGAAAATCCCGTACGTCTTATTTGGTCAATATGCTCAAACTCACTGTAGTTTTCGCTTAGTAGTAGCTGCGCATGATGGCTTGCATCGGGATGAGCAATAAACCCTAGCTCACACAGGGTTTGCCAATTAGGCATGTTTATACCTGCAGGCGTTACAAGTAGTAGTGGCTCTTGGCTTATTTTATGGCTGGTTAGTTCGCTAAATGTTGGAGCTTGAGTTAAAAACCCGATGTCGGCACTATGGTTTGCTACAGCTTGTTCAACACTTACATTGGGCGCAAAGCGGTAATCAATAATTAGTTCTTTATGCTCAGATTGCAGTGCTAATAATTGATTATAAAACTTTAAACCACAACTGCCCGGAGATTGAATCTTTACCGCTCCGCTGTACGGCGAATCATCTTTTAATTGTTGTTCTAAAAACTGCCAATCTTTAAGAAGTAGGCTGCCCTGCTGATATAAGTTTTGGCCCTGAGGAGTAAGAGAAAACTGCTTACCATGGCGCTCAAGCAAAGCGCAGTTAACTTGTTGCTCTAGCTTTTTAATGTGCTGACTTACACCAGATTGGGTCATATAAAGGCGCTCAGCTGTTTGGGTAAAATGATTTACCTCAACCAAAGTACAAAACGTATTTAACCATGTTGGATTTATCATTACAAAACGTACTCAAAATGATGATTAATGATAATTTTACTTAATGTTGGTCGATTCGTAAACTAACTCCATCAACTAGTCACAAGTTAAAGAGGAAGCATTATGAGTCATACATATCCACGTAGTTTTTCGCACATTGGTATTTCGGTTCCCGACGTTGAAAAAGCAGTCGAGTTTTACACTAAGGTTATGGGTTGGTACACCATAATGGAACCCACTTTAATTACCGAAGACAAAAGCCCAATTGGCGAAATGTGTACAGAAGTATTTGGCGAAAAGTGGGAAAAATTCAAAATAGCGCACCTATCTACAGGGGATCGTATTGGTGTCGAAATTTTCGAATTTAAAAACCAAGAAAACCCAAAAGACAATTTTGAATATTGGAAAACAGGCATCTTCCATTTTTGTGTTCAAGACCCTGATGTAGAAGGTTTAGCTGAGCGTATTGTAGAAGCTGGCGGTAAAAAACGTATGCAAGCCCCTCGTTATTACTACCCGGGTGAAAAGCCGTACCGCATGATCTACATGGAAGACCCGTTTGGTAACATCCTTGAGATTTACAGCCACAGCTACGAGCTTATTTACAGCGCAGGCGCTTACTAGGTAGCACTTAGCTAAAAACAAAGACCGCAGTATTTATTACTGCGGCCTTTTTGTTTCAGTTATAGAGTTTTTAAATACACTTCACCGTCTTCTTATTCTCTATAACTTGTTTTTGCTTAGCTTGTGCAGCATGTTTTGCCCTGAGTTGAAAATATTATCAACCTCCAGAAAAGCACTACCAATCGAACTGTGTCCTAGTGAATTTATGAACGACATAATGTATTTGTCAGGAACTTTTGCTCTTATCCATAAACAGGCTACATGTCAGTACCGCTGAGATTAAAAAACAAAACATTACGCTTAATGTAAATAATATAAAGTTTTCATTTTTTGATATAGCTACTCTTCTGAAGAGTATTTCGCCGCTATTAAGTGCATCTACTCCTACATAGATCATTAACGGAATTGCAAAAAATGCATTGCTGAGCTTAATAAGTAAGTTCTTTGATGAAAGACTTACTAATTGAGAAGCATCATGCTCTTCCTCGTCTCTATTTAATAGTTCGGCTTTTAATAGCTCAAAGCGTTCAGGGTACAAAGCCCTATCAATAGACGTGATAGCTTCTTGCAATTCAGTAATAGAATATTCTGAATAATTTGGTTCCATCTATTAAACCTTCTCCAGTGCCTAGCGCCTGTGTAAGCGTTAGTCTTTGATACTTATTAGAAAAATGATTTTAAAGTGTAGCCACATTGAACTAACTCTTTTGCTACTTGGTTTTTCCATGCACCAGGATCATCAATAGTGACATATAAAACACCACTTATATCATTTGGAGTTTCAAGAGCCCCTTTAACTAAAGGGCAGACATTTTCTCGACCAAGCTTCGCAATAAGGTAACCATGTTCAAACACTACATTTTGTCGTGCTCTATTTTTTGGAGGGTTTGGCTCTGTTATAGCTCTCCCTAAATCACATGGAGTATATAAAACAAGAGCAAAATCAGCATCATTTGAATAATGTTCAATTTTTTCAATAATTGTCATTCCTGCGTTAGCTTGCTCATGCAGGATAATAGCTTCTAAACCAAGTTGCTCGACAAAGCGACTTACTTCTTGTTTTACTTCGTTGTTATGTCCATGAACAATAAACACTTTCCGTTTGTTACGAGGAACTTCTTTAGCTGGAGGCACTGGTGTATTTGTAGTAGTTGGCATTACTCCCTGAGTTGGTTCCCCGAACTCCAATTGATCTAATATTTGTGTGAACTCACCAGATAAATACGTACGTCTTTCGACGTAACTACTAAATTTTGGCTGAATAAACCCCCAAAATGAATCTAAATTACGGTGCTGTCGTAACCACTGAGGAAGCATTGGTGCAAGATTAGAATTACTCAGCAATTCAGAGCGTAATGCTTCAAATTCACCTGAGTCAGATGCAAGTCCAGTTGCTCTTGCAGTGAGCAAATTCAAAAGGTAGCTAACCTTATCGAAATCCGTTTCTAAAAATTCAATACTCAATTAGATCTCCTATAATTCAATCTAGAACTTAAAAGCACAACAATTTTGCGTATATTCCTGCGGTTGTCACGCTCATTTTCTACTTTACACAGTTTTAACAAATTACCTAAGATATTGCTATCAAAAGCTATTTAATATCTACAAGCAAAGTTAAGGCATACAAATGCGCATTTCGCTCATTTCCTTGATTATGTAAGTAAGCAGCAGTTTGGCTGGCTTAATAGGTATTACAAGTATATGATATTGATAATTATTTGCATTAAAGGATTTTGAAGGTGTGTATGAAAAAGTCTATGTTAACTCTGGCGTTAGTTATGGGTTTGAGTGGTTGTAGCACAACAACTGTGCCGCCTGATAAAAGCTCATCGCTTTATTACACTGCGCTTTATAATGCACAAGCAAAGCCTGTTAGCTCTGTATTATTAGAGCCCAAGCTATTAAATGCCGATGTGGTTTTAGTGGGTGAATTGCATACACATCCGGGCGTGCATTTATTTCAGGCTGAGTTATTTGAGCAATTAAGCAAAAGTAATAAACGCTCAGCCCTGTCGCTTGAGCAATTTAGCCGCGCGGATCAGCATACTTTAAACCAGTACGTTAAGAGTGAAATTGGTGAGCAATACTTAATTGATAACACCCAAGCGTGGCCTAACTACAAAAGTGACTACCGTGCGCTGGTAGAGCTGGCAAAAACGAACAATAGTGATGTAATAGCTGCAAATGCCCCTAAAAATATAGTCACCTGTATTGGCAGGCAAGGCATAAGTTACCTAAATAAGCTTGATGAAACACAACAGAGCTATATTGCAGCCGCTATTGATACGTCTCCCAGTGATTACAAGCAACGTTTTATGACCTCAATGCACCACGGCTCGCCGAGTCAAAACGAGAATTATTATGCTGCGCAAGTTACATGGGATGAAACCATGGGGGAGTCTATCGTTAACTATTTAAATAATCATAAAGATGCGCAGGTAATGCATATAGCGGGCGATTTTCATGTGAAAAATGGCGAAGGTATAGCGCGAGTTATTAAGCGTTTAGCGCCAGAGCTTAAGGTTGTGTGGATATCGCCGGTTACAAGTGTGCAAGCTAACCAAACAGGATATCAGTTGCAAGTTAACCCTTTGCCACCCCGTTATGTACAAAAAGAACATCAGCAAGCCGCTTTTAAAGCGTTAGCCAAACGAGGCGAGCAAACAGCTTGCTTATAAAATAACGACATAGTTAGTGAATCTCTTAACCAGGGCTCAGGTTAACTATGTCGTCATGTATTTAGTTTAGTTATTTCGGGCTTGGTTGGTTAGCTCAACCAGCGCTTTATGTACCTCTAACGGGCTGTTGCACTGGGTTTTAAAATTAATAAAGTAATTACGCTTTTGGCTTTGTATATAAAAACCAGTGGGTAATAAGCCGCTCATTATTGGGGTGTTATCAGCTACGCTGTAGTGCTGCATTAATATGAGCGACATAGCATCTTGATGGTCATCGTTCATGTGACTTATCATGCTTTGCTGCTGGTTCTCATCCCAGTTTTTTGCCTCATCCTGCCATTCGTTTTGCTCAAGCCAAAATATTTTGCCAAAGCCACCAATGTAACGCACACGAATTACGTCTAATTGCCATAATTGAAAGTCGTGCGCATTGCGATAGCTAGCAGCTTCGGGGTATAGGGCAATATAGTTATCAAGTAAAGTGTGTGCTTGCTCACTTGGCACAACAGAGCCATCACCTACGAGCGTTACGCGGCCGTGCTCGTTTTGATCGCCACTGTCGGTGGCATCAAACACAGTTAGGCTCATACGAGAGTCGTGCTTTAGATTTTTAGTGTGCTGGGCTATATCGCTAATAAAAAAGTAAATACGGCCTTGTTCGTCGCACATATAGGGGGTTACTGAGCCAAACGGGTAGCCGCGTAAATTATTAGAAATAGTCGACATGACACCGGCATTGGTTTTGTAAACCAAGGTGCGTGCATCGTTTAATGCTTGCTCTCTCATAAAAACTCCTGACGTTGAGAAAAAACCATGGGTGCATCGTTATAAGGATGAGGATTTACGTGCAGTTTCATGGCGTACATTTGTTGTAAGTTTTGTTCTGTTAATACGGTGTTTATAAGCCCACTTTGCAACACTTTTTTGTTGTGCAGTAAAATAGCATCGGTTGCATACAGGCTGGCTAAATTTAGATCGTGTATTGCAATAATGGCGCTGTTGCCTTGTTCTACAAAGGTTTTAACGCAGCTGAGCAAAGCATGTTGGTGGCGCATATCAAGTGCTGATGTAGGCTCGTCGAGTAGCATTAGTTTTGGCTCGGCCGATTGTGTAAAGGCATCGAGCTGCGCTAAAGTACGCGCCATATGCACTCGTTGTTGCTCTCCGCCCGAAAGCGCACTTACGCGGCGAGTTAAATACTGGTTTAAATCCATAATAGCGGCGTATTTATGTACTTTTTCGCTTTGCATTTTTAATGACTCTACATACGGATAGCGACCCATTGCAATAAGCTCAAATACATTAAAATCAAACCCTACGTGGTTAGCTTGCATCATAACTGCGCGCTGTGTGGCTAGGCGTTTTTTAGCGTGAGAGGCCAGCGGCTTAGCATTAAAAAGTACACTGCCTGTAAAGGCGTGCATACCTGCTAAGGTATGCAGCAAGGTAGATTTACCTGCGCCATTTTCACCAAGTAGTGCTACAAGTTGCCCTTGTTTAGCGCTGCCATTAATAGCGTTTAAAACGCTGTGATTATCAAAGCCAACGCTTAGGTTGTTAAACGTGATCATGACCAACCTCGCTTATTTTTCACTATTAAATAAATAAACAATGGCGCACCCAATAGCGCGGTAATAATGCCAATGGGCAGCTCTGATGGCATGATCACAATACGTGCTAGCCAGTCAGAAAGTAGCAATACCACTACGCCAATTAGCATACAAAGCGGCAGCATATTACGTAAATGCGGCCCCACCATTAAGCGGGCAATATGCGGGACTACCAAGCCAACAAACCCTATTAAACCGGTAAGCGCTACAACCGCACCTACCCCTAATGCAACGAGTATAATGACATACAATTTAAGCTTATTAGTGTCTACTCCTAGGTACTGAGCTTGTGACTCGCCAATAAGGAGTAAGTTCATGGGTTTTTTTAACCGCCACAGGCCAATTAGGCTGATAAATAGTAACGGCGCAGCTTGAATAATCGTGCTCCAGCTTGCTCCGCCTAATGAGCCCATGGTCCAATAATTTATTAATCGTAGCGCGCTATCGTCGGCAAAAAAACTCAGTAGCCCAATAACAGCGAATGCTAACGCGTTAATAGCGACTCCTACCAATATAAGTGTGGTGATATTAATTTGCCCCTGCTGCTTGGCAATAAAATATACCAGCGAGGTAACGCCAAGCGCCCCTAAAAACGACGCATAAGGTAAATACAACTGAGCGTTAAAATTAAACTGCGCGCTAAGTGCAATAAACGCCACTGCAACCATTGCCGCACCTGCACTAATGCCAATAATAGATGGGTCTGCCAGCGGGTTACGGCAAAGCGCTTGGGTTGCCGCCCCTGTTTGGGCAAGTACCAACCCTACTAATACAGCAAGCACAAAACGCGGCAAACGTATTTGCATTACTACATTAATTTGCAGCGCATCAAACTGATTAAAGTACTTGGGTGCAAGCCAGGCAATAGCTAAACGCCAATCCCATCCTGCAGGGCCATACCCAATGCTTAGTAGCGCCAAAGCAAAAATACAAACAGAGGCTAATAGCATCCATTTATGAGTTTGGCTAAGTGTTATAGGCACAAAGCGGCTCAATGTTAGGGTGTTCATAAGCGGGTTTTATACTCGTTAAGCTCATTAATTGCTGTGGCAATACGTGGCGACATGCCAAGCGAAAGCAGGCTATCCATTACAAGTAAGTTACAGCTTTGCGCAGCTTTTAATAAGCGTAGGTTCGGTTGCTTACAAAAAGCCTGCTTGCCGCCAATGCTTTGTACAACATGCTTTGGCGCAACTAAAAAGTCAGGCTGATTTACAGCAAGTACTTCGGTATTAATTACTTTAAAGCCTGAATGTGTAGCGCCTATATTAGTAATGCCCGCATAGCTAAATAATAAATTAGGGACGGTTTCTTGCCCTGCGGCAACAAGCCCGCGCTCATTAGCTGAGAGTAAAAATAGTGCACTGTGCGTTTGTTGTTTTGCTTTTTCAGGTAATGAGTCTGTAATGTGCGTAATAAGCGATTGCGCTTTTTGCTTGGCGTTTAAATCGGTACCAAGGCGTTTAATTAGCTCAAGTAGCTCATTAACTGAGGTGGGTTTTTTATAATGAATTAGTTTAATCCCAGTTGCCTCAATTTGTTTAAGTGCTTGGCTTCGCCCTGCGCCTTCAAGCGCTAACAAGGTGGTTGGGCGCATTGAAAGTACGCCTTCTGCCGCTAAATCGCGGTAATAACCCACTTGTGGTAATTGCGTAGCTTGCTGCGGGTACATACTAGATTGATCAACCGCTACAAGGGTACTTTGTTTGCCCAGCGCATAAATTATTTCTGTAAGGGTACCGCCAGCACTAATAACGCGCTCCTGTGCAAGTACAGGTTGAGTGACTAAAGCAAACAATATAAATAGGTATTTCATTACAAACTCCGGCTTTTATTTTTCGGCTATTATAACCAGTTAAATCTAAATGAAAATGATTATCATAATTAATTGATCTTAATTTGACTTAGTTGTAACATCCTCGCCATAAATAATAACTATTATCATTTGGAGTTAAAGTGAACCCCTCTACATTTAAATTTACTGCTATAGCAACCTTATTACTCGGATCGGACACTGCATTTGCCGAAAACATAATTGACGATCATATTGTTGTGAGTGGCTCGCGCTTTGAACAAAAGCTTAAAGATGTAACAGGCTCAGTAACGGTTATTACCGAGCAAGATATAGAGCGCCAGCTAGCTGTAGATTTACAAACCATGTTTAAATACGATTCAAGCATTGCAACCACAGGCAGTGGTGCAGGCGCGCAAACACTTACTGTACGTGGTGTTGGTGGTAACCGTGTTGTATTTATAAAAGATGGCCGACGCACCAACGATGGTTATGCAGGCGGAGGGGGCTATTTAGTTGGCCGCAATTACTTTGATGTAGCAGGCGTAAAACAAGTAGAAGTAGCCAAAGGTGCTGCATCGTCTTTATATGGCTCTGACGCACTCGGTGGCATTGTGGTTATAACCACGAAAGATCCAAGCGATTATCTAAAAGATAACAGCAGCTATGTAAAAATGGCACTGGGGTATCAAGGTCAAAGTAACCAAATTGCTGCTGATATTACCGGTGCAAAAGACTTAGGCGACTTTGCAGTAAGCGCAGTTTATAGCCATCGCGACAGCGAAGAAGTACAAAACTACGACGAAAACTTACCCGGTTATGATGCAAAGTCGGACGCTTTATTAGTTAAATTTGAACAACAGCTTGATGAAAAACGCACACTTAAATACACCCTTGATTATTTTAATCAAACGACTGAGCAAGTAATAACCCCCGCGGTTCAAGAAACCGAGGAAGACGACACTAGTTGGTCACTGGCGCTAGATTACCATTCAGAGGTAGCTACAGCTGCGTTTGATAAATGGTACGGGCAAGTGTCTTATAGTAGTTACGAGCAACAAAGTGATGCAATAAGTGCAGCAAGCACCTACACCGATTATAACGACTATCGCTTTGAGCAAAATATTTTAGGTTTAAAAGCGGTATTTAATAAAGGATTTAACGCAGAGAGTGCCGATCACGAAGTGGTATACGGGATTGATATCGATTTATACGACACCACTCGGCCACGTTTAAAAACGCGTGCTTTAGCTGATGGCACCGTTGATTTTACAGACCAAAAACAAAAAGCGTTTCCGGGTGCTGATACCTCTTTAATTGGCGCTTATGTGCAAGACAGTATTTCGTTTAAAAACAGCGCATGGTCGGTTATTGCAGGCGTGCGATATGATTACTACACCCTAGAAGCTAAAAGTGATGAGCTATATGCCGATGCGCAGCTTGATGATATTACCGAATCTGCTTTTTCGCCTAAGCTAGGTGTTATATATCAAGTGGATGATAACTTATCGTGGTATGGGCAATACGTACGAGGCTTTAAAATACCACCACACGACCAAGCCTATCAAAGCCACGGCGTTGAACCGTTTTATCAAATACTACCAAATGCCGATTTAGACCCAGAAAGCAGCGACTCATTTGAGCTTGGGCTTAGGTACGCAAGCAGCGATATTAGCGTAAATTTAAGTGCTTTTTATGCAGCATTCGATGACTTTATTGAAACCGCCGTAGTAGGTGTTGAGCCAACGTACATTCCTAATGTAAACAAAACTCTGTATCAGTATCAAAATATTAGCGAAACACAAATAAGCGGTGTAGAAGCAGGGATTGCCGTGTATGTTGCTGAAAATATTCTGCTTGAGGCAAATGTGGCCTACGTTGATGGTGAAAATAAAGAAACCGATCAGCCACTTACCAGCATTAGCCCGTTAAATGGCTCAATATTGTTAAGTACAGAGCTGGGTAATATTAACTGGACCGCTGCGTTGCGTTTAGCTAAATCGCAATCGGATGTAGTACTTGATGCAAACGATGATAAAACTACGCAAGGGTATGGCTACGGCGTTGTTGATTTATACGCAAACTACGAATGGCAAGCGTGGCAGCTAAATGTAGGTGTACTTAACTTGCTCGATAAAGAATATGTACCTTTTGAGTTGATTGCAGGTCAATCGCAAAGTGCTGATTTTAGCCAATACACCCAACCTGGGCGTAACTTTTCAGCAAGGGTAAGCTATCAGTTTTAATTAGGGCTAAACAAATGGCAATAAACGCTGCATGGGTATGCAGCGTTTGCCTGCCACATATTTACCCAAGTCAAATTACTTAATGGTGAGTATATTCAGGTACACCTCTACATACTTAATGCCCATTAACACTTAATATAAACAGCACTTTTAAAGCCAAAATCGCCGTTATTTATAAATTAATTAATCGCAAAGTCTTGGGTTTCTAAATAGCTGGGGGCGTTTTTAAAACATGCCGTTAGCTTACTTGCAAGCGTTGTATTTATTGCGCTGTCGCACTCTAATTACCCGTTATACTTCCCCCTAGTAAGCGGCACTAAGCTTAACGATTACTTTGTATTTTATGAATTACCAAGCCTTGTTGCTGCGTTAGTTTTACTAATGAAAATGCATTTTTTGTGTTTTATTTGTCGTTTGCTTTTCAACATATAACGGATTTTAAAAGGTTAGTTTGGTAGTAAAACTGCTTTGGGATTAGCGTATTTACCAAATTTTGTTATTGACGATTTAGGGCTTACAAAATAACTGTAAAGGGGGTTAACAGTCACTATAGCAAAGGCATAGCAATGATTTACAAGCCATCAAAAGCAGATGGCTGGCTTAATAAACTCATGCACTCTGTGTAAAGTATTTATCAATTTAAGGTAATACAGAGTATTACTTAACAAAGCTGTGGTTAGCTAATATCGGCCACTACGCATCGGTTACGACCATGCTCTTTAGCATGGTATAGCGCCTTATCGGCACATTTATATACTTGGGCAATATCAGTACTATGCTCAGGCCAGGTTGCAATACCTATAGAAATAGTGATTGTTCCAATGGTGTTTATTTCTGTCGATTCTACTGTTTTACGTAAACGCTCTGCTATTTTATAGGCACTTTGGCTGTTTTCATTTGGTAGCACAAGAACAAATTCTTCACCGCCGATTCTTGATACTATGTCGTCTCTTCTTGATAGTTTTTTAATTATATTGGTTAGCGAAACTAAAGTTTCGTCACCTTTGTCATGCCCAAAAGTATCGTTAACACGTTTAAAAAAGTCGATATCAATTTCTAATATAGCGAACGGGGTTTGCTTTAGCATAAGCTGGTTAAGTAAGCCGTTTAAGCTTCTTCTGTTATGCGTATCTGTTAAGGGATCTGTTTGTGAGTCATGGCGTAACACACCAATTTTAGCTTGTAATAAAGTTACTTCTCTTAACATTGCTAATTTTAGTTTTTGACTTTCAAAATACCACGACTTCACATTTTTAAGCTTTTCTAAGCTTGAAGGATCGTCGAGTGTATTTGCGTTATCGGCTAAGCGCTTTAGCGGCCTTGCTATAAAGTGTGCAAATAAACCAATAAAAATAAATGTGACTAATGCCATAGGTATTGTTTGTTCAATGACTTCAATAGTTAATGTATCTAGCGAAGAGAGCGTTGATTCTAATGGTCTTTGCGCCACTATTCCCCATTTAGATAAAGTAATGGGTGCGTAGCCTGCGAGCATCGGCTTATTTAAGCTATTAATAACCGTTGAGGTGCCTATTTCGCCATCTATAACAGCGTCAATCACAGCATTGTTAGCAATAACGTTGCCGATTCTGGCAGGTTCTGGGTGATATAAAATGCGCTTATTTGAGCTAACAACATAAAGGTACGAACCACCTTTGTAGTAATGTTGTTCTAAAAGCTCATTTAAAATATTTTTCTCTTTTAAATAAAGAGAGCCCCCAATATAACCTAAATACTTATCTTCAGAATCAAATAGCGGGTGCGATATAAAAACAATTAAATTATCAGCTGCCGATAAATAAGGCTCACTAATTAATGGGCGTTTTTCTTTTAGTGCTTCTATTGCTCCTGGAGACTGTATTTTTTGGCCTATTAAACTTTCAAAGTGAGGCGACGTCGCTGCAACTACGCCATGTAAATTAATCACAACAGAGTTAAAGCTATCCGTTTGATGATTTAAACGAATGGCTTCATCGTTTAATAATTTGGAGTTATTTGGTGATTGCTCAATAATTTTAGCTGAGTATTCAAGCTGCTGAAGCGCAGACTTTAAAAAGTTATCAGTTGCGGAGGCTAATTTTTGTGCATAGGCTAAATTACTTTTTAGCGTATATGATGTTAACTGCTCTTTTTGAACCTGATAGGTAGAATAAAAACTCCCTACCAATGTGCTCAGTGCTGCAGAGAATGCGAGTAGCAATATAAGAAATCTTAAATTTAAAGCGGGTAGTAATTTATATAGCAAAGCTGCATTCCAAAGCACTCAAATTCAGCGCGTATTATACGAAGTTAGGTATTATACCCGTTTAAGTGTTTTTAATTAAGTTGGTTTGTTCAATTTAGCGACTATGCGTTAGGGTATGGCGTGATAAATAATATATTCCAGCATTGCCATTTTTTATCCTTTAATCAGTAAAACTCTAGCCAACTAAGTGAACGCCCCGAGGTTATTTATTAAGCTTTAAGATATAAGTTGTTGATGTCGTATAAAAAGGCAATATGACTAATAGATAAGTCAAAGTGTATGGCCATGAAAAAGTTAATATGAGGTCAGGACTAAAAACATCACACTAAGTTTATAAAAAAGGCCAGAAGCAAAAGCTACTGGCCTTTCATTAAAGCCGTCATGTGTTTAGAGACGACGGGATGTTATTTAAACTTATTTACTAACGTTTTTACGACGTCTATTAAACCATACTAATGGAGTAAGTAATAAAGCTATAAAGCCAAAACTACCACCACCGCTAGATTTTGCTTCTGTTACAGGCACTGTTGCTACCGCTTCATTTTTTACCATTACAGTACTTTGTTGAGTCACAGTTGTTACACCATCACTTACGGCAACTTCAAAAACAAGCTCTTCATCTGCAGTAATAGCTGCAGGTGTGAAGCTCAAAGTTGCTGTATCAGTACCAGTGAGCGTAGCATCACTACCGCTAACCTGAGTCCAAGCATAAGTTAGTGTTTGACCATTGCGATCTGACGCTGTTGCTGTAATTGTTCCTGTAGCAGATTCAGTGATTTCCGCTGAAGCGCTTTCGACTAAAACAAGTGGAGCTGCGTTATCACATGCTAGTGAATCACCCGCTACAAGTTCTGAAAATACAGGAGATAAAACGTTAGACATAGTTAGGTTATCAATCCACCAACCTAAATCACTTACTGCGCCATCTGATGAAATTCTAAAACGTACTTTTACTAAGTTGCCGTTTAGAGCATCACCAAAGTTGATAGTTTCATAATTACCATACGCGCCACTATCTTGTACGTTATTACCTGTGTATGTTTCACGTTCTTGAAGCTCTTGAGAATCGTTTTCGATTAGAATAGCGTCATAGCCAACATCAAATGTGCCGCCAATTTCAGTAGCATCAACCCAGTCACCACCATTAACACTAACTTCTACAACACCACCATCCCAGTTTTCCTCGATACTATAGAAATGCCAGAATGAAATTTCAAAGTCGCCAGAGTAACCGACTTCGAATGACTTGCTCTCTACTGCTACATCCGATTGGAAGCCATTATTTACAAGGCGCATTGCTTGTGTGCCTAGCCCAAAGCCACCTTGTTCAAAGAATGCAATATTACTACTATTATCCATTACTTGAGTGCCAGCAGCTAAATCACCACCAAACATTACGTTTTCTTTTAAATCTAATAGTGATGAACTTGCTACTTCCATATCATCTGAAACTGCAGCTCCAACAGGCGTTTCTGATTTAAAGCCCATATTTACTTCAAACGTAAGTGTTTGATCAAGCGCTTCAACGATATCATCATCCGTTTCAATTTCAGGGAATGTGACTTCAATTTCTAGTGTTTCAGCTGTACCCGCTTCGTTCAAAGTAACTTTAATATCGTTACTAGTTATTGCTTCGTACGGTTGAACTTCACCAAAAGTAAGTAGCCCATCATTTTCAAATGTTACATCATGATCGCTTATAACTGTCAGTTGTGCTGTTGTACCACTAAGTACTTCACTACCACGGTTAGTAATTGTTACGCTAACCGTACTCGTTTCGCCTTTATCTAAAATATTGTCGTTAGTACAAAAACCAAGCTCTGTACCATTGTACATGTTGTTTAAGTCAGCACTTGCAAAAGCATAGCTAGAAAGCTGTGTTTTATCTGATTCAACTACACCAGTAAGGTCTTCACTGAAACGATCTGGCGATACTGCGCCAAGACCCATACCACGTTTAGCAAATGCGCCTACCATTAACTTGTAATCAGCAGGGTCTACTGCATAGGCAGCAGCTAAAATAGCATCACGTGCTTCAGTGTAGGTTGGTGCTATAGGTGTTAATTTGTAACCTGCAACTAAGTAATCTGCCATTCGAGTTTGTGCTTCATTAAAGCCATGCTCGTTAATAAGCGTTACGTAGTTTTCCCATAATACAGTTGCCCAAATTTCGCCGGCAGCATGAGGAGAAGCCACGCTTGTTGGTGAAATACCAATATCAGCACCAGCATTTTCAGTAATATGTCGGAACGATAATGCATTTACATCTGTATCAGTTGAATAAGGAAGACGACGAATACCGAAGTAGAAGTCTTCTACAAATGTGCCGCTACCATATGCTTTTTGGAACTTATCGTTACCTGTGATATTTATATCGCTTTCTTTAGCGATAAACATTAATGAGTGGAAATCGCCCCAGCCTTCGCCCATTGCGCGGCCTTGGAAGTTAATAAGGCCTGATGAATTACCGACTAAGCGGTTACTAATGTAGTGACCCCATTCATGAGCAATAATACCATTATCAAACGTACCATCTTTTAATGTTGCTTTGGTAAACATGTTTACAGTAACAACTTCACGAGCATCAATTAGGTCATACATTGCATGACCATCAGCGTAATTTAAACCCATATTTGGAATAGTTACAGTATCGTCTTCACCGCCCATTGGTGCCGGTTCTGCCGTATCTGGGTCATTATTAACAACGATAGTTGCTATTGCACCTGCATCTTGTGCATTTTTTACTTTAATTGTAAATGAGCATGAGCCACGGTCTACAATTGCAATTTTACCCGCTAGTTCAGCTGCATTTATAGCAGGCTCACAACCATCATTCACACTTGTTGAATCTACTGTATTTCCATCATCTAAACGAACAACTTCTGCAGCCACATCACTGAATTGGTATTTACCAAAGCCAGATTCTTTTGTTGAAGCTAAAAGGCCTAAAGAGTCATGTGAAGTTACTGTAATACCAAAATCTACACCAACAACGGCATCTTTACTGTTGTACAAGTACATTTGCATACGTGGGCTAGCACCATCAGCTGGCGTAGACATATTTGCGTTATTACGACCTGAGTTATCTTGAGCCTGTGCTTCAATCGGGTCACCTTCTACGCCGCCACGACCAAAGTTAGATACTTGAGCTACATTTGACGTTTCATCAAAACCATGATCATAGAAAAAATCATGTAAAAAGTTATTCATATAAAACAAGTTAACAATAGCCGCTTTACGGTTTGCGTAGCTATTTGCAACTTCATCTACTTTATAAGGGTAGTCAAATGTGAAGTCTGCTGTTGTTTCAGCGGTAAAGTCACCTTCACTAAAGTCTTGAGGTGCAACCACATCTGCGTAAGCAAATACGTTATTACCTGATGTTGTCGTTGCATCATCAGCTAACCATGGGTCCATTGTGCTTAGTTTACTGTAGTAAGATAGAGATACCATTGGCGCGTCTAAAATCTCAGTCTCGTCTACTTGCCCTGGGCCATCTGCAGGAATTACGTCACCGTGCGGGCTTTCCATTGGGTAGCCATCTTGGTTAGCGTAAACACGGTAATTAAAGTCAGCTGCATGAGATTTCAAATCTTTCGCAAAATATACTTTGCTGTTATTCGAATCTACTACATAACTAAAGTAGTCACTTTCTAAAGAGCCAACTTCTGCTACTTCTACTTCAATGTAGTAAGCAGATTTAAGCTCACCTGCAACTTCAAAAAACACTTCTTTTGCACGTGGTGTACCTAAAACAATCTTAGAGTCATCTAATGATTTAGCCTCATATTTTGCATATCCACCTTCATTACCAATTTTACGAAGTGAGACATTAATATTTGCTAATTCACTAAATGCTTTTTTTATACTTTGCTCAGAGCTTACAAAACCCGTTAATGCAGCAAGTTTATTTTTAGATGACGACGTATCAGCAAAATAACCCGAGCTTGCTACTAGGTTGTACTCTTTATCCATTAACAAGTTGTATTCGCGGTTAAAAACTTCTACACCGTTTACTTGTTGTTTATATTTAGCACTAATAGAACCACGTTTTTGCTCTGATAAATCAACCATAACAGCAGAAGATGCTGTTGCTTTACGGTTACTAATACCTGTTAAAGTTTCAATATAAAAGTCAGCAGCATATTGATTACGGTTATCAGCTGCGATTAAAGCCATGTCAGGCTTACGCTGACCTATTGCTTGCCATAAAAATGTTGCTTTACCCATTTGTGCATCGTAAATAGATTTTTGACCCGATACAGTGGCGCGTTCGGCTAAGGTTCTCTGCTGAACAGCAGCTAAAGAAGTACCCTGAGTAACTGCATTTGTAGCACTTACATCATAAAATCGAGTTTGTTCAGCGGCCGTTAGCTCACCTGCTGCTAATGTTGATGCTACAACTATGGCAATAGTTGTTAATTTAAATTGAGACATGTATCCACCTGTTTGTATTTATTATATTAAAACACTTAATGTTTTTTAATTGATTATTTTATGTAAACGCATAGTTAAGTTGTTAATATACATACTTGAATGAAGCTGAATAGCTTTAAATTTAGAGAAAAGTAAACAAAGGTAAACGAATGCAAAAAATAATTTTTACAAGCTCAGTGCCAATAATTGCAGCTTTATTACTATCTGCATGTAATAACAGTGAAAAAACAGAGGTTAACAACTCTCAGACGCTACCTAAAACAGCAGAAATCATTATAAAAGAACCATCTAAGAACCAGAAAACTGACACTATTTTTCCTAAAAAAGAAAGCAGTCAAAGTATTATGAAAAAAGCATCTAAAAGCATAAATTCATCTGGTGATAAGCTTATTTTTAACTCTGAGCAGTTATTTAAAGGCGACGTTATTTATAATCAGAACTTAAAGCAAAAAGGTGTAGTAACAGGTACTCTTACCATTACATTAAATACCGATTCTTTGCCTGATGAGTTAAAAAATAATTATGAGTTAGTCAAGTCGACAGCTCACAATTACACATTACTTGTTGAAAAGGATGTTGATATTGCAGGATTATCTAAAGCTCTAAACAATTACAGCTCAGTGAGCAATGTAGAAGTTGCAATTGATTACTCACCTATCGAAACACACTTTTAATCAGTAACAATGCACTTATCACTACCATATTATTAACATGGTAAAGTGCTTTGTCAGCACATTTGTAAACTTGGTCTATTTCGTTACTACGCTCAGACCAAGTTGCAATGCCAATAGGAATTATTATAAATTCAATAGTTTACGTATTTATAGACTCAACGGTTTGACGTAATCGCTCTGCTATGTTTGCGCGCACTTTGCTGTTATTAGGTAAAAAATACAAACTCTTCTCTACCTAAACGCGCCACAATATTGTCTTTTCAAGATGATTTTTAGTTGAATAGGCAGGTTATTGCATTGCTGATTCTAAAGAGTATAAGTTGTTGATGCTAGTTTATTAGCGTAGGCATAGTTATTTTTAGTGTACGTTTTTAACTGCTCCTTTTGTGCTTGGTAGGTAGAATAAAAGCGACTTACTAAAGTACTAATAAAGGCTGTAATCGTTAAATGAAAAATAAGAAATCGAAGATTAAGGCTATTAATAATTCATTTCGAAAATGAATGCCATCCTAAGTATTAGGCATTCAATACTTGCACCTATAATTGAGCATAAAGCCTGCAATTACACCCTATTAAAAATTTATTACCTAATATCAATAAAGCCAGAAAAAATATAACTTTTCACTAAGTTCAAAGCTATAATTTTTCTTCAATTTTTACAATACGTTAATGGTTTTTGTAAAGAAAACCTTCTTTTGCAGTTACTTTAAAAAGTAGTTAAGCTGCATACATTTATCTACTTTTTAGCCTTGGAGTGTGTTTTGCTAAATAAGTGTATTGTACCGTCTATCGTTTTTTTATCTGGGTGTTTAATGCCATTACAATCCTCGTTTGCTAAACCCGTGCTTTCTCTTGAACAACAACTTGGGCAAAAGTTAATACTCGACTTTCGCTACTTTTGCCAGCAAGGAGCAAGTAATAAATGCCGAACTCCAATGACCGAGTTACCTAATGAGCTTGCTACCGTTATTGCTAAATACGATATTGGTGGAGTTATTTTATTTTCTGAAAATACCCAATCGATAGAGCAAACAATTACGCTTAATAGCCAATTGCAAACAGCTGCAAGTAAATCCAGTAGTAAGCTGCCGCTATTTATATCGATAGATCAAGAAGGCGGACGTGTAGCGCGTTTACCACGCGATGTTGCCACCTCATTTACCGGTAATATGTCGATTGGCGCAACCTACAAAAAACACGGTACGAGCTTTGCGACAAAAACAGCAACTGTTATAGCTAAAGAGCTAAATTCGCTGGGTATAAATGTAAACTACGCGCCTACGGTTGATGTAAACATGAACCCCGATAACCCTGTTATTAACGTACGCTCGTTTGGTGAAAACCCTGCATTAGTGAGTAAATTAGGCGCCGCACAGGTTGCAGGATTTGAGAACAACGGCGTTATTACCTCGTTAAAGCACTTCCCGGGCCACGGCGATACAAACGTAGATAGCCATACAGGTTTGCCTAAAGTAAACCATGCAAAAGAAGTTATTTACGAGCAAGACCTAGCACCTTTTAAACACATTATCGCCAAGCAAAACCCAGGCATGATAATGACGGCGCATATTCAATACCCTGCCCTCGATAGTACGACGTTTGTAAGTGTTAATGGCAAAACGATGATAAAACCGGCAACAATGTCGCGCGCAATCATTACTGATATTTTACGTGGTGAGCTTAATTACCAAGGTGTTGTAGTAACTGATGCGCTTGATATGGCTGGCATTAGTAACTTTTTCACACCAACTCAAGCGGTAATAAATACGTTTGCGGCTGGGGCTGACATTGCCCTAATGCCCGTTGAAATTAGAACACCGGATGATTTAAACAAGCTCGATGACCTTATTAAAGAGCTTGTTGCAGCGGTTAAATCAAACCAACTTGATGAGCAAGAAATAGCACAATCTGCGATGCGTATAATTACGCTTAAAAATAAATTTAGATTAAGCACTAATTTTGACCCTATTACCGCGCTCATAAATGCAAAGCAAACAATCGGCAGTGCAGCACATCGCGAAATAGAAGCGCAGCTTGCTGTAGAGGCAATAACGCAGGTTAAAAATAATAACAGTACTTTGCCGCTTAATTTAAAAGCAGGAAGTAATGTTCATATTATTATGCCCGACACGCGTAAATGTATGGCAATGCAGCAAGCGATTGAAGCTATCAGCCAGCAAAAACTAAACTATAGCTGTAGCAGCCTACAAGGGTTTAACCCTGCACAAGCTAAAACACAAATACACGCTGCTGATGTAGTTATAGCCGGCAATGCAACGCCTAATCAAAGTGCGGTAGAAATTGGCGGTATGGATGATTTAAAAGACGATCCTAATTTTGCACTTAATAATGCAGAGCAACCAAAAGCACTTGAGTCATTATTAAATATGGCAAAAGAGGAAAACAAAAGCACTGTTTTTATAAGCCTAAGAGCGCCTTACGACATTGCTAAATTTGGCAATTATGCAAATGCTGTACTTGCATCTTACGCATATAATATTGATGTAGATAAAAACGATATTGTGTCTGGTCCCGCTTTTACCGCACTTGCAAAAGTGTTACTAGGAGAAGCACCGGCTAACGGCGTATTACCTGTCACAATAAAACCGCAAAAGGCGCACTAATATGAAACTCAATTGTGATTTAGGCGAAAGCTTTGGCGCGTGGAAAATGGGGCTAGACGATGACGTTATGCCACATATTGATATGGCTAATATTGCGTGTGGGTTCCATGCAGGTGATGCCGACGTAATGACAAACACTCTTGTACTTGCCAAGCAACATAACGTACAAATTGGTGCTCACCCAAGCTACCCAGATAAGCAAGGCTTTGGTCGGCGCTCAATGGTACTTAGCGAAAAAGAGCTTACAAATTGCCTGCATTATCAAATAGCCGCTATTGAGGGCATGGCAAAAGTACAAGGTTTAACACTTAGCTATGTTAAACCGCATGGCGCACTTTATAACGACATGATGGCTGATGATAAAATATTACAAACCGTTATAAATGCAATTGCCAGGTACCCAATAGATTTGAAACTAATGGTTTTAGCGACTAAAAATGCCAATAAGCACATTCAAATAGCTAAAAGCTCAGGAGTTGATTTAGTACTCGAGGCATTTGCCGACAGACAGTACACCGACGACGGGCATTTAGTGTCACGAACACTTGAGGGTAGCGTTCACAACAAAGCTGCATTACTAAAACAAGTAACTCAGCTTTTATCCGATGGCAGCGTGACAACACGAACTGGAAAAAAACTAACGCTCAACGCCCATAGCTTATGCGTACATGGCGACAACGCTGATGGCATAGCGCTTATAAAAGATATAAAAGCCCTTTGTAACTCAGCTAACTAAACTTTTACACAACCTCAAATAGAAGCTGTAAACCCCCTTTACAGCTTTAACTCATAGAGTTAAATAAGAGCTTCATCGCATCCTACTGTTAATTTAATAATCCCTAACATATAACTACTTAGAAAATTAAAAAAAGTAACAACAGGGATAAAAATGAAAAAGCTTTTAACACTTAGCCTCGTTTTAGGTTGTAGCAATTTAGCCTACGCTGAAACAAATACACTACAACTGCAAGATGTGTTTAATTTAGAATATGCCAATCAAATAGATATAACCGAAGACGGTAAAACTGTTTATTTTGTGCGTAACCGCATGGATATAAAAACCGACCGCAAAGTTGGTAATATTTGGTCTGTTGATTACAAAACTAAACAAATGCAGCCATTAACCTCTGGCGTGCATATGGACTATTCGCCAGTACTCTCTCCTGATGGTCAGCGCCTTGCGTTTATATCAACTCGCGATGGTAGCAGCCAAATATATATTAAATGGCTTAAAACAGGTGCTATGGCAAAAATTAGTAATCTGACTAATAGCCCACGTGCGGTTACATGGAGCCCTGATTCTAGTCAATTAATATTTAGTATGTTTGTTCCAAGCGCTAATTCAGCGCCAGTGAGCTTACCAGGCAAACCAAAAGATGCAACGTGGGCAGAGCCCGCTAAATTCATCGATGATGTTTATTATCGTTCAGATGGTGGCGGTTATACGCAAAAAGGTTTTAGCCAATTATTTTCCATAGACGCTAACGGTGGTAATGCCAAACAACTCACTCATGATGAGTTTGATAACGCGGGCGATGTAAGCTTTAGTAACGATGGTAAGTCGCTTTATTTTTCTGCAAATAGGCACACAAACAACCAGCTAAAACCCACAAACAGTGAAATCTATCAACTCGAGTTAGCCACACAAAATATAACTAAAATTACTGACCGAAACGGACCTGACGAGCAGCCTAAAGTATCGCCCGATGGTCGTTACTTAGCGTACACAGGTTACGATGATAAACGCACTAACTACGAAAACGCTCAGCTTTATATTCGTGATTTAAAAACAGGTAACACAACAAGCTTAACGCCAAATTTTGACCGTAGCGTAGGTCAAATAAAATGGAGTGCAAACTCCAAAGGCATATACTTTAGCTATGCAGATAAAGGTCAAACTGCCCTCGCCTATCAACCACGCAGCGGCAAGCGTAAAATAATAACAACTCAAATTGGCAGTGTTGCCTTTGGTCGCCCTTATTCTGGTGGTGACTTTGATGTAAGCGAAGATGGCGAAGTAGCCTTTACCCTTGCCGATACTCAGCGCCCTGCTGATATAGCAACAATTAAACGCGGTAAAGCGCAGCATTTAACTACCCTTAATGCAGATGCATTGGGCGACAAAGCTTTGGCTAAAGTGGAAGAAATTTGGATTAAATCAAGTCACGATGAGTTACCTATTCAAGGATGGATTGCTTACCCACCAGAATTTGACAGCAGCAAAAAATATCCGCTAATACTAGAAATACATGGCGGTCCAGTAGCTAATTACGGTCCACACTTTAGCGCTGAAATTCAGCTGTTTGCAGCCAAAGGAAATGTCGTTTTATACATGAACCCACGTGGTAGTGATTCATACGGTAAAGAGTTTGCACAAACTATTCATCATAATTATCCAAGTAACGATTTTGATGATTTAATGACTGGCGTTGATGCGCTAATAGCGAAAGGCTTTATTGACGAGTCTAAATTGTTTGTAACCGGTGGCTCTGGCGGTGGTGTATTAACAGCTTGGATTGTAGGTCATACCGATCGCTTTGCTGCGGCTGTAGTTGCTAAGCCTGTTATTAATTGGATCAGCTTTGTACTAACTGCCGATTTTTACCCGTTTTTTGCTGATTACTGGTTTCCGGGTAAACCGTGGGATCACATCGAGCATTACATGAAGCGCTCGCCTATTAGTTATGTTGGAAACGTTAAAACTCCTACTATGTTGCTCACTGGCGAATCTGACTACCGTACACCAATATCAGAAACTGAGCAGTTTTATCAGGCATTAAAACTACAAGGCGTTGATACTGCAATGGTGCGCATTCCTAATGCATCGCATGGTATTACAGCTCGCCCATCAAACTTAATGACTAAAGTAGCTTATATTCAATGGTGGTTTGATAAACACACTAAATAAACTCTGGGTAATAAATTTATAGCTCAAATAAAAGCCACTTCAAATAAGTGGCTTTTGTATTTACCGCCTTAGTATTCAAACTGTAAACCCCCTTTACACTTCTGTGACAGTTAAATATCGGACTTAGTTAAAACTTCAGTTAGTAAAATTTCGGTTTATAGCATTTTTTGTAACTTGAGTTGGTAAAAAATCGGTTTGAGTCACTGTTTATAGCCTATCAGTTAGTAAAATTTTGTTTTATAGCACAGAGAAGTTAGTAAAAAATCGGTTTATAAATTCGCTAAGTTTGCCTATTAAAGCAAAAATCAGTCACTTACCTGCCTTTTAAAGTTGTTGTAAACGCTTTTTACAGAAAATCACCCCAAATATGCCGTTTTATGAAAGGTTAGTTAAACTCTGATCTGTAAATCCACTCAGGTAGTTAAATAGTGATCCAACATGATTTGGCAAGGGCGTGTTGAACTTTGGTGGGTTAATTTGCAGCAGTATGTTTGGTTTTTAGGCAAGGCGGAGCTTATGTAGTGTGGTTATTCCCCATGAATAGGCGATAACGTAGCATAAATACCAAACATGCGCTGCCCTTTGGGTTCTTTCTAGGGGCGATAAACTCTTTGTTGCTCGGTTTTTACTTAGCCCACTAGGTTACAAACCTCGCGCCGCGATTTAATCGCCCCTAGATTGAACAAATTTCAATCCACAAAGATCAAGACGCCCTAGTTAAAGTCTGATCTGTAATTATGCTTCAATGTTCTAACTTTACTTAAAGCAATAAAAAAGGGCCTATTGGCCCTTGAGTAACACTATCTAGTTAGGAATTAAAACTGGTTCATGGTGTTGTCTTCACCACCGGCTTTTAGCGCGTTATCACCAGAGAAGTATTCTTTGTGCGTATCGCCCATGTTAGACCCTGCTAGGTCTTGGTGCTTAACAGAAGCTTGCTCACGGCGAATTTCTTGGCGTTGTACATCACGTACATAAGCCAGCATACCCATATCGCCAAAGTAACCTTCTGATAAAATATCAGTGCTTAGCGCAGCTGTATGGTACGTAGGCAGAGTAATTAAGTGATGGAAAATACCTGCTTCACGTGCGCCATCGCGCTGGAAGTTTTGCACTAGTAAATCGGCTGCTTGCGCAAGTTCTGTTGCATCCATTTCTGGTGCCATAAGGCCTTTATTGTCGCCAAGGCTTGGGTAAGCACTAAGGTCACGGCCTGCTTCTTCCCACTCTTGATACACTTGCTCACGAAACTTAAGCGTCCAGTTAAACGAAGGCGAGTTGTTGTATACCAGTTTTGCATTTGGCACGTGTTCTTTTACACGATTTACCAGTTCTGCAATTTGCTTAACATGAGGTTTTTCTGTTTCAATCCACAGTAAATCAGCGCCCGACTGCAAGCTCGTAATACAATCTAGTACTACGCGGTCTTTTTCAGTGCCTTCGCGAAATTGAAATAAACCATTATCTAGGCGAGTTGGTTTACATAACTGGCCATTAATTTTCATTGCTGTGTCGCCTTCATTTAAGTCATCGACACCGTTAATTGGCGTCGTTTCTAAAAATGCATTGTATTGGCTTGCTAAGTCACCTGGTGTTTGCGACACAGGTACTTTTTGAGTAAGGCTTGCACCTAATGAATCTGTTCGTGCCACAATAATACCGTTATCAATACCAAGTTCTAAAAAGGCGTAACGTACTGCGTTAATCTTTGCTAAAAAGTCTTCGTGTGGAACGGTCACTTTACCCGCTTGGTGACCACATTGTTTGGCGTCAGATACTTGGTTTTCTATTTGAATGGCACACGCACCGGCTTCAATCATTTTTTTAGCCAGTAAGTAAGTTGCTTCTTCGTTACCAAAACCTGCGTCAATATCAGCAATAATTGGCACAACATGAGTTTCAAAGTTGTCTATTTTATCAATAACAGCTTGAACGTCACCGCCATTCGCTTTTGCTGCATCTAGGTCGTTAAACAAGTGGTCTAGTTCACGTGCATCAGCTTGCTTTAAAAATGTGTAAATTTCTTCAATTAATGCAGGTACCGATGTTTTTTCGTGCATGCTTTGATCTGGCAGCGGACCAAATGCAGAGCGAAGTGCTGCAACCATCCAGCCACTTAAGTATACATAGCTGCGTTTAGTTGTTTTTTGATGGCGCTTAATAGCCATCATCATTTGTTGGGCAGTAAAGCCATGCCAACACCCTAAAGATTGGGTGTACAGGCTTGTGTCGGCGTCATATGCAGCCATATCTTCACGCATTACGTCTGCTGTGTATTGCGCAATTTCAATCCCTGTACGAAAACGGTTTTGTAAACGCATACGGCTTGCGTATTCAGGGTTAATAGCTTTCCATGCGCTGCCTTGTGATTGGCAAAGAGTAGAGAGTGTGTCTGTTTCGCGTTGATATGTTGTCATAATAAAATCCTTCGAACGAGTGTGTAAATTATTTTAATGTTGTGAGAGTGGCTAGGAGTGTGTGCTCCGTTTCGCTTGATTCAACATTAGGCTCCTTTTCTAGATTTAGTAAATTTATAGTTGTTATTGTGGCTATACATTTTGTGAATGGCTAAAAAGCACTCAACATTGCCTTTTTGAGTTATTGTTGCCTTAACGCACAAGCACACAACAATATCGCGACCGTTTAAGGAAGGCAATTATGTCCCACACTCTCACACATTCAGGACTCAGCGTAGACACACAACTCGCTGATTTTGTTAAAAATCAATTACTACCAGGCACTCACTTAAGTGAGCATCAATTTTGGCAAAGCTTTGCACATATAGTTCAAACACTTACCCCTACAAATAAGGCACTGCTTGAAAAGCGAGAATTGCTTCAACAGCAAATAGATGACTACCATCTTGCTAATAAAACGTGGGATAGCGTTAAGTACCATGCCTTTTTGCAAGATATTGGCTATTTAGTTAAAGAGCCTACCAACTTTGAAATTGAAACCCAAAATGTAGAACCCGAAGTAGCCCTTACAGCAGGTCCTCAGTTGGTTGTGCCTGTCAGTAACGCACGCTTTGCACTTAATGCCGCTAACGCACGTTGGGGTTCGTTATACGACGCTTTATACGGTACAGATGTGTTAAGCGAAGACGATGGAGCCGAAAAAGGCAATAGCTACAATCCTGTTCGTGGTTTTAAGGTAATGGCCTACGCTCGCCAGTTTTTAGATAAAGCATTGCCGCTCACTAATGGCTCGCATATAGAAAGTACTAATTATTCAGTAGTAGATGGCGCACTTTTAATTACGTTACGTGATAGCTCTCAAACCACATTAGCTGACCCATCTCAGCTTATTGGCTATCAAGGTGAAGCACAAAACCCAACCGTAGTGTTATTAAAAAACAATGATTTACATATAGAGCTACATATCGATCACCACCACATTATTGGCCAAGCAGATAAAGCAGGCTTAAAAGATGTAGTGTTAGAGGCCGCGCTTACAACCATTATGGATTGTGAAGATTCTGTAGCTGCGGTAGATGCAGAAGATAAAGTACAAGTTTATAAAAATTGGCTTGGTTTGATGCAAGGTAACCTAGTTGAATCGTTTAAAAAAGGCGATAAAACTGTAGAGCGTACTCTGCAAAGTGATAAAACATACACCGCACTCGATGGCGGCACCGTTACTTTAAAAGGCCGTAGCATGATGTTTGTTAGAAACGTTGGCCATTTAATGACGAACCCTGCTATTACCGATGTGTACAATCAACCGGTATTTGAAGGCATTATGGACGCCATGTTTACTGCAACTGCGGCATTGCATGACCTAAATAAAAAAACAGGTATAAAAAACTCAAGCGCGCAAAGTATTAATATAGTAAAACCAAAAATGCATGGCCCTGAAGAGGTGGCGTTTACTAACACTTTATTTAGCTTAGTAGAGGAAGCGCTAAGCTTACCTAAAAACACGCTTAAAATGGGTATTATGGATGAAGAACGCCGTACTTCTGTAAACCTAAGAGCCTGTATTTATGCAGCTAAAGAGCGTGTTGTATTTATAAATACTGGATTTTTAGACCGCACAGGCGATGAAATTCATACCTCTATGCAAGCGGGTGTTGTGCTTCCAAAAGCACAGATTAAGCAGCAACCATGGATACAAGCTTATGAGGATCGCAACGTCGATATTGGCCTTGCTTGTGGCTTAAGTCATAAAGCACAAATAGGTAAAGGCATGTGGCCAATGCCAGATAAAATGGCATTAATGATGGAGCAAAAACAAGCTCACCCTAAATCAGGCGCTAATACAGCATGGGTGCCCTCCCCTACAGCCGCTACCCTGCACGCAATGCATTATCACGATATAAACGTATTTACCGAGCAGCAAAGTATAGCTAAGCGAACTATTGCGAGCCTTAATGACCTGCTTACACCGCCGCTAATGACAGACCCTAAAAGGCTTTCAAAAGAAGATATTCAAAGCGAGCTTGAAAACAACGCACAAGGCATTTTAGGTTACGTTGTACGTTGGATTGATCAAGGCGTTGGCTGCTCAAAAGTACCCGACATTAACCATATCGGGCTAATGGAAGACAGAGCAACACTGCGTATTTCAAGCCAGCATATGGCTAATTGGTTGCTAAATGGCGTGTGCTCACAAGCGCAAATAAAATCAACAATGGCTAAAATGGCCAAAGTAGTCGATGGTCAAAACGAGCACGACACTGCGTATACACCCATGGCAATAAACGAAGAAACCCTTAATAACAGCATTGCGTTTCAAGCTGCACTTGCACTGGTTTTGGAGGGGGTAACACAACCTAGTGGTTACACTGAACCACTGCTACATAGCTACCGTATAAAATATAAAGCACAAAAAACGAATACGCTTTAACCGCTTAAGCAAAGTTCAGATTAAGTGCTAAACCAGCTTTTAAGCTGGTTTTTTATCGCCTAAAATTAGAATAACATCACTTTTAAGGCATTTTAAAGGTATATAGATAATACACATGAATATCTAACATTTATTCAAACGTAAAAAAGCGTGTTTTGCATACACAAAACACGCTTTTTAAAGCTTTAGCTAATTAAATCTAATTTTTTACAATGGCATTGTGATAAATATTTTGTACATCGTCACAATCTTCAAGCATATTTATAAACTTATCAAAGTTAGCAATAACTTCTTCGTCTTCAATTTCAATATTAACTTGAGGAATAAACGTAATTTCGTCTACTTCAAAGTTAATGCCTTCAAATGCGTTTTCAAGGGCTGTTTTAGCTTTAAAGTATTCTGTTGGTGGTGCAAATACCGATATTTTACCGTCCTCGGCTTCAACATCGCTAACATCAACATCAGCCATCATTAATGCTTCTAATACTATTTCGTCGTCATCGCCTGCAAAGCCAAGTACCGCATAATGATCAAACATATGTGCTACGCAGCCAGGAGTACCAATTTTTGAGTCTGTTTTAGTAAACGGTAAGCGTACATCTTTGATAGTACGGTTCGGATTGTCAGTTAAACAGTCAACTATAACCATGCAATTACCAGGACCATAGCCTTCGTAACGGGCAACAGAGTAATCTTCCCCTGCGCCACCGGCTGCTTTTTCAATTGCTTTATCGATAACGTGTGCGGGTACTTGGTCTTTTTTAGCTTTTTCGATTAGCCGGCGTAGTGTTTGATTTACTTCGGGATCGGGATCGCCACTTTTTGCTGCAACGTAAATCTCTTTACCATACTTTGAGTTTACTTTTGTTTTTGCATTGGCTGTTTTGATCATAGAACTTTGACGAACTACAAATGCTCTGCCCATTTTGTGCCCCTAATGAATACGTTACGTTTTGCGGTATTTTACCAATTCAAAACGTATTGGGCTAGCTCCGCAATGGGCAAACTTGATTAATAAAAACTTTTATAACTACATACTCATTTCAGAATAAATGAAATAGCACGCTATTTAACATAACTCTATTTTTTCAGAATAACTCTCAACTAATGTCACTAATTCAACAAAGTCATGTAAAACGTAATCTGCCTGATCGGCATAAGCAGGCGTTGACTCTGGAGCGTATAAACACGCGCGCATATTTGCATTGTGCGCAGCTTGAATGTCGTAAAGGTAATCGCCTACATAAAGTAAATTTCTGGCGTTAATGTTCCAAAGTGTAGCAATGGCATTTAAAGCGCTGGGATCTGGCTTTGCTGGGGCATCGCTTCGCGTTAAAACTGTGCTGATAGGGAGTGGATTATTTTGTAATTTAATTGCCGCTGCTTTATCAAAATTGCGAGTAACAATCGCCATCGGAATATTTTTAGACTTTAAAGCATGAATAGCTTCACTCACACCAGGTAATATACTGGCATGTTGTGCATCTATTAATTCGTGTTGGTGAACTATATTCATTGCCTCTTCACGCATATACGGTGAGGGCAACTGAGCAATGTAATCAAGTAAGTCTTGCTCGCAAGGGCAACCTATTTGGGCCTTTATTAATGCAAAATCTAATTCTGATGAAACCAATGTTCCATCTAAATCAAAAATCACTCCAAAAATAGCCTCAACCTGAGTAGTCATATCATTCCCTGAATTTAGTTATTACTAAATGAAATTTAAACATAAAATTCTCTACTGCTTATGCCCTAGGCCGGTAAATACAAAGGGATAAATGAAACTAACTATATTTAAATATTAATACGCACCATTATCAATCTATTGATAACAAGGTAATTTAAGTGCTTGATATATCATGCGCAAAAAAAGGTAAATATACAAATTGAACTCACAAATTTTACGTAAATTTACAAATAACAGATCAAACATGAACGCAGTTTAAACGTATGAAGAAAACGCGCACATAAACAACTGCTGTGCGCGTCGGTTGGGGAAGTTTTAAATATTAATTTTGCTCAAAGTGGGCTTCGAGCCAAGTATCATCTTGAGCAAAGTTTAAAGTTTTAATCTTACCTTTGCCCTCAACGTTTACCATATTTACCTGAGATGGCCATAAATCACGAAGTGCGCCATTACTCATTTTAATTCCTTCAATGTTTTCAGGAATTGGTGCTTCTTGGTAAACCCAAAAAAACTTACCATCAACTTGTGCTCCCACAAAGTTAAGTGGTAAAGGTTCACCACTTAGCGTTTGTAGAGCAACATGCGATTCAACATACTTAGCAAAACGTTGTTGGTCGGCTTTATTACTAATAATATCAATTTTGCCTTTAAATAATGTTCCTACGGCGTGTTCGGTATCATGTAAATAAAAGCGATGCATTAATTCAACATTATGCGTTCGTTTATTAAAAAGCACGGTTGTAACTGACGACTTTAGTTGATGCGCCATACTTGGCGCAGCAACTAAAAGGCAAACAATAATAAGCAAAAAGCGCATTATTGCTGCTCCTCACCGTCATCCTTTTCGTCTTTCTTCTCATCAGTTTTAAGCTCAGTTTTAATATCTTGCATGATATCGCGACTTACTTTAGCTTTACTCTTTTCCTTTTTAAACACTTCAATACGTGAAGGAATAATACGACGAGGGTAGTTATTATTTTCAACATCTACGTCAGCTGTTTCCCAGCCTGGGTCAACAGTAACTGATACAAGCGGTTTGTTTTTATCGGTAACAATCAGCTTTTGAACGTTTTTATAATTACGACGCCAAATTTCAGCAGGAATATAGCGCTCTTCTTTAGTGCCATCTTCATATGTTAGCTCTAATAAAATAGGCATTACCAAACCACCAAGGTTTGAAAATTCCATAACGTAATAGTTTTTATCTTCTTCTAAAGCACGCTTAAGCGTTTTACGCTCCCACGGCTCTAAGCCTTTTAAAAACTTATTGTACGAGTTACGTTCTTTATTGGTTACAGTAAAACGGTCGTTTTCGTCATAAAAATCGGTAACATCAGAGTTTTTCTCAACCCATGTTTTTTTACCTTGTGCGCGGTTACGCTCAACAAATAATGAAGTAGGTTTGTCTGCTTCAATATCACGTAAACGGCTGTAATCAATATCAGGGTTTTTAGTGTCTAAACGTAGTTGATATACTTTATCTAAAGAGATATCTACATGGTCTGTGGTGTAAAACCAGCCACGCCAAAACCAATCTAAATCAACACCAGAGGCTTCTTCCATTGTACGGAAAAAATCAGCTGGAGTAGGGCGCTTGTATTTCCAGCGCTGAGCATACTCTTTAAATGCAAAGTCGAATAAGTCACGACCTAAAATTACTTCACGTAAAATATTAAGGGCTGCTGCAGGTTTAGTATAAGCATTAGGACCTAAGCGTAATACACTGTCTGACTGAGTCATAACAGGTACTTGGTTTTCAGACTTCATGTAGCTCACTATATCGCGAGGCTCAACACCCCAAGGAATAGTAGGATCCCATTCACGACCAGCAACGCCATCTAAAAAGCTATTTAAGCCTTCATCCATCCACGTCCATTGGCGCTCATCTGAGTTAACAATCATTGGAAAGTAAATATGACCCACTTCATGAATAACTACGCCAAGTAAAAAGCGCTTTTCAGCTTGAGAATAAGTACGTGTACCATCATCTTGTAACTTAGTACGTGGGCCGTTAAAGGTAATCATTGGGTATTCCATACCGCCAACAGGGCCATTTACTGATTGCGCAGTTGGGTATGGGTAGTCAAAAGAATACTTAGAGTACACTTCCATTGTGTGTACTACCGCTTCAGTTGAGTACTTCTCCCATAAGTCACCACCTTCTTTAGGGAAGAACGACATTGCCATAACTAAAGGCTGAACGTCACCACCTTGCTGATAACCCTTTGCATCCCACATAAACTTACGAGACGACGCCCAAGCAAAGTCACGTACGTTTTGCGCTTTAAAGTGCCACGTTTTAGTTTTGTCGGTGCCTTCTTTTTCGTTTTCTAGCGCTTCTTCTGCGTTAACAATAAACACAGGACGCTTAGATGTTTCGGCTTGCTTTAAACGTTTGCGCTGAGTACTTGTAAGTACTTTGCTCGCGTTATCAAGTTTACCTGTTGCCGATACAATGTGATCTGCCGGAACAGTAATCTCAACATCGTAATCACCAAACTCAAGCGTAAACTCACCAGAGCCTAAAAACGGCTTGTTTGTCCATGCTTCGTAATCGGTATAAGCCGCTAAACGAGGAAACCACTGAGCAATTAAGAATATGTCGTTGCCGTCTTCTTCAAAGTGCTCGTAACCAGAACGTGCACCCACTGCATCTTCTTCAACAATGTTGAAGGCAAAGTTCATGCTAAATTCGACTTCTTTACCTGGTTTTAACGGCTCGTTTAAATCGATGCGCATTAAGGTATCAACTACAGTTACGCGTAGCTCTTTACCATCGTCATCTTTTACGCCACTGATTGTATAACCCAGTTCGTTGTCGCTCATAAATTGCTGACGACGTAATTCGCCTAAACTTAATTTAGCGGGCTTTTGAGCTGGTAGGCTTTCTAAAGTGCTTTTAAATGTTTTAGTTGTTTCGGCAATTGAATCGCTTTTAAAAATATTTTGATCTAACTGTAACCATAAATATTTAAGCGTATGTGGTGAGTTATTTTTATATTCAATGCTTTGGCTACCGGTAATGCGGTGCTTTTTTTCATCTAGCTTCACATCAATATCGTAATTTACACGTTGCTGCCAGTATTTTTCACCTGGTTCGCCAGCGGCACTACGATATACATTGGGTGTAGGAAGTGCTTCGTCTAATTGACGAAATTTATCAACAAAAGAACCTTTTGTTTGCTCAACCGAAGACGCCATAGCTGCACTCGATATTGCGAACGGCAATACAAAAGCACTTAGCGTAAGACCTATTTTTTTCATTGTTAGTCCTAATATAATTTTGTGAGCGTACTTTGACAAATATACCAGTTAGCTTCAATAAATTAGCGACCAAGTACCGTATTTTTAGGGTGATGTTCACTTAGTTTTTTAGATTGAAAAATACAATTATTTTGTAACAAAATACGAACAGATAAAAACTGTAAAGGGGGTTTACAAAATTGGGTTTTAATAATGGTTTTGATCAGTTAAATACAAAGTCCCAGAACTTAAAAAAATATTATTCATTTTATACATATTGCTAAAAAAGTATTGCTTTGGCATTACCAGGTAAACCATTAATCCTACGTATAAGTATTACTAATGCGCAACAAGTAAAATAGCCTAAAAGCCCTTTCTACTGAACAAAAACACAGTGAAATGAGTAAATAATTGGCTCAAATATTGCCGAACTTCATTAATATTCGCTATTTGTACGATAAATGACAAATAGTGTAATTTTAGGTTGATCTTTAGTGCTGTTTATATTTAAAATCGCCAACCTTTTTATTTGAGGCAAATAAATTCGTCACATTTATCCTCAAATTAATATCGATTACTAGCAAGAAATGCGGTGGGCTTATGGATTTTTACATCCTAAAAAAACAACAAGAACTAATTGCGATTCCAGCAAGTGAGAATAACTGTAAGCAGTATCTCGATTCGGGTTATTTTTATATCGATAAAGTAGCAGCGTGCAACGAAACTAATGCATTAAAGGCGCTACACGCAAAACAAACTAAAACGTTAAAAATTCCATTATTAATGGCACTTTTAGCATTACCGGTTGTTTTTTCAGCTTGGTACAGTTTAACCTAACGTAATGCATGCCTTAGGCTTGCATCTTTAACAGCCTTGGGTATATTGGCGCTCTTACGGTTTTATTAAGAGCGCGACATGAAAGTCCTCCACACCTCAGATTGGCACCTTGGCCAACAATTTTACGAACACGATCGCCGTGTTGAACATCAAGCTTTTTTTACATGGTTATTAGCCACTCTTGTTGAACAACAAATAGACTTACTTTTAGTTGCGGGCGATATTTATCATACAGCGACACCAAGTGCTAGCGCCGAAAATCAGCTTTATCAATTTATTAAAGACGTCAAAAAAGCATGCCCACTATTACACGTAGTGATTATTGCGGGTAACCACGACTCTGCAAATCGTATTTTGGCAGCTCAGCCATTACTTGCACAGTTTGATACTCACGTAGTAGGGCGCTTTGATGTCGCAACACCCGATGAAACTGTTATTACCATAAATACCAATGGTAAACGCGCTGTAATCGTCGCTATGCCATTTTTACGCGCAAGTGATGTAAGTTTACTTAGCCAAACCGAAAACGGTCCTAGTTATGCTCAAGGCGTTTCAAAAGCTTACGAGCTTGCACTAAAGCAAGCTCTTAATGAGAATGAGCAAAACTCACCATTAATAGTTATGGGGCATTTACACGCAAAGGGCGGGGATGTCTCAAGTGATTCTGAGCGTAACTTAGTAATAGGTGGTGAAGAGTCTATTTCAGCCAATGTATTTGGTAAACAAGCCAACTACGTTGCCCTTGGGCACTTACACAAAGCGCAACAAGTCGCTAAAAGTGATGTTATTCGCTACAGCGGCACACCTATCCCTATGTCGTTTTCAGAACGTAACTACACGCACCAAGTAAATGTTGTTGAGTTTATTATTGATGAAAAACAACATATTAGTACAACTGTAAACCCCCTTTACATTCCGCGCTCTGCCGATGTAATTATTTTACCAAAAGGGGAGTGTGTACCATTAAACGAACTATGCGAACAAATTAAAGCGCTCGACACCGCACAAAATACAATAGCGCCTTATTTACGGGTAAAGCTTAAATCAAGCGATACCGACACCACTTTCAGAGAACAAATAGAACAAGCACTTGAAGGCAAGCATATTAAATTTTGTGGTATTGAACGTGTACGTGAGCAATCAGCGCAAAATGACGACAACACCGTATTTGAAGATTTAAGCGAAGTTGAAATGCTCAATCCACTAAACCTATTAGAACAAGCGTTCGCAAACGATAAAGACATGGCAGGGCAAAGCGTACCCGATGAGCTAAAAGCACTTTTAAGTGACGTGATAAACGAGCTTACGGAGCAAGAACAACTATGAAAATAACCGCAGTTCGTATTCATAATTTAGCCTCAATAGTTGACGCTGAAATAGATTTTACTAAAGCCCCATTAAAAGATGCAGGATTGTTTGCGATAACAGGCGATACTGGCGCTGGTAAAAGTACCTTTTTAGATGCCATTTGTTTAGCCCTTTATACAAAAACAGCGAGGCTGCGCGGTGATAAAGGTAACTTAATTGAGTTTAACGGCGACAGCATTAAGCTTAATGATGCGCGAAACTTGCTACGCAGAGGTACATGGGAAGGCTACGCCGAGGTCGACTTTTTAGGACAAGATAAACAGCTTTATCGTGCGCGCTATACAATTGCACGAACCCATAAAAAAGTAACAGGCAAACTTAAAGTAGCAGAGCACACTTTAGTAACCCTGCCAGACGAAACCCTTATAGCTGACAAAAGCCACACAATAAAAGAAGTCGAGAGTAAAATAGGGCTTAACTTTGAGCAGTTCTCCCGTGCCGTACTTTTAGCACAACATGAGTTTGCTGCGTTTTTAAAAGCCACTGGCGATGAGCGAGCGCAACTTTTAGAGTGCTTAACAGGTACCGATAAATTTAGCCGTATTGGCGTGCGTATTTTTGAGCGCCATAAAGAGCAAGTAGCAAAGCTTGAAGCGCTTAAAGCTGGTCTTGAAAGCTATACTTTGTTAACCCCAGAAGAACTTGAGCTACAACAAACCAAGTTAACCGATTTAAAAGCGCAAACCGAACACACTAAAAAAGAGCTATCCAAAACCGAAAAAGCACTTAACTGGTATCAGCAAGCTACAGTACTTGAGCAAAACTTACTGCAAGCACAGCAAACCCAGCAACAAGCAAGCTCAGCGCTTGAAAGTATCGTTGAGCAAAGCGAGCAGGCAAAACAAGCTAAACAAGCGCTTGAAATAAAAGATAACCGCAGCCGTTTTAATTTGTTAACCGATCAAAATACGGCGTTGGATCAGCAAATAACATCGCTTAAAAGTGTTGATCATTTAGCGGTAATTAACGAGCGTAATACCGCGCTTGCTAAGCATACCGAGCTGCTTAATAACGCCAATGAGCAAAAACAAAATGCAGCGCCCGTTATAGCTAAAGCGAGAGAGCTCGACAGCAGCATTGCGTTGCAAACTCAAGCTGTAAAAGGTACTGAGTCGCAAATAACCAAAGAGCAATCTCAATTAGATGAGTTCACACAGCAGCTTAAACAAAGCAATAGCGAGCTTGAACTCGCTAATACCGAATCAACTAAAAGCCAGCAATGGCTTAATGAACATGCACAGCTGCATGTTTTAGCAAAAGACTGGAGCTACTATCAGCAAAGCTTTAATACTTACTTAAATGCACAGCAGCAATTAACCGCAAACCTTGCACAAAGCCAAACTCTTAATAGGGAGCTTGCAAGTCAGACTGAGCGTTTAAATACACAAAATAATAAAGTGCAGCAGTGCGAGGCGTTACTTACGAGCGAGCAGTCTGCTTTGCAGGTATTAAATACTCAGCTTAATGAATTTAATGCAGAGCACTGCGACGCGCAGTTAAAAAGTATTGATTACTTAAAAGAGCAGCGAGAGCGCTACGGGCAATTTAACGCAGAACTAAAACAAAGTACTCAACGCCAACAAGTGCTTAATCAGCAGTTAAATGAAAGCCAGCAAGCCCATGCTTTACTTAATCAGCATTTAATAACCAGCGAGCAAGCGCTTAAAGGCAACGAGTACGCACTTAACCAAGCGCGCTTAAGAGCCAGCGAGAACGTAGAGCATTTACGCACTGAGCTTCGCCCTAATGAACCTTGTTTAGTGTGCGGTGCAACTGAGCACCCGTATGCGGTAAATCAAAATCAGCAATTAAATAACTTAATTACTGATTTTGAAAATGATTTTAATATAGCTAAAAAGCAATTTGACCATGCACAAAGCGAGCTGCATAAGCACCAAACTCAACATGCCGTATTAACTGCTGAACACGGGCAACTTGAGCAAGTAATACAAACGGCAAAAGCTAAACAGCTCGACATTAAAAATACCATGCAAGGCGCACGCACAGAGCTTAACGACTTAACGCCTGATCAGCTTGAAGTAACTTATAAGCAGTTAACGGAGCAAAAAGCGCAATACTTTGAGCAGCAAAAACGCCAGCGTACACTGCAAACTAAAGTAAATGAGCTACTAGCAGCACTTAAAGCAGAGCAGCAAGTACAGCAGCAACTTAGTAATAAACACCTTGAGTTTACACATCAGCAAAACCAGTTAACGAGTAAGCATAGCGAACTTAGTGTGCAAATTAACGAGCTTGGTACAACGCTCAATAATCAATTTGAAAACAGTGATTTTTGGCAGCAACTACAAGCCAATACGCTTGAACTTAGCGAGCTGCACGAGCAGGTTACGCAGTATCAGCAAACTCAAACGCAACTTGAGCAAAGCCAAAAACGTCAAGACACAGCTAATGAACAAATAAAGCAGCTCACACCGCTTATAAGTAACAACGAGCAGTCGTTAAAAGCACTTAATGAAGAGCTTGTAAAAGCTAAAAATTTACTAAGCACTGTACAAAGTGAGCGCTTAGCTTTATTTAATAACGAGCAAATAAGTGCAGACGACTACCAAGCAAAACTTACAAGTGCGCAAGAGCAACTGCAATCGCAGGTTCAAGCGAGTCAAAAAGCATATGACGACGCGATAAAACAACGAGATGAGCACGCCATAACGCTTAAAAATGTAGAGCAACGCTTACTTGAAAACAGCCAAGAGCTAGCAACGCTTGAGGCACGTTATAACCAGTGGTTTACTGACTTTAAAGCGCAATATAGCAATGCAACGCACGAACAGGTCAAAATTTTACTAACGCTTAGTAGCGAGACTATTAAAGCGCATTTAACTCAGCACGAGCAGTTAACTCAAGCCCTAACAGATGCAAACGCCGCATTAAAACAGCAGCAACTTACGCTTGAAAAACACAACAGTAGCGATAAACCAACGCAAAGTGCAGAGGCTTTAAGTACGCAACTAAGCAGCTTAAACGAGCAACAAACGCAGCTGCAAAATTCATTACTAGCAACTAATACCGCTATTGAGCAACACAACCAAAACGCAAAAGCGCTTGAAGGTAAGCAGGCTGAGTTAACTAAACTTAAAACGCTGGTTGAACAGTGGCATTTGCTTAATAAAGTCTTGGGTGATGCAACGGGTAAAACCATGCGTAACTTAGCGCAAACACAAACGTTAAAAATATTACTGCATTATGCCAACAGCCATTTAAAAACGCTCAATAAACGCTACGAATTAACCGCCATAGCGCAAACACTCGACATTGCAATTATTGACCGCGACATGGCCGACGAGCAACGCTCTGTTAATACACTCTCAGGCGGGGAGTCATTTTTAGTATCGCTCGCACTTGCACTTGGTTTAGCATCGCTTTCGTCAAACAAAGTACAAATCAATTCTTTGTTTATTGACGAAGGGTTTGGTACGTTAGACAGCGAAACCCTAAGCATTGCAATGGACGCTTTGGATTCTTTGCAAGCACAAGGCAGAAAAGTAGGCGTTATATCGCACGTAACACAAATGAGCGAGCGTGTAGCCACTCAAGTGCATGTAGCCAAAAAGCCAGGTGGATATTCCACAGTTGAAGTTTTATAAGCAACATTACTGAAAACAAGGAGATACAATGCCAACGTTTACAGGCGAGCAAGCAACACAATACGATAGCCGTATAACCCGTTTAGTTCCTGGTTATGAATTATTACATCAGCTCACTAACGCACAGCTAAAAGCAACGCTAAGCGATAATGCGCATATTTTAGTAGTAGGGGCAGGCACAGGCAAAGAAGTACTTGCACTGGCTGCATTAAACCCTACATGGCAATTTACCGCGCAAGATACATCAGCCGATATGCTTGCTATCGCGAAGCAGCAATTTGATGAGCAAGGCATAGCAAGCCGCGTCAATATTCACAACGGACCTGTTAATAAATTATCGGTTAAAGCCGATGCCGTTTTATGTTTATTGGTAATGCATTTTGTACAAGATAATGGCGATAAAAAAGAGTTATTAAAAGCGATTAAAGGAAGCCTTAAAAAAGACGCCAACCTTTATATTGCAGATTTAATGCGCCCTGAAACTTCATTTGAGCGCGAAGCCCAGCTTACAACGTGCGCGCAATTGGGTTTAACCGAAACAGGTAAAACACAAACAGGGCACGACTTAGAAAATGAGTTTTACCCGCTAGATAGAATGCGCTTTAGCGAACTGCTAAATGAGTGCAAATTTGGCATTCCGAAGCTGTATTTTAAAGCGCTAGGTTTTAGTGGGTATGTAGTTTAAGTTTTACAAGCTGAACAAGCACCCGCGATTCAGCACCAATAAAAACACCGAGTGAACAAACTCGGTGTTTTTATATAAACCCCTCTACGCTCGGCATTTTTTCTAAGCGTAAGTCGTTTAAGCGAAGCGCTACACGACGGGCTTATGTTAATATTACTCAGATTGTTGTTATATCAGTCCGCACCTAATCGGTTTAACCTGATGAACTTTTTATTATTCAATATGACCAGATAATAGAATTATTTTTTGGTAGTCTTCCCACATCCAATAATTAAAATTATCATCATTAAAATAACTTATCATTTTTGCAATTGCTGATTCTAAGCTCTGATGATTTGTTGACTTCACTTTTGAAAAGTTACTTGATTCAACAATAAGCATAGTCTGCGGGTGTACAAACTCTGTAACTCTTCCGCCATTAGAATGGCATCGAAGAGCTTGAGTAATCGTTACACAGTTAAACATACTCTCAATCAAATCTTTAATAGGGCGCTCAATTGCAACTGAAAAATAAGCTTTTTCTGCATTCGTTCTTTCAACTTGCTCTACTTTGTCTAAATGCTGCTCTATTAACCCAAGCATAAGTACAGCTGTGTTTATTAAGGTTTCCGATGATTTTCGTTGATTTACCGCATAATCTAAGCTTACAAAAAATCTATTTAATATTTGTTCAATACCCCTTAGCTCAATTTTGTTACTTTCAAATAAGCTCGCAAACACACTTAGATTGATAGTTTGATCATCAATAAATGGATAAAGAAGTACTTTCTTATTTTTATATTTATCAAAATCTAAATTTTTCGAAGTTAAGTAATTCATCATAGACACTTGGGGTAAGGTGATTTTTCGGTCAAAAAATCGACGTAAATAAAGTTGTGCGTCAAAGTCAATCCCATATATTGACTTCACTGAATGTTCTAGGACTTCTGTATTTGTAGCAACTAAAAAGGTAAACCCCTCTGTTTCAAAAAAGTGCTTAATAACCTCCAAAATTTCAATAGCATAATTTGGACGGCACCTATCTAGTTCATCGATCAAAATAACTATTGGTATATTCAACGCATAAATGATTTCAATTAGTTCAGATAAATAGGTTAAATATTCTTTTATGTCTTTAACTGCCTGAATAGATTCTATATGGTTTTTTTGAATCGTTTCAGTGTACTTCTGAAATTGCTTAGAGTCGTTTAAGTCCGGTGTAACCTCTACAATTTTAGAGATAGCTTTCACCCCTGAAATTAAAGAGGGATCCCCCGTAAAAGCTGTCGCTGGCTCAGCGTACTTTAAGCATATACCTAACTTACTTTTTAACTTATTAAATATGGTTTTTGCTTTCCCGATCTCGACAGCTTTTCCGGTGGGATCCTTTTCCTTAAAAACATACTCAATTTGCTGTAATAATTCACTGCAAATAACAGCAAGAGGATTATTTGAAAAGTCACTTTCCCAAACATCAATGTATACAACAGGATGGTTACGTTGAGCAAGCTCTACATACAAGCGTCTAATAAATTCTGTTTTACCAGAGCCATAAATACCATTCAGATTGAGCACCCGGCTTTCTGAAGTTAAAAACTGGGCTATGAACTGACCATATTCTTTTCTATTCGTTTTACATGTATTTCAATTATACGTGTCTTTCCATTGATTAAACTTGCTAGCGTGATTTGAAACATCCATATATTTTTCCGTATATTTTTAAATAGTATCTATAGCTTACAAAAAACCTAACCAATCTCTCCAAGCGCTTTCATTGCAGCTTGTGCTTTATCTGTTTGTACAAAAATATGGTCGTGATAAAACGCAGCGACCACATTAGCACTTATATTATGCTCAGTCAGCTTTGCAGATACCGCAGCCGTTAACCCAACGGCCTCTAAGCTTGAATGTACGTTAAGGGTAATTAAATTATATTTACCCTCGTAAGTAATACCTGCTTTATCGGCAGTTTCAGCTTTTAAAATAAGGGTTAGCCCTTCTTCTTCAACGTAAGTGGCAAGTGGCTCTAAATGAACATAATCAGCCAATTTTCCTGCTAAGCAACAAAAAATATACTCGCCTTGCTTAAGCTCTGGCTGCATTGATTTTAATAATTCGTTTAACTCTAAAATTCCGGCCATGGTCGTTCCCTACTATGTGTTATTTAGTGACTTTTAGCTGCGCGACTAGCTCGCTTAATCTCGCAATTTTTACATTACTTAACTGTCTATAATCAAAATATGGGCACACAATAATGTTGTTACTGGTGTCTATTGCAAACTCGTCGTCGAGCCAATCAAATTGTGCATGTAACTTACCTTGTTGTAATAAGTTTTTAGCGTGCGTACGACCGGCAATTATGTGTAACTGGTTTTTATTGCTAGTAGCTTTATTTGCACACGTAATAGTAATGTTGGGCGCGCTAAATAGCAGGGCGTTTTTACTATTTTTTTGCAGTAAATACTCATCGCGATATTGTTGCCAAGTAGGGGCTTGTTTAGCAAATGAGTAATACTCACTTGGCAGGGCAAATAGCACTTTTGCGTACACGTTAAACACTTTGCGCCAACCATTACCACAGTGCTGGTTTATGGTATTTATTTGCTCATTTATAACCGGTTCTAGGCATTCAAGTGTTTCAAAAAACGGCATTGGCGGCGCTTTTGCTACGTATACCGCCACGCTAAATTGCGTATCACCTAAGCCAACTAATTGGGTATTCAAGTTAGTTAGCCTTGTTTTGCGCTAAAATACGGTCGAGGTTATTTGCAAAGTTTTGGCGATCGGTTTGGCTAAGTGGCGGCGGCCCACCACTCATTTCTACGCCACTTGAGCGCATGGTATCCATAAAGTCTCGCACGTTAAGTATTGAGCGGATATTCTCGGTGGTATAAAGCTCGCCACGCGGGTTGAGTGCTTGCCCGCCGTTATCAATTACTTCACTTGCTAGCGGAATATCGCCCGTAATAACTAAATCGCCTTTTTCAATACGTTTTACTATTTCGTCGTCGGCTACATCAAACCCCGACGATACTTGAACGCGGCTTATGTATTTTGACGGCGGAATACGCATTGCGTGATTAGCCACTAAAATAGTCTCGATTTTCATACGCTCTGCAGCTCTAAAAAGTATTTCTTTTATAACAACAGGACACGCGTCTGCATCTACCCAAATTTTCATGCTATGGTCATTTTTATTGCTTTAGAATTAATATGATCCTATAGCAAAATTTTTTAATCGGCTAGCAAACTTTATATCCATCTATATTTAGATAATACGTACTATTTATGTAATTTAAAAAGGAGCTTACATGAAGGCTATTAAATACGGTTTACTTATTACAGGGCTATTTTTTCTTAGTGCTTGCACCAGCCCTCCTGAGGGAATAACACCCGTTAAAAACTTTGATATACAAAAATATAAAGGCAAATGGTTTGAAATAGCGCGTCTTAATCACTCGTTTGAAGAAGGTATGGAGCAAGTTACCGCTACTTATTCAATTAACGACGACGGCACAGTAAAGGTCCTTAACAAAGGGTATTTAACGGATGATAAAAAATGGAATGACGCCGAAGGATTAGCCAAGTTTGTTGAGGGCACTGACACCGGACATTTTAAAGTCTCGTTTTTTGGTCCATTTTATGGCGCTTACGTGATTTTTGAACTTGACCAACCCGATTATCAATATGCATTTATAACCAGTTACAACAAAGATTACTTGTGGTTTTTATCGCGTACACCAACGGTTAGCAAAGAGCTTAAAGAACACTTTTTAACTAAAGCTAAAGAGTTGGGCTTTGCTACCGATGAAATAATTTGGGTAAACCAAGAGACTATGTAAAGGGGGTTTACAGTTAGTTATATACGTTTTTAAAGTAGTAATAAAAGAGTAATTTAACTGTAAAGTAACTTACATATATTATGGTTATATTGTATGCACTTGCCGTGAGACAGCAAGTATTAGAAACACTGAATATCCCCTATTGTTGGCAAGCTATATAGCTTGCCATTTTTTTTGCCTAATATATGAGAAAATAACGGATCACGTTTTTACTAACTAAGGCTAGTTTAACGCTAAAAACAACCCACTTAGTACAACTAACACGCTATTTAAAACACTAAACCACTTTACGTAGCCTACTAAAAAATTATAAAAAACCATTATAATTAAGACACTTAGGCTCATAAACCCGCAAAATAGTAATGTTCCATATCCACCTTGAGTAACTATACAAAGCACCAAGCTTAGTAAAATACTGATCCAAGCAGCTAATAGCAGCTTTTTACGTTGGGATTCTGTAGGGCGTTTTTTAAATACATCTTTAAAATGATTATACTTAGCCAGCGCAAAACAGTTAAAACTGAGCAGGCATAGGCTAAACCCAAGTAAATCAATCATGGTTTTTGCCTTTTAAGGTTATTAGATTGACTAGGGCTGATTATTTTTGAGTTGTTTTTAGCAGTACGTAATTTTTCGGTTTGTATAAAAAATAATATACTAAATAACAAAAACAGTGCATCAAAAGTAAATAAAGCCCACTGTTTGTGCATCAAATAGCTAACTATATTACCGTTAGTTGTAAGTGCATTAATAACCGGTACGCTTAAACATGCAACAGCATTTATAGCTGCCATAACTCGCCATTGCAGTGTGTCGCGCTTTATAAGTGCTAAAAGAGCAACCGCTAGCCATGTTAAAAAGAACGCGAGTATTTCTTTATCGGCGCGCTCTGCGGTAGTTGGGCTAAGTAGTCTGTTAGCAATAAAAAATGCACACGTTGCCAGTGGAAGTCCCATAATAGTGGCTAGGTTTAACCCTTCAACTAGTTTTAAACCAAACGAAGGTTTAACGTTATTTTTAGTTCGCTCGCGAATTCGCTTAGCCCACATAATACAGCCAGAGCCAATCATTACACAGCCTGCAATACCGCCTAATACGTATAACCAACGCAGTAACCACGTAGCTAAACGCCCTGTATGCATTGAATTAAGTGATTCGTAAAGCGCTTTGCTGCTAGTTAGCTCGTCATCAGTTTTAGCAACCATTTGCCCTGTAGCACCACTAAATATTAAGCGTGGTGCTTGGTCACGCAGTGTTTTACCTGCGCTTACCAATACGGTAATTGTTGAAGCTGCCATATTTGGTTGGTTAACTTGTACGCGAGTAATATCTGCATGAGGCCACTTAGTATAAACCTGATCCAAAATGCTTTGAATCGGCACCATTGATGATTCGCCTTCGGCTTTATCGGTCATGGTGTTGCGAGGGGTTACATCGTTAAAAAAGCCACGCATGCCGTTATCGTAAGACGTTTGCGCAGGGTAGGGAAACAACATAAATATGAGCGTAATCATGCCCGTGTAAGTAATCATTAAATGAAAAGGCAGGGCAAGCACAGAGCTTAAATTGTGGGCATCTAACCATGTACGGCTACCTTTATTACGTCTAAAACTAAACATATCTTTAAAAATACGCTTATGAATAACCACACCCGATATAATGGCAATTAGCATAAAAAAGCTAGCAAAGCACACAATCCAGCGTGCGGTTATTGCATCCATGTAATGTAAATCATAGTGCAGCCGATAAAAAAAGTTACCACCTTTAGTATCTACAAAGGGCTCAAGCTCTTTCATGGTATTAGGGTTTAACTGTGTGTTTTTAAACTGGCTGCGGCGCTGGCCTGGCTCTTTTGGCTTTGCATAACCATAAATTAAATAAGGAATACGCGGCTCAGGCAGAGTAATACGCCAGTTTGGTGAGCTAGCACCATGGCTAGCTAGGTAATCGAACCCTGTAATTATTTGCTGCTTTTGCGCTTCTATACGCTGTGTTTGGGCTTGTACATTATGTATGGCAGGTTGATTCCACAGCGTTATTTCATCTCTAAAAAAGCTAAGTGTTCCCGCAAAAAATATTAAATATAATAACCAACAAACGAGTAACCCTACCCAAGTGTGTAACCAAGTCATCGATCTAAAAAAGCTGTCTTTCATACCCAACCCTTTAGTAATACAAGCAATCCGATAAACGCACCTGTACTTAGTAAAATACTGATCCACACTTTTCTTAATGATTTAACGCTAAAGGCATAAATAAATACTACGGCATAAATTAAAATGCTGATTGAAACACTAAACAGTACAGCGTCTTGCTTAGCTATTGGCAATACAAAACTTAATAACGCAATACTTGCAGAGGTAAAGGCATAGCCACCAATTATGGCAATAAAAAAACGTAAAAATACCAAAACTCGATAACTGCTTACGCTTTTTACTATAAGCGCAATTACGTTAACCTTATCGAATGGCGCACTGTGCAAAGGTGCCTGCATAGTTAATTAATCCCTTTATTTAAAGCTGAGGATAAAACAAAGGCGCTATTATATATGTTACAAATACAAAAGATAGCTATTCTCATTTGTAGTCATTAACTTTTAAGTAAATTATGCTTACTTACTTAATTACTTAGTAAAATACTGATCTGTTATTGTTTAATGATATTGCACAGGCTGTATGTAAAGCTTAAGGTTAATAAACTGAGTAAAAATAAAGAGTGAAATAACGATGAGCGATCACGAAAAACTAAATTACGTAGAGTTTCCTGCATGCGACTTACCCGCAACTAAGGCCTTTTTTAGTCATGTATTTAATTGGCAGTTTACTGACTACGGCCCAGAATACACGGCGTTTAGTGAGCAGGGGTTAGATGGTGGGATTTTTCAGGCTCCATTAAAATCACTAACTCAGCATGGGGCAGCATTACTTATTTTTTATAGCGACGACATACACGCAACCTTTAAAAAAGTAGAGACATTTGGCGGAGTAATATTAAAACCTATTTTTGAGTTTCCTGGCGGTTGTCGGTTTCACTTTACAGAACCAAGTGGTAACGAATTTGCGGTATGGGCGAAAGAACACTAGGTACTATAAGGGCTGTAGGGCATTTAGGCTTAAAGATCAGGATTTTACTAACTAATCGCCATTTTAGATAAAATAAACCGATTTTTTACCAACTCATTTATCCTAAATGGCCATTTAGGATGAAAATTAAGCATTTAAGGCCAAATAAACATGAATAGTCACCAATTAATAGACCAAGTTAGTAAATGCGTGATCTGTGATCCTCATTTACCTTTAGGGGCTCGACCTGTAATACAATTTAACCCAAACGCACGTATTTTAATCGCAGGCCAAGCACCGGGTATAAAAGTTCACGAAACAGGCGTGCCGTTTAACGATGCAAGCGGAAACCGCCTACGAGAATGGCTTGGACTAACACGTGATGAATTTTACGACGCTAATAATATAGCAATTTTACCTATGGGCTTTTGCTACCCGGGTAGGGGGAAGTCGGGTGATTTACCACCGAGAAAAGAATGTGCCCCAGCATGGCGCGAGCAATTATTGGCTGCACTACCAAATATTGAGCTGACAATAGTATTAGGTAAATACGCGCAGGCGTATCACTTACCGGAGACTAAAAAAATGCCACTTACGGAGTTAGTAAAATCGTGGCGTGAGTATTGGCCAAATTATTTAGTGCTTCCACACCCCAGTCCGCGTAATAATATATGGCTTAAAAAGAATCCATGGTTTGAGCAAGATGTACTTCCAGAACTGGGTAAACGCATTGCTACTATTTTAAATAAGTAATGCTTCTAGCATTAGGATTTATTGTAAAGGGGCGTTATACCAATCCGCAATAATACTTAATCATTTTGCGGGGCTAAACGTGTCGCTACCTGTGTTAAAAAATTCTCATTTAGAACAACTAAATAGCGAATTTTTTGCCTAGCTATCAACACGTTTTTCCATCCTCAAAATAGATCACTTAATTAAGCGAATTGGTATACAGTTAACTTAAAAATTAACACTCCAATTAAAAACAATAACAAACGAGGCTGTTTAATTTGAATGCATCTATATTAACTGAAGTAATACTTCCGCTCGCTCTTGCACTTATTATGTTTGGTATGGGTCTTGGGCTCACAACAAACGATTTTACTCGTCTATTTAAAAGCCCGCTTGCCATTGTTATGGGTTTAATAGGCCAACTTGTAGCAATGCCTTTATTAGCATTAGGGCTGTGTTATTTACTTAACCTACCAACGCCTATCGCTATTGGTTTAATGATATTAGCTGCCTGCCCAGGCGGTACTATGTCAAATGTAGTAAGCCAGCTTGCTAAAGCTAATTTAGCGCTTTCGGTAAGTTTAACCGCTGCCTCTACCGCAATTAGTATAATAACCACACCGTTTATTATTGGCTTTGCTATGAGTCAGTTTGCCCCAGCAGACGATGCTACTTTTTCTATTTTAACTACTTCATTAGGGCTATTTTTTATTACCTTAGTGCCAGTTGCTATAGGCATTTGGTTACGTCACTTTAAAAGTGATTTTGCCATTAAAGCAGAGCCGTTTTTTAGACGCTTCTCGTTGTTTTTTATGCTTATGATGATTGCCGCACTAGTAATAAAAGAGCGCGATTTATTAGTTAGCTCATTTAACGATGTATTTTGGGCGTGCATAGCACTTAATATTGGTTCAATGGTTGTTGGTTGGTTAATTGCTAAGTGTTCAAAATTAAATTTAACTGATTCGCTGACGCTTTCAATTGAGGTTGGAATTCAAAATGCATCGTTAGCTATTTTAATTGCTATTAGCTTTTTGAATAAACCAGAATACGCGGTTACCGGTGGCGTGTATGGCCTTGCTATGTTTATAGGGCCACTGCTATTAATTGGCGGGTTAAAGCTTAAAAATAAACGTACCGCTAGGGCTGTTAACTAGGACTTTTAATTAGGGCATGTTGACCAAGTTACTTTAATTTATGGCTGCGGATAACGTAGCCGTAAACTCCAGTCTAAAAATACCACCTGTTAAATGTATGCTCAGCACCCATCGCGTCAACAAATTGTAGGCTCACAAAAGACTCTCAAGCTTGAATATTGCACTAGGGGCTGAGCTTGTTTGCGCGAGGAGTGAAGCTTCTAATTACTAAGGCGCATTTTAGGATGGGATAAGAGTGTAAGTAATACGGTGAAAAACAGTTAATTATTTGGTTACTAAAACAGCGCCTCAAATATGATGCGCTACTTTAAAACTTACTATTTGGTTTGCATGTTTTTAGCGCGTTCTTCTGCATCTATTAATGCTTGTGATTTAGGGGCGCGTTTTTTCTCTTCTATTTTGGGCTTTTCAGCCGAGTCAGGATCCCAGCTTGAGTCCAACGATAAGTTAGCAAATGGATTGTTACTGTCCGCTTTTTTAGGCTCAATTACTGGCTCATTAACTAGCGGTGTTGTTTGTGCTTGCTCAGGTATCGCGTCTTCTTTTTTAGGCATCGGCTTTTCACCAGGTAACGGGGCATCTGGGTTAAATGTACGCACCTCTGGTTCTTTAAAGTCTTGCTCGGTTGTATACGTAGTCGATTGAGCGTCAGATATTTGCTCTGGAGCGTGTAAATCTATAACCGGCTCACTCGCTGTTACTGACTCAGGAGTAGTAATAACCGGCTCTACAGTGTTATGTTCGGCTTCTATTGGCGAAGATTCCGTTACTTGCGCTGTATAGTGCTTACGTTGTTTTTTTACTGGCTTTGCATCTGGGTCAAAGTCGCGTACCTCTGGCTCATTAAAGCTGCTGGCATTTTTAATGCGCTCTAAGGTTGTTTTAGCGGCGGCTTCAAACTCGGCGGTATTAGGCTCTGGTTTTTGTTTTACTTCGTTAAACGTAGCGGTACTTGTTTGCTCTAAAGTATCTGCTGGCTCCATTTGTGCAGACTCAATTTCACTTGTTTGCGATGGAGTAACTACGTTGTTTTGCTCATCTGAGATCTGCGTTGTTGTATGTTCAATATCAGTATTTTGCGCTGTGTTAGTAGGTTCCACTGACTCTTCATTTGTCGCTACGCTGCTCTCAACTGCTTTATTATTTTGAGTTGCTTCGTTAATGACGACAGGCTCAATCTTTGGCTCTTTTGTTGTTTGTACTGGCTTTGTTGCTTTAATTTCAGGTTTAGCTGGCGTAGCAATTTTTTCTGATTTAACTTCAGGTGGAGCCGCTATAGTCGGTTCTGCCATCGTTTTACTTTGTTTTGCACGGCGCAGGCGCACGACTACCATAGCGCCAATAAGTACCACTATAACAAGTATTAAAGTGGGTAAAAGTAACGAGCTTGGGCTTTGTGCTACAGGTTGCGGCGCAATTACAGGCGCTGGTTTAGTTAACACCGGTGCTGGTTTTACAAGTACAGGCTTTTCAGACGCAGGTTGAACGCTTTGCTCTGGCGTCGCCGGTTTTACTTGCTCTATCACAGCTTCGTTTTTTTGCTCTGTAACTACTTGCTCGGGTGCTGCTTTTGTTGGCTCTGCATCAATTACTATTTCGTTACTGTTGGTATTTAGCTGATCGTTTATTTGTTGTTTTTGATCATTAGTTAAATTAAGGGTTTGCTCGTTGATGCTTTCTTTAACAGCTTCTTCAGTAGGTTTAATTACAGGGGCAGGTTCAACAATTTTAGGTTGTGGCTGAGTAATAATAGTCGGCTCAGGCTCTATTATTTGAGGCTTAGGTTGTGCTTGAATTTCTTTTGGCTTATTACAGTTGTTTTTGTAATCACGCGCAGCTTTACGATATTTTTGACTCGCTTTATTATTACTATTTTGCTGCATTTCTTGTTTAATTAAAATGCACATAGCTTCGTTGTATGCAGCACTTTGCGCACTATAAAATAAGGCAAAGCAAAGGGTAAATCTAATTAGTTTTGATATCATGAAGTTATGCGCTTAAATATTAATAGTTTGATTTTAAGCGCAAAATTAAAAATTATCCAGAGTAATACAACTAATCAATAACCATAAGGCTGCGATATTCATCGTAAGCAAATTGGTCGGTCATACCGCTTATATAATCTTGGATTAATCTACAACGATAATAAAACTCGTATGCCGCAAAGTGATCGGGCTCTTCTTGCATCGCATCTATTGCGTGTTGGTAACTATTTAAGTGCTTTTTAGAGAGCTTTTTAATAAGTCGCGACTCTATTAATAAACGTGAATCGCCATTTAGTGCACGCTTAAAGTCATCCTTGTTTAGTAGCAGTAATGGTTTATAGCAATCGAGCAAACCATTAATTATGCGATACCCTTGTAGCTCTAATTTTTCGACTTCTTTGTTTGAAAATACATGCTCAAGCGCTACCTGCTTTAGTGTTTTAGTTACTGCATGTAGATGGCTTCTATCTTCTAAAAGCGCTTGGTTAAAATCGCCATGGTAAATAGGTTCTATATTTTCGATAAAGCGTTTTGCGGCGTGATTTACTAGCGGATGTAGCAATGCAACCCGCAGGTATATAAAAAATTCACTATTAAAATTATAGGGTTGTGCTTGTGCACGCTCTAGTGCGTAGTCTACGGCTTTGTCTACAAAATTTTGATGTTGAGCGTCGTCGATTAATAGATTTATTAATACTTTTTTGTAACTACTTTTAAGTTTTTCGCACAGCAACTCAGTGCTTATTATGTCTTTTTCTACGGCGTCTTCTATGTCGGCTAGGCAATACGAAATGTCGTCGGCGGCTTCCATTATGTAACTTGCAGGATGGCGGCAGTAAGGCTCAATAGTGAGCTCTTTTTGTAGCGCTTCAACAAAGTTTTTTTCGCTGTAGTAGTAACCTACTTTTTTCATTAAATAGTTTTTATTTTGCGGAGTGTCTTTTACATCAAGCCCAGCAGGGCGAGTGTATTTTAAAATACCAGCACTCTGGCTGTAGGTTAAATTAAGCGTTTGCAAAGAATGAATTATACGTATGCCTTGAGCGTTGCCCTCAAAGTTACAAATATCGAGCGCAAGGTGTTTAAAAACAACACCTATACCGGTGTTTGGTTCTTTACAGCGTTCGGGTGTTACGCTTGCTAGGTTGTTATTAAACCAGTGGTTAATAGCCGCTTCGCCAAAATGTCCAAACGGTGGGTTGCCTATGTCGTGCATTAGGCAGGCCATTTCTACTAAGCTTTCTAGTGGGCGCTCTAGGTCGGTTAAGCCGTAATCTTTTTGTTGCTCATAGCTTAAATTAGCAAAAATACGTTGCACTATAAAACGACCAACCTGTTGTACTTCAAGCGAATGGGTAAGGCGAGAGCGCACAGCTGCGTTGCGCTCAAGCGGAAACACTTGTGTTTTTTGCTGCAGCCTGCGAATAGCGGCACTGTTAATAATACGTCCACGGTCGCTTTCTAGCGCCATCTGTAAGTTAGAGGTTGTGCGGTACATTCGTGCTGGCGTTATTTTTTTACTAAAATCTATGGTCATCTTTATACTTGTCCTTTTTTACAATTGATGACTGGCATAGTTTTTAGCACATAGTCATTTGTCTTTAATATACAGGGTTTAATCTATCAGTTTGTATCATAAAGTAACAACTTGCTTTAAAATAATTTTTTGAGTAATTGTTGTGCATTTATAGGTGTTTATAATGAAACAGTGGATTTTAAAGGCAGTATCAATTTGCCTAATGTTAGGAATGAACAGCGCATTTGCTGCAAAAGAGCAAACTGTGGTGCTTGTATCAATTGATGGCCTGCGTTGGGATTATATTGAAAAACACGGCGCGCCAAATTTAAAAGCAATGGCCGAGCGCGGTGTTCGCGCACAAAAGCTAATACCTGTTTATCCAACTAAAACGTTTCCTAATCATATTTCTATTATTACGGGCTTACTGCCGGTAAACCATGGCATTGTTGATAATAGCTTTTGTGATAAAGCGCGTAAGAACGACTGTTACAGCATGGGCAAAGCATTAGGCGATAGCACATGGGTAAAGGGTATTCCGCTTTGGAATTTAGCAAAAATGCAGGGGCTTAAATCGGCTACTTATTTTTGGCCTGAGTCAGATGCATTATTTAACGGCATGACACCAGATTACTTTTATCACTATTCTAAATACAGCGATTACCAAAGCCGTGTTGATCAAATTATTCAGTGGTTAAGTTTACCAAAAGCACAGCGCCCACGTTTTATTGCGAGTTACTTTTCGCTAGTTGATAGCATGGGCCATGAATTTGGGCCAGACGCACCACAAACGCGTGATGCAGTTAAACAGCTTGATGAATTAATGGGGCAATTACAAACTCGCTTAAGTAAATTAGAGCAAGAGGTAAACTTAGTTATTGTGTCGGATCATGGTATGACGAGTATAGATCCAGATAAAAGCATTGATGTAACCACACTGCCTCAAGATGAAAACTTTTTAGTTAAAAATACTGGTCCACGTTTACTTATTTATACTCAGCCTGATGCTAAAAACGCTGATATTGAAGGTTACAAAGCACGTTTACGAGATGCGTCAAACGGTCGTTATACAGTATTAACTGACGAGCAATTAGCAGCGTATCATTACAATAAAGGCACTCGCGTAGGCGATATTGTGGTGCAAACTACAGCGCCAGCGGTATTTACCAATGGTAAAAAACCAACCTATTTAGGGACTCACGGTTATGCATATACCGAGGATATGGCAGCATCATTTATTGCTGTAGGCCCTGCATTTAAACAAGGTGTAAGCCTTAAAGAAGTAAATAATCTTGATATTTACCCAGTACTGGCAAAAGTGATGGGACTTAAATTGTTAAACAAAGTAGATGGCAATGGTAAAACATTAATGCCAGCAATTAAGCAAAAAATCGTTGTGCATTAGCTTAATCTAAAAGAGCGCGTAAGCGCTCTGCAGGGAAGAACATGTTAAAACTTTAAAGTGGGCTATTTAGCCTAATGCCGATCAGTTAAGAAATATTTAACGATCCATTGACCGATCTTCTGGTTAGTTTATAAAGGCTTCTGAATTTA
>NZ_JADYWS010000023.1:0-85780 GCF_015864715.1 Pseudoalteromonas sp. NZS71 | reverse complement strand
AAAAAGCAGTTAGCTTATGAGCAACTGACCACTTAATCTAGCCAAAACAAGTTATGCACTTACAATTTGAATCTAGGGTATTTTTTCAGCTTCAATTTCTGCTTGTTCTTGCTCTACTTCGAGCTTAGCTTGGATGCGGGCATTGTCTAGAAGCGTATGGGTCACACATTAAGAATCTTCAATGTCTGCTAGTGGAACTAAGCCGAACTTCGGCAAAGAGCGAGAAGCAGACGGTCGAGTAAACTCGTTTTTGGACATAAACTTTTTAGAAAAGCAGTACTCCAATTATCGAACGCTGCCTTTTTAGCATGATAAAGCACTCAGTATGAATCTTACTTGGTATTAAACTTATTCAAATCACATGCGATGTTTCTAGCGACCAGCTCTTATTCAAACTGCCAGTAAAGCGGAGAACCGAACGAATCAAGGTAGTAATCGATAATCGCCCGAACATTCAGCGAAGGATGACGGGCATTCGGGTAGATTGCCGCGATGTGTTGCGACTCCGTTTTTATAGACTTATCCAGCTCCGGCAGTAGTACGATTAGTTCTCCTCGCTTGAGTTGGTCTCCAATCAGCCAATCAGGAAACAGCACGATCCCCATTCCCCCGAGTGCAGCAATCAACAACGTTTCAGCATTATTAGATGACATAAGGGGCGATACTGGATAGTGCACCCATTTCTCCCCGTGCCTACGCATCAGCCAGCGGTTTGGTCCTGACGAACCGCGATAGACCAAGCATTTATGATGGATTAACTCTTCAGGTGATTCAGGTATGCCGTGTCGACGGATATAATCTGGTGATGCAGCTAGATGATAGAACTGCTGGCCAAACACACGAGCATGAAATGAGGAGTCTGTTAGCACGCCAATCCGGAAAATTACGTCAGCTGAATCCCGGTGAGGATCGATGTAATCATCGGTCAGCGTGAGATCAATGCTTAGCCTTGGATATCGTTTAGTTAGACCAGCTAACGCCGGTGCTACATGTCGCTGTCCAAAGAATACCGGTGCGTTTATGCGGACCATACCTGAAGGTTCTAGCGTTCTTTCGTTGAGTTCTCGTCGCGCCTCCTCCAAGCTGCTCGTCATAGCACGTGCATAACGGATAAAAAGGTGGCCGCTTTCCGTCGGAATGATTGCCCGAGTATTACGATAAAAGAGTTGTTGTCCGAGTGCATCTTCTATTTGATGGATAACGCGCGACACCTGAGAGGCTGATATTCCTTTCCCCCGTGCCACCACAGAGAAATTCTGTGTTTCATAAACATTTATATAAATCATCAAGGCGCGTATGTTGATGTTCTCAGGTTTACTCATTTATGCATATCCTGCAAAGGTGTTTATCTAATTGTAGCATTTTTCTCATCCATGTTAAGGCGTAACATTATCTACCTGAACCACAGGAGATTGATATGCAACTGATACTAATTTTAATTGTAATTGCCGGAGGTATGGGGCTGTCCATAGAGGCTGGATTGCTAGGACCACTAGGCGAGGAAGTCGGTGATCTCTGGGCCACCTTTAGTGTATTTGGAGTGGGCGCGGCGCTTACTTTCTTGCTGATGCTATTTTTCAGCCCGCGTAACAGCCCATCGTTCTTTGCACAGCCATCTTGGCAACTGCTTGGCGGCATACTAGGACCTATTTACGTTATTATCCTGACCGTAACAACGCCGGCAATCGGCATCGCCATGACCATGATTGGCATCCTAGCAGGTCAGGTCTTTAAGAGCCTAATAATCGATCACTTTGGCCTACTTGGTACGCCACACAGAAAAATTGACATTAAACGTATAATCGCGCTGATTTTTATCATTGTAGCGCTGGTTATGGTTGCACAAGGCTAAGGTAACTTTATGACTATTATCATGATTATTCTCACCATCATCGGTGGAGCTATGCTGAGTATTCAAGCGGCTATCAACAGCCAGCTTGGAAGTAAAGTTGGTGTATTCAAAAGCGCGTTCCTAACATTTTCGATTGGAGCGCTAGTGACGGGGTTGCTGATCTTTTTCTTCGAACCTAAACACGCCTTGACCCTGATGGACGTTCCTAAATGGCAACTGCTGGGAGCAATGTTTGGTGTGCCATATATCGTTATTATGGTACTGGCCGTTCAGCGCATTGGCGCAGCTGTTGCCACTGTCGCCGTCATTTTTGGGCAGTTGACCATGAGTATGCTGATCGATAATTTCGGTTGGCTGGGAAATGAACCAATTCCATTCTCGCCGAGCCGACTCGGAGCTATTGTTTGCTTGGGCATTGCACTATATTTCATTTACTCTAGCAGCAAGTCAAAAGCCGTACTGGCGAAAGATCCACAACCGCATGCAGCCGCTAATAAATAATTTCAGTAAGTTCTAATGAGCCTCCTCTGAAGAGTGCCAGAAATTTTCTTGGTGCTCTTCAGTTGTTATGATCTGACTCCACAAAAGTAGACACCTAAACCATTCATGTTAACTCGTTTTGGGGCATAAACGAGTTAGTACCACCGTCCGCTCATGGCACTCTCCAGCCACTCGACAACATAAAATGTTGATAATAATTGGCAAGGTATTTTACTGTGTCGGATGGCGCTTCGCTTATCCGACCTACACTGGCACATAGCCGGAGTTGATATAAAAGCCAAACGTTCAGCTAACCCAATACAAAGCTGATTAAATCTGCTCTACAGAGTAAATCATTAAGTTAAAACCTCAGTAATTAGCGAGTACTCCCTTTATTTCAGTTTGAGATACCCAAGTTAGTAATACTTATTTCTGATATACTCAGTCAGCACTTTTACTCAAAAGGTAATAGTCTTCAGCTTGCAACTCAATGCAAGTTAACTCACTGCTCTTCATTATTTATTGTCAAAATTACACCTTTGTAAAATAGAGTTGGTTCATCCGAGCCAAAAACGTACAGAAAAAACACCGCCTAAGTTTATTGGCGAAGTATGATGATTCGTTGATGAACTCAAGCGTACTTACTTTATAAACAGGACTTAGCATGAGTGAATTAACTATCGGCGTTATCGGAACATCCCGCAAGACAGATGAAAGACGGTATCCTATTCACCCAGAGCACTTATTACGAATTCCCGAAAATCTTAGAAAACAAATGGTGTTTGAACAAGGCTATGGCACCGCTTTTAATGTTAGCGATGAATATATTGCAACGTTAACGGGTGGCATTGCATCTCGCAGCGAAATACTTACCCATATTGGCACGGCCATTATTGCAAAGCCTGTACTTGCTGACTTAGAAGAAATGCGCGAAGGAGGCACTATTTGGGGCTATGCCCACTGCGTTCAACAGCATGAAATAACACAAGCGGCGATAGAGCGTAAACTTACCTTAATTGCTTTTGAAGATATGTATGTGTGGTCACCACAAGGAAATGCAGGGCGCCATACTTTTTATAAAAACAATGAAATGGCAGGGTATTGCGCTGTAATACATGCTTTGCAACTTAAGGGTATCGATGGTCATTATGGCGATCAACGTAAAACGATTATATTTAGTTTTGGTGCAGTGAGTAGAGGCGCAATTTACGCTCTTAAAGCGCATGGTTTTAGAGATATTACAATTTGTATTCAGCGTCCTGATCACGAAGTGCGTGAAGAAATATTAGATTGTCATTATGTTAAGGTACGAGAAGGTCTTGAAGGAGAGGCTCGCATGATGGTTGTTGAGCATGATGGGACTAATCGACCACTTAGCGATCTTATTAGCGGAGCCGATATTATCGTGAACGGGACTTATCAAGAAACAGCTCATCCGGTTAACTTTGTCATTGAATCAGAAGCCGACTGCTTAAAACCAAACAGCTTAATTATTGATGTTAGCTGTGATGAGGGGATGGGATTCTTTTTTGCAAAGCCGACAACGTTTAAAAACCCTTTATTTCGATATAACAACACGGATTATTATGGCGTTGATCATACACCGAGTTATTTATGGGAAAGCGCGACGCGTTCAATCTCTGCGGCGCTCATTGTATATTTACAAACGATACTTAAAGGTGCTTTGCAGTGGCAAAAAGATGAAACCATTCGCCGTGCAATAAACATTGAGCAAGGAATAATTAAAAATACGGCTATTTTGGCATTCCAAAACCGCGAAAATATTTACCCTTATAACGTAATAACACAATGATTAAATCTATCTCTAATCTAATTTTACATTAGATTAATTAGGGGTGTGCACTTCGTCTTAATGCTAGTAATTTTAAGGCGAAGTGTTTGTTGACTGATAGTAAAACTGGAGAACTTAAATCTTAAAAGTTTTGATAAAACGAACACCCACAATTTATAAGGCTACCTGATATGCCTAACGATTCTAAAAATATACTAAATCGTGGCTTAGACTATATGCACGACCCATTTTCTAATTTTATGCGTGCTCAAACCACCTCTAGTCTGTTTCTACTGGTATCTACAATCATTGCACTATGGTGGGCAAATTCAGCTTATTCAGCTACCTATCTGAACTTAGTACACACGCCTATTGGGATCTCATTAGGAAACTTTGAGCTACAAACCTCGCTTAAACATATTATTAATGATGGTTTGATGGTGATATTTTTCTTATTGCTAGGGCTTGAAATAAAACGAGAGGTACTTGCTGGAGATTTAGCTGAGCCCAAAAATAGACACATGCTCATTTTTTGCGCCATAGGCGGAATGGTCGTGCCGGCTGGTATTTATTCGCTGTTTAACTGGGGGCAAGATTCACTGATTGGTTGGGGTATACCCATGGCAACCGACACTGCGTTTGCATTAGGTGTGCTTACAATTGTAAGAAAACATATACCAACAAGCTTGTTGGCTTTTATTGTAGGTCTTGCGATTGTTGACGATGTGGGGGCAATACTCGTTATTGCCGTGTTTTATACCCAAGAAATATCGGTGATGTATTTGTCATGCGCTGTTGTTCTATTTGCTTTTTTAGTAGCCGCCAATTATGCCGGAATAAGGCAGCCGCTTTTTTACATTATCATTGGTCTTGCCACCTGGTGGATGATGTTACAGTCAGGTGTTCATCCTACTGTAGCAGGTGTTGCTATTGCTTTAACGGCTCCTGCACGCTCAATGTTGGGCTCAGGAAGGTCGCTTGAAAAGGCAAAAACAACCATTACCTCTATGCAAAAAGAAATAGAGAAAGTAGATGTTCTGGCTAGCAGACAGGATCATAAACAGGTACTCGAAATTCGTGATTTAGCCGAAAATGCGGGTACACCTTTGCGTCGGTGGGAAGATGTGCTGCACCTGCCTGTCGCACTGTTTATTTTACCGCTATTTGCTTTAGTTAATGCGGGTGTGGTTTTTAACTTTAGTTCATTTGTTGAGAGTCTCAGTGATCCCGTTGGCTTAGGTATTATTAGTGGTCTTGTTGTTGGTAAGTTTATTGGTATTTCGGGTGCGTGTTGGCTTGCTTTGCGCTACAAAATAGGTTGCTTGCCAGAAGGTATCAATCTTCAGCATGTTATTGGTGCTTCACTTATCGCTGGGATTGGATTCACCATGTCTACCTTTATTGCTACGTTGGGGTTTGATGGGCAAGCCGAGCACCTTCATAACGCAAAAACATCGGTTTTAGTGGCTTCGGTTCTTTCTGCAATACTTGGGGTTTTATATATTCGAGTGGTTGCCTCAAAAAAGAGCAATAAATCAATTAATTCAACGCCGTAATAGGGCGTGAAGGAGCTAATGGGTATTCAATAATGTGTACTCATTAGTTGTACTTAACCCTTTATTTATTAATTAAACATATTGTTTAAAACACGCTATGTGGCGTACCGAACAGACCAATTAAAATAAATACGCTAATGTCTTACTAAGGTTTTTTGGCTTTAAATTAATCTATAAGTGCATGAATTTAAATCTTAAAACTATTCCTTAAATCATTACCCCTAAATTATTACCCTTAAATTATACAGAGGAAGTTATCACCTAGATTGCGAAGCACGCTAGCGCTTTAGGCTAGGGCTTATGACAATCTAAAGTAGTAATAAGGCTCCATATTTTTGGTTTCTTAAAAAGGAGAATATTATTTCTACACAAAACGAAAATAGTCCAAATTCTAAAAGTAAAAGCGGTCCGCCAGATATCGATAAAGTGATGAGCGGTGCGTTTAAAAAGTATAAGAAGTTGCTGAGTGGAAAATTTAGCACAAGTTTAACCATAGTATTGTTTTTGGGATTGATTGCTACAGGCTATAGCGCAGTCTATACCGTTCCCAGTGATTCAGTTGCTTTGGTATTAAGGTTTGGTAAGTTTCAAGAAATTCTGCCTGCGGGCTTACATGTAAAAATCCCATTAGGTGTTGATCACGTCACAATAGTGCCTACCAAGCGGCAATTAAAGCAGGAGTTTGGTTTTTCTACTCCTGGAGCCTCCGACCCAGATCAAAATATTAATCCTGAAAATAATATTCGCTCATTTGCGCCAAAAATTTCACCTGCAACAAATCAACGCGAAGAAACCCAAATGGTAACTGGCGATTTAAACACTGCGCTGATTGAATGGGTAATTCAATATCGGATAGCCGATCCCCAAAAGTACTTATTTGAGGTGCGCGACCCGGCAGGCACTTTACGATATGTGTCTGAATCAGTTATGCGTGAAGTTGTAGGCGATAGAACTGTAGATGAAGTAATTACCATTGGCAGGCAAGGGATTGAAATTGAGGCATTACAAAAAATGCAGGCATTGGCAACCAAATATGTAATGGGGATTAGTATTGATCAGGTTCAACTAAAAAATATTAACCCACCCGTACCAGTACAAGGGTCGTTCAATGAAGTTAATCAGGCTCAACAAGAGAAAGAAAAGTTGATTAACGAAGCGCGTCGCGAATATAACCGCGTTATTCCGCTTGCTGAGGGGGAGCGCGATCAACGAATAAGAGAGGCTGACGGTTATCGCCTTAAGCGAGTTAATGAAGCTGAAGGCGACGCTCTGCGTTTTAATGCGCTGTTTGCACAGTACCAACTGGCACCTGAGGTAACACGCAGACGAATATATATAGAAACAATGACAGATGTTATGCCAACGATAAAAAATAAAATTATTATCGATAGCGAAGCACGCGGTGTATTACCTTTACTCAATTTAACTTCACTAAAAGGACAGCAGCCATGAAATCTTATTTAATCGTTGGCAGCAGTATTTTAGCTGCACTTGTAGGGGTTACTTTGTATAGCGCTTTATATACGGTTAACGAAGTAGAGCAGGTCGTTATTACTCAGTTTGGTAAACCGGTTGGAGAGCCAATTAGAGAGGCGGGTATTCAACTCAAAATGCCTTTTGTTCAGCAAGTTAATTTTATTGATAAGCGCGTGCTGGAATGGGAAGGAACACCTTCTGATATGCCGACCAAAGATAAGCTTTATATTTCTGTAAGTCTTTATGCGCGGTGGCAGGTTACCGATCCGTTGCAGTATTTTTTACGTTTAGGTGATGAGCGAAGCGCACAGTCTAGGCTCGATGATATTTTTGGTAGTGAAACGCGTAATGCAGTAGCCACACACGAATTAATCGAAATTATTCGTACAACGAAAGGTCGCCAACCTTTGCGTGACTCGTCACTCACCGAGGCTGAAAAAGAGCAGAATATTGGTAGTTTAGTGCCTATAAGCATGGGACGTTTAGTTGTCGAGCAAGATATATTTAATGAGGCGGCAAAAAAAGTGCGCGTATTTGGTATTGAGCTTATGGATATTCGCTTTAAACGTATTAATTATAATGAAAGTGTACGCCCTAAAATCTATGAACGTATGATCAGCGAACGTCGTCAAATAGCAGAACGCTTTTTGTCAGAAGGAAAAGGCGAAGCTGCCCGTATACAAGGTAACAGAGAGCGAGACTTAGATAAAATTCAATCTGAAGCCTACCGAGCAGTAACAGAAATTAGAGGTAAAGCTGATGCTAAAGCAGCCGCTATTTACGCCTCAGCCTATAACAAAAATGATCAAGCAGTCGCATTTTATGCATTTACCCGTTCGTTGCAGGCGCTTGAACTTGCCCTTAGCCAAAACACAACATTGGTATTATCGACCGACAGTGAGCTATTTCAGTATTTACAACACACTCAGGCGAGTGAGCCTAATCCTAAAAATTAGCATGCTTCATATTAAAATATTGTATAGATATCATTAAACTTAGGAGCAATAAATGCAAATTGAAACAATTAGAGATGTACTCAATTGGACCGTTTTATTTCACAAAAACTTAAAAGATAGCCTAAACCAGAGCTCTAAACAAAATAAGGATGAGGGAGCACGAATGATGCTTCGCTACCTATCTGAGCATGAGGAGAGTTTAGAGAATATTGTACAAGGATTTGAAAATACGGCAGACGTAAAAGCGCTAAACACCTGGTGTTTTGATTACATTGAAAAGCACTCAATTATTGAGCGCGTTGATTGCAACTCACTCTTTGAAGAGCTCGATATCTCGGACATTATGGAGAAAATAGTAAACCATCATGAACAAGTTATTGAGTTATACATTCATATATATTCTCGTGTAGATATCGAAAGCGCAAAAACGTTGCTTGATACAATAAAAGATATTGAAGAAAATGAGATAAAAAGAATTGTGCAATCGGCTAACCGATTTTCAGATATGTAATCGACTGATTGAACTGGCAATATTAGTGTATTACTAAGGTGTCAGTTCAATCAAATGTATGTGATATCAATTTATATCCAGGATCTTTTCTTTTAATCGAGTTAAGTAAAATGATTCGGTGTGCTCAACATATCCGGACAGTCAATCCTAGTTTACTCAGTTATACCAATTTGCTTATACGGGGTCTATTTAACAACGTTATAGAGTGATTTAACTCGTTTAAATTGTTCAAATATTTATGCAGGTTGGTATTAAAATGAGAAGCAGATGATATGGCATGACTGTGAATCTACTTACTTTTCATTAGATTATTCCCTCAATTTAATATATAGCTATAAAGGCTGTATCTTTTTATTTAATATAATACAAAATAATTAAATTTGACTGTACTAATACGGCAGTTGCTTTACAGTTTAAGATCTTGGCGACTCAAATTAGAAGGTTACAACAGACCCATGCGGTTATCTCTAACTCAATCAGCAGCAAGTATTTTATATTTAGGCTTTATTCAGTTTTTTGTTGTTGTAGTAATTTTGGGTGGGTTGGAGAGTATTTTACTTGAAGCACCTCTGATGCCTATCATTTCTATTAGTACCGCTTTAATATCGCTAGTTTTAGGCTTAATCTTAACTTTATTATTTAATTTTAAATTTTCAAAAAAAATTAAATATGTGACTCCTGTATTAGGCATTTTAGGATGTGCTTTTTTCTTAAATTTTCAATTGAGCTTATGGGGAGTCGTTGACGAAAAGTTTTTTTTAATTAGTGATAATCCATTTATTTCTGCTTTAAATGCCGTTATGGTTTTTTCTTTTTTCTCAGCGCTCATTATTAAAATTTTATGTTCTGCAACGATAACTAAAGGGGCTAAGTTTACCAAAGCAGTCATGTTTTTAGTTATTTTTACGGGTGTGTCGTTATGTTACGCTAGTGCAGTAAAAACAGTGAGTAGTGAAGAAGAAAAAGCACGAGAAAAAATAAGCTTAGTGGGGACAATGCTTAATAAAAATCTTGATGAGCATAAAAAGTCATTATCTCGGATTAAGTCGAGATTAGAAAAAGTGAGTCATGATAATTTTTTAAAACTTGCCGCTGTTGATATGAAAAATTATGCGAGAGATTATAAAATCATCAAAGGGATGCTTATTCTTGATGAAAATCTTACGTTAGTTGAAGGTGACATATTTTCTAAGCAATTTATTTCCAGTGGATTTTTATCAAGTGATTCTGTAGTGAACTGGTTAAATACAACTACGGATGAAGTTAGATTTGCAGCTAATTCATTAACGTTGAAAACGAGTACGCCGACTATTATGTTTTCGATACCTATAAATTCAGTTACTGGCGGTAAGTATCAAGTTTTAGCTTTACTAGACATGAATTTATTAATTGAGAACAGGTACATAGATTATCTAAATACGTTTGATGTATTTATTGAATTGACGCCTCAAGTTTACTTTTCTGTTAATGCTAAAAAGCAAAACGTATACAATTTAAATATACTATTGAGTTTATACAGTGACTATATTGTAGAAAAAGTCGATGTAATGGGCATTTTAAATCACAATATATATAGTTTTATTAATAACTACTCCGCATTAAAAGAAAGAGCAAAAGTCGAACAAATTATAATTTGGCTTACTTTCATCTTTATCTATATTTTTATACTTGCTTCAGACTCTTCATACCTACTAAAACAACAATCAAAAAAGCTATTTAAAATGGCTAAATATGATGAGTTAACAGGGCTAATTCGCCGAGATGCGCTAGATGATGAAATAAGCGCTAAACAGTCTAAGCAGGCTAAAGCGTTAAACTCACTGTGTGCAATGGTTTTTATAAACCTAGATGGCTTTAGTTCTATAAATAATAGTTTAGGGCATACCCTAGGTGATAAAGTTCTCAAGTTAGTTGCAAGAAGACTTAAAAATAACGCGCTGACAACCGACTCAATAGCACGCTTTGGTAATGATGAGTTTATTCTTTATTACAGCAATATAAGTAAAGATAAACTAAGAGAAGAAATATCAGTATTAATAAGCTCTTTAGCAAACGTTTATTATTTAGAGGACGTTGATATTTATCTTACAGCCAGCGCTGGTATATCGATGTCTAAAGAAAGAGTAGGAAATTCAAAAGTACTATTACAGCATGCAGATATTGCTATGGACTGTGCGAAAACCCTTGGAGGGAATCAGCTTTGTTTTTATCATAAGCTAATGGATGATAAGCATAAAGAAATAGTCCACATTAGAGGAGAGCTTCAAAAAGCGCTTAAAAATGGTGACTTAGAAGTGTATTACCAACCAATCCATAGTTTATCTGATAACAAAGTGATTAGTGTTGAGAGTTTGGTGCGATGGAAAAGTAATGGTGCGTATATTTCCCCGGCTATTTTTATACCTATAGCAGAGCAAACGGGGCAAATATTAGAAGTTGGCAAACAAGTACTAGTACAGGTACTTAAAGATATGAGTAATACTGCGCAGTTAAAAAATATTACTGTGGCTGTTAATTTTTCACCCCAGCAATTACAGCTGCAAGGGTTTGTTGCATATATTTGCCAATTAGTCTCTGATAAAGATATAGAGCCACATCGGCTCACCGTTGAAGTGACTGAAACAGTCATGTCAGAAAAAGGGGTTATCGAAGGCGTTCTTAGAGAGCTGATGGCTAAGGGCTTTAACGTTGCGATTGATGACTTTGGCGCTGGATATTCTAGCCTTTCTTACTTGTCGAGGCAGCCTGCTAATATTATAAAAATAGATCGGGAGTTCACGATTGGTGCTGAGCATGAGGGCCAAGAACGCGCTTTATTAGAAGGTATCATCAAGATTTGTACAGAGCTTAAAAAAATAGTGGTCATTGAAGGTGTTGAAAATGCTGAGCTGATCGCCTATTTATCTCAATTCAGCAGTATAAGGGTTCAAGGCTATTATTTTTCCAAACCAATACCTTTAAATAATCTTATTGATTATATTAATAGCCTAAATAAAACAAGTCATCATAAGTAAAACGAGAATAATCAATTATTACCTTACAACATGGATTAACTCGCCAGCTATGGAGGAATAACATAGCCACGAGCATCTATTTTTTTACGGGAATATCATTTAATAGCTTTATGATAGCGCTGTTATTACCGAGTTTAGCTAAGTCTAACAGATAGCTTTTTTCTAGCTCTTGCATTGACTGATCTGCTAATAATTCTTTTACCGATTGTTCTTCCCCATTTGCTATTGAAGTTTCTAAGGCTGCAAAGTTTGCGATTGAGTGTTTAATTTCATTAGTCATAATAAGTCCCGTTTGCTGTGTTTTGTTAAAGCTTCGTTTTAAAAAATATTTATATAAAACAATTGTATATTATAAGCTCGCTTTGTTAATGAGCTATTTTATTACCTAAAAATAGATCACTTAATTAAGCGAATTGGTATTACAGTATCACCGTACATACTGCAATTTAACTTATTGAATAACAAATAAGTCCATAAAGCTGTTTACTGGCGTATTTTCAAGCTTGGCTTGATCTTTACAAAGGGTAAATATGGTTTGGCATTGTTGGGTTGCAAGGCGTGTTGCTAAATTAGATTTGAATTTAAGCTCTAATAATGGAATGCCTTCCTCACGGCGACGGCGATGACCCAAAGGGTACTGCACAACCACTTCTTCTGTTTTACTACCATCGTTAAAGAAAACTTGAATTGCATTGGCAATAGAGCGTTTGTCCGCCTCTAAGTATTCAGCTGTAAAGCGTTTATCTTCTAACACCTCCATTTTGTCGCGTAGTTTATCGATGATAGGGTGCGTGTTGTGAAAGTCGTCCTCATAATGATCGCTAGTTAAGTTCCCAAATGCCAAGGGAACGGCAATCATATATTGTAAGCAATGGTCGCGGTCAGCTGCGTTGGCAAGCGGTCCTGTTTTAGAAATAATGCGTATGGCTGACTCGTGGGTGCGGATCACTATTTTCTCAATATCGTCTAAACGCGACTTTACTTGAGGGTGCAAAATAACGGAGGCTTCTGCTGCTGTTTGCGCATGAAACTCTGCTGGAAAAGAAATTTTAAACAAAATGTTTTCCATTACATATGAACCGTAACCTTGGGAGAACGAAAACGTGCGCTCCGCTTCAGGCTTTAGTGCTTGGTCTTTATTAGTTTTGGAGAAAGAGACATCATAAAACCCCCATTGCGCAGCTGTTAATGCACTGGGTATACCCATTTCACCGCGCATTGCCATATCAGCTAAATAAACTGCTCTGGAAGTTGCATCGCCCGCAGCCCAAGATTTACGAGACCCAGTGTTTGGCGCATGACGATAAGTACGCAGTGCAGAACCATCAACCCATGCTTGAGATATGGCTGCCATTATTTGCTCTCTACTGCCACCCATCATTTTTGTGACAACAGCCGTTGAGGCTACACGCACCAATAATACATGGCATAAGCCAACACGATTAAAAGAATTTTCTAATGCGATAACGCCTTGAATTTCATGCGCCATAATCATGGCTTCAAGTACGTCTCGCATAGTCAGGGGAGGCTGTGAATTTGCGATTCTGACTTGAGACAAGTGATCGGCTACAGCTAAAATAGCACCTAAGTTATCAGAAGGGTGCCCCCATTCAGCAGCTAACCACGTATCGTTGTAATCGAGCCAGCGGATGGTACAACCAATGTCCCACGCTGCTTTAACAGGGTCGAGTATGAGCGAGGTCCCAGGTACTCGTGCGCCATTAGGAACAACGGTCCCTTTGACAATTGGACCAAGAAGTTTGGTACATTGTGAAAACTTTAAAGCGAGCAGTCCACAGCCTAAGGTATCCATTAAACAATTACGTGCAGTGTTTAGTGCTTCTGCGCTTGATACTTCAAACGTTAATACATAATCAGCGATATCCTGGATAACACTGTCGTAATCTGGGCGAGTGTTATTATCTGTATTACTACTCATTTTGTATCCTTAATTCGTTTGTTTATATTTTACTTGGTTTCAATTTATTAGAAGTCACCGAGTAAACGCTTAGGTGAACTTCATGCTTTTGCTTATCGTTTTCAAGTGGAATATAAGTTGATTCAAGCGCTATACCGTCAAGTATTAGCTCACTTTTATTATGTTTTTTATCCCTTATAATTTGCTCAATTGTAATATGGTAATAGGTGCTCTCGAAGCGATAGTCGATTGAGTAGGTGCTCCAATCCTCTGGAATACACGGTGAAATGGTTAGCTTATTTCCTGTTCGTGTTACACCTAATAAAGATTCTATTATTAGTCGGTATAACCAACCCGCAGATCCGGTATACCACGTCCAACCGCCTCGTCCAATATGCGGAGCAACGGCATAAACATCGGCGGCTACGACATAAGGTTCGCCTTTATAGGTTTCAACTTGTTCGGCGTTTTTAGCATGATTTAATGGATTGATTATATTCATCAATTCCCAGGCTCTTTTTTTGTCGCCTTGTTGAGCAAATGCCATGCTTGCCCAAATAGCGGCATGCGTATACTGCCCGCCATTTTCGCGCACGCCCGGGACGTAACCTTTTATATAACCAGGGTTCATTTTTGATTTATCAAAAGGCGGATTGAGTAATTGGATTAATTTATCATCGCTATTGACCAAATGCTGATACAAAGACGACATTGCTTGCGTAGAGCGCTCATTATTAGCTGCACCAGAGAGCACTGACCAACTTTGCGCTATTGAGTCAATAGTGCACTCTGGGCTTTGTGATGAGCCCAGCGCGGTTCCGTCGTCAAACCATGCGCGACGATACCAAGCTCCGTCCCATGCGTGTTTAGCTAGGTTACCTTGTAGTTTTTGTGCCTCATCGTCACAACGAGTAGCAAACTCTATATCGCCATGTAATGCAGCAATAGGTGAAAATTCTTGTAGTATTTTATATAAAAAGAACCCCAGCCAAACGCTTTCGCCTTTGCCGTGTATTCCAACAAGGCTCATACCGTCATTCCAATCTCCTGAGCCCATTAACGGTAAACCTTTTTCTCCAAAGTGTAAACCATGCTCAATTGCCAACACGCAATGCTGGTAAAGGCTCGACCTTGCTGCACTCACAGAGGGTAAGTCGTAATAGGATTCTTCGTCGTCTTTAAGGGGGCGACCTTCAATAAAGGGCATTAGCTCATCTAAAATAGTTATGTCATCAGTGCCTTTAATGTAACGACACGTAGCTAATGGTAGCCATAAATAATCGTCTGAACAGCGTGTTCTTACACCGCGCCCTGATGGTGGGTGCCACCAATGTTGCACATCACCTTCGCTATACTGACGTGTGGCGCAGTACAGTATGTGATCCCTTAGTAATGCAGGCGAAGCATGTATTAATGCCATGGCATCTTGTAACTGATCGCGAAAGCCAAACGCGCCACCACTTTGATAAAACCCACTGCGAGCCCAAAAGCGACATGCTAAAGTTTGGTACACAAGCCAGCCATTTGCTAATACATTCAATGCAGGGTCGGGGGTATTAACCTGCACACTGCCCAGTGTTTGCTGCCAAAAATCAGTGACTTTTTCGAGTGCAATGCGTGCTGTACCGGGTTTTCTGAGTTTTAAAGCAAGGGTACTTGCTTGCTCTTTATTTTGCGCAGCACCGAGCCTAAAAATAATTGTGCGCTCTTGTTCACTTTGCAGTTCAAAAGGGACTTGAATTGCACCGCACGGATCGAGTGCCGCTCCTAAGTTGCCAGATAAATGAGTACGAGTCATTGCCTGGGGGTCGTGTAATGTTTTATTGCGACCAATAAACTCGCTACGGTCTCCTGTTAGTGTTCGTGACATATCATCAACGTCAAAAAAAGCAACTCTGCCACCAAACTCTGAGTTATAGGCATTAGAGGCAACCAATGCACCGCTCTTAGCATCAATTTCTGTTACAAGGTGTAGCGCTGTTTTAGAACGAAGATCGCCAAGTACCCATTCAACATAACCTGTTGCACTTAGGCGCCTGGTAGTTAATGAGTTGTTTTTAATTTTTAATACCGAGTATTTTACGGCGTCGAGTGTATCTACATACACACAAAGAGAGGATTCGATGCCGGTTTCACTGTGCTCAAAGGTACTATAACCAAAGCCATGGCGGGTTATATAGGGATTAGCCCCACGTTTTGGCATCGCACAAGGTGACCAAAATTTACCTGTATCTTCATCACGTAAATAAAAGGCTTCGCCACCAGATGAGCCTGTAGTGTCTGCACTCCACGGCGTTAAACGAAACTCATGGGCGTTTTCGCTCCACGTATAAGCAAAACCATTTTCGTCAATAACGCTGCCAAAATGTGCGTTTGCTAGCACATTAACCCAAGGCAGAGGAGTTGGATTCGCTTCGGTGGTGGTAATAATATATTCGCGACCATCTTCACTAAACCCACCCAGTCCATTATTTAAAAGTAAGTTTTCTTGAGTATTGCCAAGCGCTTGATTGATTTTGGGATGTAATGCTTGAGTTGGGATTAGTCCCTTTACGTTTTTCTCTGCAAGCGTTCGACGGTTTACTTGCTCTGCCAATGTGCCACTTTGATCAATAATAATCCGCGAAACGGCTTGTAACAGTATGCGGTCTTCATTCGAAATTTGTTCTGCTGAGCGAACGAATATCCCGCCAGGACGGTCAATATAATGAGACTCAGTACCCGTTGCGATTAGCCCCATAATTTGGTCTTGCAAACCTTGTCGGTAACCAACTTGCTCTTCATTCCAAATGACTAAATCAGCGACAAGCCCTTTTAAGCGCCAATATGCATGGCATTGAATAAGTTGGCGGGCAATTTCAATATTATTACCGCTGGCTACTTTTAATAATATGATAGGTAAGTCGCCAGAAATTGAGTAGCCCCATAGTCCAGATTGTCCTCGACGATTTTGTATTAGTACAGATGCGTTAGCTCGAAGAGTTGCATTGGCATACAAAATGTACCCAGCCAACTGCCGGTAGAGTTGAGCATCTGCTTCATTGGCGTTAATTTGGCGTAAGGTCACATCGCTATGAGTCCATGCTAAATCAAGTGCTCGATCGGTAATGTGATGATCTTGATATTTAGCAATTAGCGCAAGGCAAGCCTGTCTACTTTGTGCCATACCCGTTATTACATCGAGTGTTACTACACTGCCAGCAAGTAAAGTCACAGGGGCGCGAATAGCAACAATAGGATCAAGCACAGACCCTTGTTTAGAGTCAAGTTCGCCCATTTCTAGCATTGCTTGTGGTGAAACCAAAGAGCGACCTCTACCAATAAATTGCATGCGATCAGTTGTACAAGACAGGGTTCCGACTTTTGTTGTGCTGCTATTGTCGCGTGTTGAAAGTAAATGAAACATCCAAGGTGTTTTTTCATCAGCAGAGCGTGCACGACGAGTACATAAAATAGCATTGCCACATGGAAGTATTTCAGTTTGTACAAACAAATTACTAAATGACGGTTGCATAAGGTCGGCTGCAGGATTTGCCATTACAACTTCTGCATAAGTGGTTATATCAATTGTACGGGTATCGGGTGAGTGATTACTTAAGCGTATACGACGAAGTTCAATATCGTCCTCCGGAGAGACAACGATTTCAGTGTAAGTTTCTATATGCTGATCGCTTCGGCGAAACTCAGCGCGACCTTCAGAAAATGATGCGCTATACGAATGGGCTGGTTTTAGCGTTGGCTGGTGGGCTGCCGACCAAAAGTCGCCTGTGGCTGTATCTCTAACGTAGACAAATGTTCCCCAATTGTCGCAAGTAGGATCCTCACGCCACCGTGTAACGGCTAAGTCGGTCCAGCGGCTGTAGCCACCTCCTGCATTTGTAAGCATTACATGGTAACGACCATTTGAAAGTAGCTGTACTTGGGGTGTTGGGGTAATGGCTGGAATAGGTGGATTAACCTTTATTTTTGCATGTTCAAATAAAGCCCCGCTCTCTGCGTATTGGTCTATATGAGGTTGGAATATAGATGTTTTAGGCACGCGCTCTTGTAGTAATAGCAAAGCTGATTGCAGTAAAGGGTCTGATTCAAAGCGTTTTTGCATAGGCTGGTCAAGTAAATGATATGCCAATGCAAGTAAGCTCATACCTTGATGGTGAGCCATAAAGGAGCGAATGACTGCGCTTTTTTGATCTCTGGATAAACGGGCAGGGGTGTAATCTATTGCCTCATACAATCCGTAATGTCCCTCAAGTCCACTATCAGCTAACAGTTGAAGATTTTCGCACGCGGCTCGTGGGTTAACCATTAATGCCAATGCAGACGCGTAGGGAGCGATGACGAGGTCTTCTGATAAGCCTCGTTTTAGCCCTAAACCCGGTACGCCAAAGGCATGATATTGAAAATTAAGAGAAGCATCTACCGTATTGTATGCCGACTCAGATATGCCCCACGGTACGTTTTGTCTTTTTCCATAATCAATTTGTCGGGTAACCGCTGCACGGCAAGTTTGTTCGAGCAATGTACCGTCGTAGCTAGGCATAACTAACATGGGCATAAGATACTCAAACATAGAGCCACTCCACGACACCAGCACCGGCTCGGCGCCAGCGCTGGTTAGTAGGCGACTTAGAGCGAACCAGGTTTGCTGTGGCAATTTACCTTGTGCTATAGCAATAAAACTGGCTAAACGTGCTTCAGATGCCAGTAAATCGTAAAAACTGGTGTCACGTCGATGCTCATCTACGTTATAACCAATAGCCAATAAATGGCGAGACTCATCATATAAAAATGCATATTCCATTTGTGCAAATTCAATCGCTCTGTTGGCTAATTTGTCACATTGCGAAATGCAATCTTTGGCAAGCTGTGTACTGGCTAAAGTATGAATTCGTAATGAAGAAAGCCACTGAGTTTCGTCGGATGGTAATACCGATGATAAAAGCGCATCAATTGCGTTAATAGTGTCGGGGCAACGTTTAACTAATTGCTGCATTGTCAAAATATTAGAATCAAGAAATTGCAGTTTTAAGCTAACTGGCGGATTAGTTAGTTTGAGCCATGGCGAAAATAAATAGAGTTCGTTTAGGGTACGCTGGCATTGCCTGTGTAAGTCTTGAGTCCATACTTTATGCTCTTTCGACTTTGTATCTAAATCATTAGCAGCGTCTTGCTTTATATTCTCTAACAATATTCGCGCTTTATTATTGAGTGTAATTAAGTGCTGTTCAACGTCATATAGATTTGTAGGCGCAGTGATACGAACAGCGTTAAGTATTGAGCTCATGGCATTAATAGCGGTATCGATAATATTGTTTTTATTTTGCTCTGAGTCTAATTGCAATGTTTTAAACAAGTTTGCCACAATAGCCAAAGTGATACTTATGCCTTCAAACATTTGTGGGTGAACAATAGGTTTAGAAGGGAGTTCTTTTAATGCTATTTGTAAAGTTAAAAGGTGACCGGCTAAGTTACCGCTATCTACTGATGAAATATAGCGCGGTGGCAAAGGTTGCAATGTTTGTGTGTCGTACCAGTTATAAAAATGCCCTTCGTGACGCTCGAGTTTATCGAGTGTATTAAAGCAATCTTGCGTGCGTTGAATTAAATCACTTTGTACAATAAAACCAAAATCATAGGCGCTAACGTTAGCCAGTAAAGACAGACCAATATTAGTAGGCGATGTACGGTGCGCAATAACAGGACCGGCTTCCTCTTGATAGTTATCGGGAATTAACCAATGATCGTCTGCAGTGTTAAAGTGGTCGAAAAAAGCCCATGTTTTACGGGCAATAGTTTGTAAAAATAATTGTTGCTTGTCGCTCAGTGGCGCTAAATTATCGAGTTTAGGCTCACTAAACCACCATGTTATAACCGGTGATAAAAGCCATAATAAAAGTAGAGGAAATACCGCTAATATATTTGTAAAAGTTAAGTGTAAAGGGGCAAAGTAAAGTAGCGAAGCGATTAAAGTAATCGCAATAAATGGCGCAGTCCACATAGTGTAATAACTATTTATTAAGGCATTTACTACATAATTAGATTTATGATCTGTGACATGCCACTCTAATAAACGACGTTGAGTAAACAGCATTCGACCCGCACTACGTAATATTGCGGTTAAGTTAAACACAGCCTCAAAAGGTAAACATGCTAAACGAAAACCGATTTGAATAAGTTGACGAACAAAGCACTGTAAAACATCATGCAAATGGTGGGACATCAGCATTTCTGCGGGTTTGCGCATCGACGAAATTAGCGCGCTCAGCAATGGCGGTAATAAATAAATAGCACTTATGGCAAGGGTCCATTTCAATGGATTAGCTGCTGTAAACCAACCTACAGTAAGTAATAAAAAAATTGCGAATGGTTCGATACTTCGACGTAAATTATCAAGAATTTTCCAACGTGATAAAGGTGACAAAGGATTTTGACATTTATCGCTTCGAGTGTTTAAAACACGAGGAAGTAACCAGCGCACAATTTGCCAATCTCCTCTGATCCAGCGCTCACGCCGACACATATCAATGTTGTAACGTGTAGGGTACTCTTCGTACAAGTGCACATCACTAATCAACCCTGAGCGAGCATAGCAACCTTCGAGTAAATCATGGCTGAGTATTTGGTTTTGTGGTAAACGGTTACCAAGTGTTTGTTCAAATGCATCTATATCGTATATACCTTTACCGATAAATGAGCCTTGTGAAAAGAGGTCTTGGTATACATCGGATATTGAACGCGTATATGGGTCGATACCCGGTTCTTCACCAAATAATTGCGAGTAACGAGAAGGGTTATGTCCCGATAGACTTGCTGCCATACGTGGTTGTAAAATGCCGTAGCCGCCTACAATACATTGTCTTTTTTCATCAAATCTTGGTTGATTTAAAGGGTGCGCCATGGTCGCAACTAACTGACGGGCACAATCTCGTGGAAGTTGTGTATCGGTATCTAAAGTAATGACATATTTAACTTTTTGTATAGCGTTAATATCACCGACGATAAGTTCAAATGCATGTTCTATTGGGTTTCGAAGCAGTGCGTTTAGATCTGATAATTTTCCGCGTTTACGTTCAAACCCCATCCAAATTTGTTCTTTTGGATTCCAGGTTCGTGGGCGATGCAGTAAAAAAAAGCGACTTTCTTGCTGTAAAAGAGAAGGCTCTGCATATTTGGCATTAAGGTTTTCTATACCAAGGCGTACTTGCGATAACAACGCTTCGTCTGTGGGGAGTGTTTGTTGCTCTGCATCAGTAAAGTCGGTCAGTAGAGCAAAGTGTATATGTTGATCGCGATTACCTAAAAATCTAACTTCGAGTACTTCTAATAACTGCTCAATACTTATAGAGCTGGTAAGCATTGTGGGGATTACTACGAATGTTTTATTTTGCGCTGGTAACCCTTTTGAATAGTCCATTCTGGGTAATCGTTGTGGATCGACTAGCAAGGTAACTATCCAGTTTACAAGTGCTGAGGCTAATTGACTTGCTCCGAATAAAGTTAAAATTATTAAAAGAATAAACTGCCAGTGAGGTATGTTATTAGGAACGACCATAGCCATAAAAGAGGCACTAATTAGGGCTGTTAAGGATATAATTGCCCCTAAATAAAGTACTAATGTTATACGCTTGGCTTGCGAAAATAACGTTTTCAAAATAGGCGTTTTTACTGTTATGCGCTGCTTTAATTGCGTAATACCTTTATCAATTAAATAGTAGCCTACATGGTTAGGCGCAAGCGTTGTGTTTGATATTGTTTGGGCTTGATCAGCCTGCTGGGCTAATTTTATTGCTTTTTTAGCTATATCGACTTCTGAAAATGAGCTTCGCTTAGCGAGTTGATCTATGATTTTTCTGTAACTATCTCGCGTGATAAAGTCCATATAACCATACACACCCTCTATATCTTGGCGCAAAATGTGTTCTACAGCGCTATGATCTTCTACAAAATCCGCCCAGTTCATCGCGGTCAACCAGCGTAAGCTACTAATGTTATTGCTAATTGAGACTTGATCAGCGGCTTGTTGCTGATTCTCTTTTTGTACTAGTTGCTCTATGGTTAAACTCGAATCAGCTAGTTGTTGTTCAATCCAAGTAAGGGGAAGTGCTAATGCCGAACCATGCCCTTGTAATAAACGAGTTAGCTCTGCTACAAAAGCGCTTTCCATAGGAGGCTTTGAGCGTGCCATGTCGGCAATAACTAAAATTAAACTATTAGGGTCTTGCTCAGCAATTTCTAACATTTGATTAGCCCACTGTTGGGCTAGATTTAAGTGCTGGCGTGCGATTATGATACGTGTACTTACGCGTTGTAGGTTTTCAATTAAGGCTAACCTTAGCATAATTGGAATGGCCCAGAGTTCACCAAGGTTAAGCGTTGTTACGGTTTGATACGCGGCTAAAAATTGCGCTAAAATTTCGCTATCTACACGCCCGTCGCCATGGGAAATTACATTTAACGCAATATCATAAACTCGCGGCATACCTAAAGAGGCACCTTGCTCTAAACGTGGCAGTTCCTGACTATAGTGCTTAGGTAAATGAAGCCGAGCGGTACGAATTTGCTCTTCAATAAGATAAAAATTATCGAGTAACCACTCACCAGAGGGAACTATAGGCTGCTTTGCTTTAACGGCAATGGTTAATAAACTATTGGCTTTAATCAGTACTTTTTCGTTTTCGTCTAGGCGCTCAAGTAGCTGGTCTTGAGTGTTTTTAGCATCTAAAATATGACTTTTTGCTAGTGATTTTGCATGTTTTTCCATTTGTTCAGCACTTAAGAGCTCTGATCGAATGGGGATTTGTTCTTTTGGGGGAGCTGATTTAAGCCAAGGGAAAAACGGCGAAAGGATGTTGATAAGCTTATTTTTATTCATCGTGGTAAATACTTGAGACTAAACGTCGTAGTGAAAATATTGACGGTTAAATTTATCACTGGATTTAAAAAAAGATGTTTTAAATTATTTTGGTTATTAGAGGTGAGCAAGTAATCATTAAAAATATTCATAAAGTTTATCTTATTGTTGAATACATACATCAACATATAACAAGCTTCGTTAAGGGTCGGTTCGTCAACACACATAGTCTAATAGTAGAGTTAGATTTTGTATTTTATAACAGTGAGTTGTCGCCATGTTATGGTGTGGATTATCTTTAAATTTCATCAACTATTATGTATATATATCAACTAAAGGCAGATAAATTTAGACTATGTGTGTTAGCGTACATATTCGCCTTGTTATATTGAGTATTTTATTATTTCAGTGAAGTACAGCTGGGAGTGTCGGCTTATATTTAAAGTGAATAAGTATTTAAAGGCACCTTAAAATTCTTTAATAAAAATAGGACAATTTTTATTATCAAAAAACAACGACCTTTCATTTTTAGCGCCTAATAACTGTATAAACAAATCCGAGTTTATTATTAAAACATCCTGACTTACATGCTTTCAAAGCCATTACTTTTAGGTTTTATTAGTTATTAGTTGGGCATATAAAAAGGAAATTCACACTCGATGGGTCAATTGAAGAACACACTGCTTAATGCTTTATCTACTGACGCACAACACCGCATGTTTCCGCTTTTAAAGCGAGTCAATTTATCCCTTGGAGAAGTTATTTATGAAACAAGTGAAAAGCTCGATTACGTTTATTTTCCAATAGATAGTATTGTTTCATTATTGTATGTGATGATTGATGGCTCATCTGCTGAAATATCAGTTATCGGTAATGAAGGGGTTGTAGGTATAGCTGTATTTATGGGGGGAGAAAGCACCCCCAACCGAGCTATTGTGCAAAGTGCTGGTACTGCTTATCGCTTACCCGCTTGTGAGTTACGCAGGCAATTTAATAGCGAGCCTGATATGCGTATGCTCATGTTACGTTACACGCAATCATTAATTACCCAAACAGCGCAAACCGCAGTTTGTAATCGTCATCATAGTATAGTGCAACAACTAAGCCGCTGGCTTTTACTATCGATTGACCGTTTACCGAGTAACAATTTAATAATGACTCAAGAGCTAATAGCAAATATGTTAGGCGTAAGACGTGAGGGAGTAACTGAGGCCGCTGGTAAACTACAAAAGCTGGGTATTATCACTTATAAACGTGGTCATATTAGTGTGATAGACCGACCTCAATTAGAATCTCAGTCATGCGAGTGCTATGAGGTTGTAAAAAGAGAAACAGACAGGTTGGAGTCTTATATGGAAAAAAAACCTAACGTTAGAAAACTATCCATTATCAGTTAATACATTCTGGAATCAAATAAATGTTTAAGAGCGTCAAAAGAACAGCCTAGCAAGTTGTTCATTGAGCCTGGGCTCTAAAATAAATTTATAAACCGAATATAAATATATTCGGTTTATAATTTGTGTATGTTCTGCTGTTACTGGGCTTTTTACATTTAACCTACTTTGGTAGTTGTCCGTCTACTTCCTTTTCAGCTTCAAGCCAATCATTTAAGTGATTGTCACCGGTAAAGTCACGATCACTCGCTAATGAGTAAGCTTTAGCTTCAATCATGTCATGTCGGCTGAGACCTTCTTTATTCAAATTAGGTTTAGTTTTTGATACTGAATTACTTGAGATGTTATTACTCATGTGATTATTCCTAAAATATTACTCGATAAAATAAAAAACTTAATACCAAATTAAAACATTGAGTGTAGTTACATCATTCTCAATCTTAAATTGAATGTAAGCTCGATTTATCATAGTAATACCAATGTGCAATAATACTTGATCAATTTGAGGGCATAAACCTGACGCTAACTGTGTTAAAAATTTCTGAAAAAGAACAACTAAATAACGAAATTTTTGCCTTGTTATCGACACGGTTTTCTTACCTCAAAATAGCTCACCTAATTAAGCAAATTGGTATAAAAGCAGTACTACGTATAGCTTAAAAGACTATTCTACAATTTGTATGACCGGTTTATCGTAATGGCTTTGTAATTTTGAGTCTGTGCCACAGCGAACATAAATTACCCATTATCTGTATTTATAGTAATTTTGGGAAGGTAACGAGCGTTGAATATATGAGCTTTAATAATCATTGTTTGGCGCGATACCGTACAGAGTCAATATTAATAAACTCATATAATAAAATATAAAGTACTTAAATTATTTTAAGGACAGCGCGTGCAAACAGTTCCCGATATCGTATTTTTACTGGATGTTGATAATACATTGCTCGATAGCGATACTATTTTAAGCCATCTGAAAGATTTTTTAGAAGGTGAATTTGGTTGTGAAAATAGTGACCATTACTGGTCTATTTTTGAAAAACTTCGTAAGGAACTTGGTTATGCCGACTATTTGGGCGCACTACAGTGTTATCGAATGGAACATTCTGATGATACGAGATTGCATCTAATTTCTTCTTTTTTAATTAATTATCCATATAAAGAAAGGCTTTATCCTAACGCACTTGCTGTGATTGAACATTTACAACAATTTGGCCCCACCGTTATTTTGTCTGATGGCGATATTGTATTACAACCACTTAAAATTTTACGCTCCGGTTTATGGGATGCAGTGGAGGGAAGGGTGTTGATATATGTTCACAAAGAGCAAATGCTTGCAGCAATAAAAGAGCAGTACCCTGCTAAACATTATGTAATGGTAGATGATAAGTTACGTATTTTAGCTGCTATGAAAGCGCAGTGGAAAAATGATTTAACAACTATATTTCCACGTCAAGGACATTATGCCCACGATATTAAGCAGCTACTTACCTATCGAAAGGCGGATACGAGTATTGATAGTATAAGTGATTTACTCAACTACGGTTTTTCTTATAAAGAGGATTTAATTGAATACAATTTAAACTCTAATCAAAAATTGTTTTTATATTGATGTGTATTGCTCTCATTTTATTTGAATTTTACCTGAGTTTTACAAGTAGCATTGGAGGAAACGTTTTTAAGTATAAAAGCAAATGTCGTCCTTGAATATTTGCTTGGTAAGAGTGTTATAAAAGGCAGATTAAGACACGCTTGTTTTGGAATTTGTGCCTGTTTTAACTTTGTTTATTTACTGTTTTAGCAATTTTTTCCCAGTATGCAGCAAGTTCATAGTGATGAAAAACAGCTGCTTCAAAGTCCTGAGTTATCTCTTTATTTGGCTCATATACCGGCGCATCTTTTATCGCTTTACGAACTAAATCAGTTGAAATTGAGTTGTCGAGCCATTGCACTTCGTAAATCCATGCTGACGGGATAAGTGCTTGATGTCCTCCCCACCAATTGCTCGTTTCAACAATTAGGTAACGAACCGCCCATGTACTTTCTTCAACTAAAAATCCTGATACATGGCCAATGTCTCCGTCTTTAGCGTGTATGTTATAGCCAATAATAGCTTTGCAACTACGAAGATTAGGATCCCCTTTTTGATCATGCTGACTTTTTATACTTTTATGAATTAGATTTGCGCTGCGGGCACCTTCGACACTATGTTCAAAAATGTCATTGCCAGGATATAAGGAGTAGGGATATATCCCGCTTCCCCAAAAATTAGTACCGATCCAGTAGTACGGGTATCCATAGTAGTCTAGGTAATTCATTTCATGTTGTCGTGAAACGGGTTTATTAGTATCAATACCAGGACTATTTTTAACTTGGTCTTTACTGATTAAAACAGGGAAAATCTTTTCATCCCAATTTGGATTTTGCACCGCAATAGGGGAAATTAAAACTTTGCGACTCGATAGCCACGTGCCTGTTTCTACAACAAAATAACGTATCACCCATGCTAGGTCATCAAACAAAAAATCTTTTTCTTTGCCTACAATACCGTCACTAGCAGCGATTGCACAACCTTCTAAGTCTTTCATACTACGTAACATAATAACGATCCTTTTTAGTGGGTTATTTGCATTTGTAATGCATTATTTTTGCAGTTTTTAACGCGCTTTTTCTTATCAAGTGCTTTCTTCTTATTTAGGGCACGTTTATCTTTTGAGGTTAAACATGCGCAGCCCTTTGGGTTCATTTTAGAGCGTGAGCTGGATGCGGAATCTTTGCTCGGTTTTTACCGAGCCCGCTAGGTTGCAAACCTTGCGCCGCGATTAAATAGCCCCTAGATAGAACAAATTTCTATCTTAAAAGGTCAACAGACCCTAATGCTTATCTATAAAAAACCATGCTTTTATAAGCTGTAAAGTACAAACGATAAGTAGATTAATATTTCCAGTTTCGGCTTTTGAAAAACAAAGGTCTGTGCGCTGACGAACAAGCAATGTTATTTTTCATTGATTTTTAGGTAGCGCTATAACAAGAATAATTAGAACGTGCGAAGTGTATTTTTAAAACTGGCATTATATTTGAGTGTTAGCGCACGGACTCTATGCTTATTTTTGAGTAGCGTGGCTTTGTGACTGACTTTTATTCGCGCTGTAAGTGTTGAGAATACTCACTTTATTCAGCTAACTTTAAATAAAGTAATCGAGCATATAATGTTAATACATAATAAAAAGAGAAAGTTGGGTGCTCCAGCATTGGGGCTATATAGTGTGCGCAAGTCGAGAAAACATAAATATAACACTATTTCTGGGCCGTCACCCAAAGTTGAATACGTTGCTGGTGTTTTAGCGCCAACAAGATCAAACAATGCTGTTATACGTTATATAGATTATTCAGCTAGCCGTATAGAAGCCAAAGAGGTTAGCGATATTGATGAGTTTTTAAAAACTCCCCAACCTGAGTGGGCAACGGTGAGGTGGATCCACGTGAGTAATACAGACTCTTATATTGTTGGTTTACTTCAACATCATTTCGCATTTCATACGCTCACCGCAGAAGATATTTTACATGTACCTCAGCGACCTCGTATCGAATTTTTTGACGATCATTTATTTGTTGTATTAAGCATGTTGAAGCTAGAGACGCATGAGCCCAATAATACAATCCTTGATATTGAGCAAGTTAGCTTACTTTTATATGACAATGTTTTACTGAGTTTTCAAGAAAAACCAGGAGACGTGTGGCAATCCGTTCGCAGTCGTCTACATACAGAAAATCGTCGTATTCGCAAAAATGGTACTGGTTATTTACTTTATGCATTACTTGATGAACTGGTTGATAAATGTTTTCCGGTACTTGAACAATACGGCGATATCCTTGAGGAACTTGAAGTAACGACACTTGAAAATCCAACTCCCTACGTACTGCATCATATACATAGTATTAAACGAGAATTGGCATTATTAAGAAGAATTGTTTGGCCTATGCGAGAGGTTATCGACCATTTGTATCGCGAGGAAGGAGGCAGAATAGATGACTCTACGCGCCCTTACCTTAGAGATGTGTATGAGCATAATATTCAAATTGTTGAAATCATTGAGTCATACCGTGAAATGGTAAGCGGTTTAAGTGAGCTATACATGTCAGCTATTTCAAATCGTATGAATGAAATTATGAAAGTGCTTACTATTATATCTTCTGTTTTTATACCGTTAACATTTATAGCTGGAATTTATGGAATGAACTTTAAATACATGCCAGAGCTAAACTGGACTTGGGCATATCCCGTTTTGTGGTGTGTTTTTATTTTGATAACGGCAGCAATGATATTTATTTTTTGGCGTAAAGGTTGGCTTAATAGAAATTAACTTTAATAGAAACAAACTTTAATAGAAACAGTAAGTAAATACTCAATAAAACAACTACTTATGATTAACAATAATAAATGCGTACGCTAGCGAACAGAACCAATAATATCACTCACTTACACTCATTGTATTAATTGGGGTGTAAGTGTTTTGCGCTCCATATTTTAAGTGGAGATTAAAATGGGTCATGAATTTTGGAGTGAGTGGTACTCAGGTTGGGGTTGGTTTTTATGGTTTGGTATGTGGTTATTGCTCATATCGAGTTTAAGCCATTGGGGTTATAGCTACCGAACCCATAGACGCTATGGGTTAGAGTCTAATAAAACAGCAATTGATATTCTTAATGAAAGATACGCCAGCGGCGATATTGACAAAAAAGAATTCGAGCAAAAAAAACAGGACATAACTACCACTGCGTAGTTAGTGCGCTGGCTAATCCTCGCCATGCTCTTATATAGAGCATGGCTTAAGCATTTTTGGATGCGACAAGATGGAAACCCTGCATATGATTCTTCCTTCATTAACATCAAAAGAATTAGAGTTAATTGACGCATATTGGCGTGCCACGAATTACCTGTCGGTAGGTCAAATTTATTTATGCGATAACCCACTTTTAGAGCGCCCACTGATACTAAGTGATATTAAAAATATGTTGCTTGGGCACTGGGGAACAACACCCGGGCAAAATTTTATTTATGCGCATTTAAATCGCATTATTAAAATACACGATCTAAATATGATTTATGTATCTGGCCCAGGGCATGGCGGGCAAGCTATGGTTGCTAATACTTATCTTGAGGGGACCTACAGTGAAATTTACCCTGATATAAGCCAAGATAAAGCAGGTATGCAAAAACTGTTTTTGCAGTTTTCGTTTCCCGGTGGCATTCCTAGTCATGTGTCGCCCGAGTGTCCGGGCTCGATTCATGAAGGTGGCGAGCTGGGCTATTCTTTGAGTCATTCGTTTGGAGCTGTATTTGATAATCCAGACTTAATAGTTGCTTGTGTGGTGGGTGATGGTGAGGCAGAAACAGGGCCTATTGCAACTGCATGGCATTCTAATAAGTTTCTTAATCCTATCAGTGACGGTGCTGTTCTCCCTATATTGCATTTGAATGGGTATAAAATTGCCAATCCTACCGTTTTAGCGCGTATTACCCGTGAAGAATTAGAGCAATTAATGTTCGGTTATGGCTGGAGCCCTATTTTTGTTGAAGGACATGAGCCTGAGCTAATGCATCAGGCTATGGCTAAAGCACTTGATGTCGCAATACATCAAATAAAAAAAATAAAAAAAGATGCTCTCGATAATAACGATCCAACTCGTCCACGTTGGCCAATGATTATCCTCATTTCACCTAAAGGGTGGACGGGTCCAAAGCTCGTAGATGGTTTTCAGATAGAGGGAACATCGCGTGCGCATCAGGTTCCTATTTCTAGCCCATCAGCTCATCCAGATCATTTGCAATTATTAGAAAGCTGGCTGCGTAGCTATCATCCAGAAACACTTTTCGATTCACAAGGGCGTTTATTACCAGAGCTTGCTGAATTGGCCCCAACGGGGAATCGCCGTATGGGAGCAAATCCTCATGCGAATGGTGGGTTGCTGCTAGAAGATTTGCATATGCCTGATTTTCGCGATTATGCATGCGAAGTAATCTCTCCCGGTATACGAGGAATTGGTGATACCAGAGTTTTAGGTCCATTTTTGAGAGATATAGTTGAGCTTAATGACGAGCAACGTAATTTTAGAGTATTTGGACCTGACGAAACAGTATCCAATGGTTTAGGTGCACTGTTAGAGGTAACCGATAGACAGTGGAATGCAGCAACCCATAGCAACGATGAGCAGCTTTCGCCTAGTGGCAGAGTAATGGAAATGCTGAGTGAACATCAATGCGAAGGTTGGCTTGAAGGATATTTATTAACCGGCCGCCATGGTTTGTTTAATAGTTATGAAGCGTTTATTCATATTATTGACTCGATGTTTAATCAACATGCTAAATGGTTAAAAGTGGCGGCAGGTTTACCATGGCGTAAAAAAATCGCTTCACTTAATTATTTACTGGCATCGCATGTATGGCGACAAGATCACAACGGTTTTACCCATCAAGATCCGGGTTTTATCGATCATGTTATTAATAAAAAAGCTGAAATTGTGCGCGTTTATTTACCGCCTGATGCTAACTGCTTGCTGTCGGTAATGGATCATTGTTTGCGAAGTCGTCATTACGTTAATGTCGTTATTGCAGGCAAGCATCCTGCGCCGCAATGGTTAGATATGGTGGCAGCTGTTAAACATTGCGAGGCAGGGATTGGCATTTGGCAATGGGCGGGTAATAGCGTAGATGCAACACCTGATGTGGTGATGGCTTGTTGTGGTGATGTGCCTACATTGGAAACGATGGCAGCCGTTATGATTTTACTCGAGCATTTTAGTAATCTTAGAATCCGGGTTGTTAACGTGGTTGATTTGATGCGTTTACAGCCTAATACCGAACATCCTCACGGGTTAATCGCAGAGGATTTTGACACTCTGTTTACTATTAATAAGCCGGTTATTTTTGCATTTCATGGCTACCCAACGCTTATTCATAGGCTTACGTACAAGCGTAATAATCATCATAATATTCATGTTCGCGGGTATAAAGAAGAAGGCACTATTACAACTGCTTTTGATATGACGGTATTAAACGAGATTGATCGTTTTCATTTAGTGTTAGATACACTGGAACGCCTGCCAAACTTGGGTACAAAAAGAGACGCACTAAAAAAACAGCTTGAAGAAAAGCTTGTTGAGCATAAAAAATATATTAATAAGCATGGGCAAGATCTCCCTGAAATTCGTAATTGGCAGTGGCAGGCGCATCAATGAATTTTGTAGCTCAATCCACGATTAGTAAATTTGAAAATCTCGGTACAATTACCGCTATACGCGGCAGCGTAATTGACGTGCGTTTTGACACAAAGCTACCTGCGATTAATTCAATGCTTAGTGCTGGCGAAAATAAACAGTGTATTTTTGAAGTGCTAGAGCAGCGCAATGAGCATCATGTAAGAGCAATTGCGCTCACGCCTACACAAGGACTTGCGCGTGGCATGGAAGTTGTTGACAGTGGCGGACCGTTACTTACCCCTGTTGGTAAAGGAACCTTATCGAGAATGTTTGATGTGTTTGGTAACACGCTTGATGGCGGTGGTGAGCTTAAAGATGTTCAGTGGCGCTCTGTACATAATAAGCCAGTGCCATTAACCGAACGGTCAACCCAATCAGAGATTTTTGAAACCGGTATAAAAGTAATTGATCTGCTGGTGCCGTTAGAACGTGGTGGCAAAGCGGGATTGTTTGGCGGTGCAGGTGTTGGCAAAACAGTGTTATTGACTGAAATGATTCACAATATGGTGGGCAAGCACAAAGGTGTTAGCCTATTTTGTGGCATAGGTGAGCGTTGCCGTGAAGGCGAAGAGCTTTATCGCGAAATGAAAGACGCGGGCGTTTTGCCAAACATGGCGATGATTTTTGGGCAAATGAACGAGCCACCAGGGAGTCGTTTTAGGGTGGGGCATGCAGCTTTAACTATGGCTGAGTATTTTCGTGATGATGAGCAGCGAGATGTGCTGTTGCTAATCGACAATATATTTCGTTTTATTCAGGCAGGCTCTGAGGTATCGGGCTTAATGGGGCAAATGCCTTCAAGGCTTGGTTATCAGCCTACTATGGGCACAGAGCTTGCTGGGTTAGAAGAGCGAATTGCCAATACACAAAATGGTGCTATTACTTCTATTCAAGCGGTGTATGTACCTGCCGATGATTTTACCGATCCGGCCGCAGTTCATACATTTTCGCATTTATCGGCTTCTATTGTGCTCTCTCGTAAACGCGCAAGCGAAGGATTATTTCCGGCTATAGATCCCCTGCAATCTAATTCAAAAATGGCGAGCCCCGGGGTTGTGGGAGAGCGCCACTACTTACTTGCACAAAAGGTACGTAGCACCTTAGCGCAATACAATGAACTCAAAGATATTATTGCTATGTTAGGGCTTGAACAGTTATCAGTTGAGGACCGCAACATTGTTGGACGCGCAAGGCGTTTAGAGCGTTTTCTTACTCAGCCATTTTTTACAACAGAGCAATTTACTAGTTATAAAGGCAAACTTGTTAGCCTTGATGATGCGCTAGATGGGTGTGAACGCATTTTAAATGATGAATTTAAAAACGTGCCAGAGAGTGCACTTTATATGATAGGTGCCATAAGTGAGGTCAAAATAAAATCCACAGTAAATAATAATGAGGATACAAGCGGTGACGCAAACTCAGATACACCTTAAATTATTGCTGCCGTATGAGATATTTTTCGACAGGCATGATGTGACTCATGTTGTTGCCGAAACAAGCGAAGGATCGTACGGATTTTTACCCAATCGCCTTGACTGTATTGCGCCTCTAACCCCAGGTATTTTGACATTTAATTGCGAAAAAGACGGTGAGATATTTGTAGCCGTAGATGAGGGCGTATTAATTAAAACAGGAAACACTGTGCTGGTATCGGTGCGAAGTGCCATATTAGGTACTGATCTGGCAACACTTCGCAGCGCTGTAGATAAAGAGTTTTTGGCACTCAATGAACAAGCACAACAAGTAAGAACAGTGATGGCTAAATTAGAAAGTAGCTTTTTAAATCGTTTTCGACTTTAACCACTAAAAGCTATTTATTTATGACAAACAAAAAAGACGACCTAGGTTCAAAAGACTCACAAAGCAGTTCATCAACACTTGCAGAACAAGTAGAAATAAAAGCCCAGCGTAAGCTAAAAGCAAGGCTTAACTCTCATCAAAAAATATGGTTTGGTTTAGGAATGATGGGCCTCATTGGTTGGTCGGTTGCAGTGCCTACCATACTTGGTGCAAGTTTAGGTGTGTATATAGATTCGCATTATGCCACTGAGCGGTCATGGACATTGGCTTTATTGGTGGCGGGTTTGGCGCTTGGGTGCTTTAACGCGTGGCACTGGATGAGCAAAGAAGACAGCGCGATACATCAAGAGCAAAAGGATGACGAAGATGCATGAGCTAGTCGGCGTATTAATTATTGTTAGTGTAGGTCTAATGCTTGGTGCCTTATTTTTTGGTGGCCTGTGGTGGACGGTGCAAAAAAGTATGGTATCGACTCACCCAGCGCTATGGGTTGTGCTGAGTTTATTTATACGCATGGGAATTACTTTAAGTGGCTTTTATATTGTGATGACGAGTGACTTATTATCAAGATCTTGGTTGCAATTACCACTGTGTTTATTTAGCTTTTTGATAGCCCGTTTTATTACCACTTATGTTTCCCGTACTGCATCAACCTCTCATTTAGCAAAGGTGACACATCATGCACCTGAGTCCTGATACGGTTATTTATTGGCAAAATGGTTTTTTAAAACTCAATGCAACCATCGTTTTCACTTGGGTTTTAATGTTGGTTTTGGTGATTAGTTCGATATTGATAACCCGTAAGCTTTCAACCACGTTAAAGCGTTCTCGTTGGCAAAATTTTTTAGAAATTATAGTAACGGGGATCACACAACAAATTGAAGACGTAGGCTTGAATGACGCTAAAAAATACCTTGGCTTTTTAGGCACACTGTTTTTATTTTTAGTAACCGCGAGCATGTTTACCATTGTTCCGGGTTATGAGCCACCCACGGCGTCGTTATCGACTACAGCAGCACTGGCGCTCACCGTATTTATTGCAGTGCCTTTATTTGGTATCAGTGAACAAGGGCTTGGCAATTACTTAAAATCTTATATGGCTCCTACTTTTATTATGTTGCCATTTAATATTATTAGCGAATTATCACGGACACTTGCTCTGGCTGTGCGGTTATTTGGCAACATGATGAGCGGGGCAATGATCATTGGCATTTTGTTAACCATTACACCCTTTATATTCCCAATCGTAATGACGGCACTGGGTTTGCTTACAGGCTTAGTACAGGCTTATATTTTTACTATTTTAGCCGCCGTTTATATTGCTGCGGCTACGCGCTCAGTAAAACCAGCCAAACAACGAGTTAATTAATCACGTATTTCTACACATCATACTTGGAGAGAACATGGATAGCATGACAATGATCGCAATGGCATCAATCGTTATTTCAGGAATTACAATTAGTTTTGGTTGTTTAGGTCCATCGCTTGGCGAAGGTAAAGCAGTAGCAACGGCATTGAGTGCATTAGCACAGCAACCTGATGCATCAGCAACTATTACGCGCACGCTCTTTGTAGGGCTTGCGATGATTGAATCGACCGCAATATACTGTTTTGTCGTGTCGATGATTCTTATTTTTGCCAATCCGTTTTGGAACTACGCTATCGCACAAGCTGCAGGAAGTTAAACCATGCTAATTGATTGGTTTACAGTTGCAGCCCAAGTGGTTAATTTTTTAATTTTGGTGTGGTTACTAAAACGCTATTTATATAAACCAATTTTGCACGCTATTGATAAGCGAGAAGAGCGTATAGCCGCTGAGTTAGACGATGCTGAAACAAACCAAAATGAAGCACTGGCGGAGCGTGAAAAGTTTTTTCTGAAAAATGAAGAGTTTGAACAACAACGTACACAAAAGATGCAACAAGTAAGCGTGAGTGCTAAGCAAGCAGAGCAAACACTTATGTTAGAGGCGCAAAAAAGAGTCCAAAGCTGGGGCACTAAATATCAACAAAATATAGTAAAAGAGACTGATAATTTAAAGGAGTCTTTAAGTCGAAAAGTTAAGCAAGAGGTATTTGCTATTAGTCGCAAAACCTTAACTGAACTGGCATCAACAACTTTAGAACAACAAATATGTGAGGTGTTTACAGCGCGCTTATATAAGCTTGATGACGACAAAAAAACCACTTTAGCGCAGGCGCTAAGTACAAATAGTGAATTTGTACCTGCCTTAATTCAAAGTGCGTTTGAGCTAACTGAATCTCAGCGTTTAGCACTTAAGAATGCTATTAATACTGTGTTTTCAAAAGATATTACCATTAAATTCACCACCGATGAGAGCCTTATCAGCGGGATTGAGTTATGTGTCAATGGACAAAAGCTGGTGTGGAGTATTGACGATTACTTACAATCAATCGAGCAGGAAGTTGATATGCTACTAAAACAAAAAACAGCTCAGCCTACAACTTCTCAACCTGTTGATAAGTGATGAGTAACCTTAGCGAAAACACTCAAAATAAAAACACAAAAATACACAGTTTAAGAAACGCGTTTGGTGATGTATTTAAGCACATTCAGCAAGGGCTAAAAACAGTTAACTCAAAATTGAACTTACATGAAGTTGGTATTATTACCAGTGTATCAACGGGTATTGCGAAGGTGTCGGGATTACCTGGCGTTGGCTTTGAGGAACTAATTATATTTCCCGGTAATGTGCTTGGAATTGCGTTTAATATTGATGAAAAAGAAGTCGGTGTTGTGCTTTTAGGTGAATACGCCCACTTACAAGCTGGGGATGAAGTGCGCCGCAGTGGTCGTGTAATGGATGTAGCGGTTGGCAATGCGCTATTAGGGCGAGTGATAAACCCACTTGGCGAGGCACTAGACGGTGGAAGCGTTATACAAACCGAGCAGCGTTTACCAATAGAGCGTCCAGCTGCACCAATTATGGACCGCTCTCCTGTTACTACGCCTTTGCAAACCGGACTTATTGTAATTGATGCGATGATCCCAATAGGGCGAGGACAACGAGAGCTTATTTTAGGTGACAGGCAAACAGGTAAAACAGCTATAGCCATAGACACGATTTTAAATCAGCGAGAACAAAATGTAATTTGTATTTATTGCGCTATTGGTCAGCGGGCATCAACGGTCGCTAAATCAATAGCAATATTACGCGCGCAAAATGCAATGGCTTATACGGTTGTTGTTGCAACAGAGGGTAATGAGCCACCGGGCTTACAGTATATAGCGCCTTACGCTGCAACCAGTATTGCAGAATATTTTATGGAGCAAGGACGTGATGTACTTATTGTATATGACGATTTAACTAAGCACGCAAGAGCTTACCGCGAGTTGTCTTTGTTGTTACGACGACCGCCCGGACGAGAAGCATTTCCTGGGGATATTTTTTATATTCATTCACGATTACTAGAGCGTGCGACCCATTTAAATAAAGAACGTGGCGGTGGTTCCTTGACCGCACTCCCCATTATAGAGACCGAAGCTCAAAATATTTCAGCCTATATTCCAACTAATTTAATTTCGATTACCGACGGACAAATTTATTTATCACCCTCATTATTTGCTCTAGGTGTATTACCAGCCGTTGACGTTGGTAAGTCGGTTTCTCGTGTGGGCGGTAAAGCACAGCGTGCTGCATTTCGTGCAGTTGCTGGCGATCTAAAGCTTGCATATGCTCAATTTGAAGAGCTAGAAACCTTTGCTCGTTTTGGTGCCCGACTTGATGATGATACACGGCGTATAATTGAACATGGACGGCGAATTCGAGCGAGCTTACATCAATCTGAATCATCACCTATGCCAGTGCCTGAGCAAATTATGCTATTACTCGCACTCAGTAATGGCTTTTTAGATTCGATTGAACTGCTAAAAATAAACGACGCAAAAAATATTCTTAAAAAAGCAGTTGCGCAGTTAGACGATACTTTGTGTGATAGATTTGATACCGCTAAAAGCTTAAGTGATGACGATCGACAAACAATTGTTGAGTTGGCTAAGCGCGCACTTGTTGATTTTGAGTCTGAAAACAAGGCAATAACAACATGAGCAATAGTGCCGCTAATTTACGCCATAAAATAGCCAGTGCAAGTGATTTACAAGGCGTTGTAAAAACGATGAAGGCACTTGCTGCCTCGAGTATTGGGCAATATGAAAAATCGATTAGCTCATTGACCGATTACTACCGGGCAGTTGAGTTAGGATTAAGTGCGAGTTTGCGTGATGACATGTCATCTCAATTTTCACCACAACCCAAAAATTTAAATGAAAGCAGAGTGGGTGTGATCATATTCGGCTCAGATCAAGGGTTGGTAGGGCAATTTAATGAAAGTATCACCGACTTTACAATTAAAGCGCTAAGTAACGAGACCCAGCCACCTCTAATTTGGGTAGTAGGCGCACGTGCTGCATCTCGACTTACCGATGCCGGCTTTAATTTAGTAAAAGTATACACAGTGCCAGTGAGTGTTCACGATATAGATACCTTAGTTAGGCAAATTCAAATAGACAGTGAATCAAGCTTGGTTCTTAATCCTGGTTGCCGTGTATTGGTGTTTTATAATCAACCTAAACAAGGCGCGCTTTATGAATGTGTGTCTCAGCGATTACTCCCACTTGACGAGCAATGGCGAGATAATTTTAAAAATATTTTATGGCCAACTAAAGCTTTGCCAGAAGTACTCTGTAAGCACTCTACAACAATAAGGGCATTGATCCGCGAGTATATTTTTATTTCTCTTTATCGTGCATGTGCCGAGTCGTTGGTCAGCGAAAATAGCAGCCGTCTTGGCGCAATGCAACGCGCTGAAAAAAATATTGAAGAGCTACTTGATAAGCTTTCGAGTGAGTTTAATACTCTGCGTCAAAGTACCATTGACGAGGAGTTGAGTGATGTACTTGCAGGTTATGAATTACTAAATAAAATAGACTAGAGGCTGTTGATCTTAGAGGTTGAATTTGCAGCTGTATGTGTTGTTTTTTAATCAAAACATCGCCTATACAGTGCGGTTATTGACTCTTTGTTACTCGATTTTTACTTATTCTTACAAGAATGTAAGCCATCAGAGTAACGCAGAAGCCGTTACCGAGCCCAATAGGTTACAAATCGCGCACGATTACCCCCCCGTAAATTGAATGAATTTTAATCATGAAATGTCAACAAAACTCACAAGGATAATTTACAAGAAATAAAGCTATAACCTGGTTGTAAGCGATCGTTAATTAATGATTAACTGTTGAAGTTGAGTGTTCAATAGTGGGTAGTGCTTTTTCTTTGAGGTATTTTATTATTGTTGTGAACTGGTATGACTGAGTGGATTCGAACTGCTGACCCTTGGACCGGGTGATCAAGAGTGGGTAGTGCTTTTTCTTTGGTTTTTTTCATTACTTTTAAGTGGTACGACTGAGTGGATTCGAACTGCTGACCCTTGGACCGGGTGATCAAGAGTGGGTAGTGCTTTTTCTTAGGTTTTTTATTACTTTGAAGTGGTACGACTGAGTGGATTCGAACTGCTGACCCTTGGACCGGGTGATCAAGAGTGGGTAGTGCTTTTACTTAAGTTTTTTTCATTACTTTGAAGTGGTACGACTGAGTGGATTCGAACCACCGACCCCTACCATGTCAAGGTAGTGCTCTAACCAACTGAGCTACAGTCGTACAATTTTTGAATTCTTAAATAAATTTATTCTGTGATATTAGAATAAATTTGGTACGACTGAGTGGATTCGAACTACTGACCTTTGGACCGGGTGATCAAGAGTAGGTAGTGCTTTTTCCTTCAGATGTACTTTTATTTATTTTACTTAAATTTTGGTACGAATGAGTGGATTCGAACTACTGACCTTTGGACCGGGTGGTCAAGAGTAGGTAGTGCTCTTTCCTTCGATTATACGTTTCATTAATGTTGGTACGACTGAGTGGATTCGAACCACCGACCCCTACCATGTCAAGGTAGTGCTCTAACCAACTGAGCTACAGTCGTATTACTTTATTTAAGTAGGTGTTAATTGCTTAACAACGGCGGCTAATATATAGCGTGGCGGTTGGTGAATCAAGCAAGTTTGTTGTTTTTGAGTTTATTTGCCGTTTTTTTATTCATATTGGGCTTATTTCACACGTTTTATAAAAACCTTGCCACCAAACCACGTGTTTTTTAGCTGAGCTTTTTAGTAAGTTCAGTAAGTTACTTGCTGAGTCCGTTTTGACTAAGTTATTAATTTTAGGACTTGAGATACTTTCGTTAAACCAAAGCTCATTATAAAGCGGTTGTAGTACCTCTAGATAACCAGTTAACTGCGCTTGATAGGGCTGAATTTCTTTTAGGTAAAACTTTTGAAATACGTTGTTTACGATTTTTGCGCTTTTATTATTTTTACCCTGAGGGCATAGGGTATTCAAGTTTAGTGTTTTTACAAACTGCGTGGCGTTGTTATTTAACACTACCTGTTTACGGGCCGATTGAATGAGTGCTTGGTTAAATTGAAATTTATTAAGCTGCTCGAGTGCACTAAAAATAGAATCGCTATTAATTTCACTAAATTCTTTAGCCTTAATTTGTTGCTTAATGAGTACAAGTTGCTTTAGCGCAAGTACGGTATCACTAAAACCAGCAGGTTCAGTAGTAAGCTCGTTTGAAGTGAGTTGCCAAGTACGATTTAGCTCAGGCTCTTTAAATAACATGGTGTTAAAAAAGTGCATTAGGTGTGTTTCTTTGTAGTTTTTGGCTGCGAGTATTTTTGTGTAACTAGGACTATTTTTATCAAGCGTGTTTAAGCAAACCTGTGCACTTTTAATAAAGTTTATTTGATATTTTAATTGCCCAGCAGCGCTGGCGGTTTTTCCTAATTGGTTATTGTGCTCACTTATAAGCACGTTAAGCTTACATTGGCTAATGCCTGCAAGCTCAACAATGCTCAGTGTTAAGTCACTTTGTGCTATTGGGGTAGGCTGCAGTAAGGGGAGTTGCTTGAGTGGCGCAGGCTGTGTTGGGCTTGTATCAACTGTGCTACTTAAGCGTTCAATATAAGTAACGTTTATACTACTTTGTGGTTTGTTGCAGCCAGTAAGCGTTAAAAAACACATTACCAGCAAAGTAGCTGGTAATGTTTTAAGGCTGAGTTTATTAGTTTTGATTGAGTGCATCAATTTTAAGAAATTCATATTTTAGACGTTTTTTTACCGTTAGCATTAATAAAATAGCAGCGACACTAAGTCCCACTATTATCCCAGTCCAGAAACCGTGTGGCCCCATAGCTGGCACAATTATGTCTGTTCTTGCCAATACGTAACCTAAACAAAAGCCGATTAACCAATACGATATAAACGTAATATACGATATAGGCGTGGTGTATTTTAACCCACGGAGTATGCCATTTGCTGCAACTTGAAGTGCATCAGGTAATTGGTAAATACACGCTAAAATCATAATTGATGAAGCCAATGCCATAACAGCAGGGCTGTCGGTATACAGTTGGCTAATTAAATCACGACCGGCAAACGTAATAAGCGCTAAAAATAACGCCACAGCAATGGCTAAAATATAGCTGGTAGAAACCGCAACTTTTAATTGAGTCATGTTCTTTTGGCCGTATAAGTTACCTATACGAATGCTGATAGCGATTGATAGGCTCAGCGGCATCATAAATAGCAATGTAGTTACACTGGCTGCTATTTGATGCCCCGATATAGCTACTGCACCTAAATGCGCTATAAATAGCGGTATACACGCAAATAAAGTGACTTCAAAAAAGGTGGCGAGTGAAATTGGTATACCTAACTTAGTAATAATACCAATGGTAGTGAAATTAGGTTTTTCGAATGATGAAAGCAGGCCTTTAGCATCTACTTTTTTACTCATTTGGCAGTAAGTGACTTGTGCTATTGCCATAACAGTTAAAACAATTGCAGTGGCAATGCCACAGCCCGCGCCGCCATAAGCAGGAAAACCAAATAAGCCATTTATGAAAATATAATTTACCGGAATATTAACAGCTAAACCTAATAGGCTTATGTAAAACGCGGGCTTGGTCATTCCCATACCTTCGGTAACGTTTCTGTATACCGTAAAAATTAAAAATCCAAATACACCCCATTTCACAAAGTGAATGTAGTCAATGGCAAGGTTTGCAATTGCAGGCGTTGTATCGAGCTTAAAAATAATAGCATCTGCTAAATGGGCAATTCCAAAGCCTGTAAAGCTCAAAATAGCGGTTAAATAAAGCGCTTGTTGAAAATAGTGGCTAATGCCTTTGCGGTCATCACTGCCCGAAAACTGCGCAATAATACCAGTAAGCGCTAATAAAATACCTTGAAGGCCAAGTAATAAAGGGTTCCATATTCCTGTTGCAATAGACAGTGCAGCTAAGTCAGTAGGGCTAACTTGGCCTGCCATAATTGTGTCGACGACCGACATTAAAATAAGTGTAACTTGCGCTAAAAAAACAGGTAAAGCGAGGGAAAGTAAACGCTTGGCTTCCCAATTGCAAAAGGTCATAAAAACAGCTAGTTGATAAAATAGGGCGTAATTGTAATCTATTGGGGTTTAAATAAAAATCACAGTAGTGAATGATTTTATGAGTTGATACGTTAAACTAGCACTTTGTAATAATTTAAAGTGATTTTATGTTTACAGGAATAGTGCAAACGCAAGCTACGGTGGTCTCTAAGACTCAAACAGACGGTGTTTTACGCTTAGTTGTATCGGTGAGCGATGAGTACGTTAAGCATTTAGATTTAGGCGCAAGTATTGCTATTAATGGCTGTTGTTTAACAGTTGTGCAAGTTGAGCTAAGTAATCACGATGTGGTAGCGCAAGTGCATTTTGATGTGATTGACGAAACCCTAAAGTTAACTAATTTAGGACTGCTTGAGCTAGGTAGTTTAGTTAATTACGAACGCTCTGTTACGTTTGGTACTGAGCTAGGTGGGCATATAGTGTCTGGGCATATTCATTGTACGTCACAAATTTCTCAAATAGTGAAGCTTGAGAATAACTGCAAAATACAACTCAGCTTGCCAAAAGAGTGGCAAAAGTATGTGTTATATAAAGGGTTTGTTGCGATAAATGGCGCAAGCTTAACCGTGGGCGAAGTTGATGAACAAGGTTTTTGGTTACACCTAATTCCGGAAACGCTCGCCATTACAAACATTGGTGCAGCGCAAGTGGGTGACAAGTTTAATATTGAAGTTGATCAGCAAACTTACACTATTGTAAATACGGTAGAAAACTACTTACGCCATCAGGCTTAAGTTAAAATATTTGTTCGTCGTCACTGTCTACGTGTAGCTCTAATTTATTGTTAGCATGATCTATATGCATATTTAAATGAATTGGGTTACAGCAGGCAGTGCAATCTTCTATGTAGTCTTGATCGCCCATGCTTGCGTCTAAGTCTAAATGTATGTGGTGTCCGCAGTGTGGGCACGTTATTCGTTGTGATAAAAAATCTTTCATAATCACTCCAGTTATAAATAATTAAGTTAGATTCAACTTAATCGCTTACAGATGAACGCCTACTTACTCATTAAATATAGTGCTGAAATGCAGCTTATGACACTTATTTTATACCTTCAAACACCAGTTTTTCTATATGTTGTTTAGCTTCAGTAAGATAGTGACCGGCAAAGATGTTAGCGTGATTTAAAATAGGGTATAGCTGGTATATTAACTTACGTTTTTCGTAATTTTGAGAAAGCGGGTAGTGCTGGTTATAGGCGCTATAAAAGTCTTTTGGAAGTGGCGCAAATAGTTCGCTCATTGCAATATCCACTTCCCGATCACCATAATAACAAGCCGGGTTAAATAATGTTGGCTCTGCTTTTAAAAAGCCCATATTGCCACGCCAAAAATCGCCATGCAGTAATGAAGGCTCAACTTGATGACTATGCAGCTGTTCTTTAACGGCATTAATTAAGCGCTCGGGTTCAATAAAGTTAATGCCTTTCTCAGCGATTAACTGTAATTGCCACCCTATACGTTCTTCGGCGTAAAATACATCCCACTTTTTGTGCCAACGATTAGGTTGTATGGTAGTGGCTATATAGTTGTCTACATCAAAACCAAACATGGCTTGGTCGTGCTTTTGATGCATTTTAGCGAGGCTGCTTCCCATAGTTGCCCACGTGTTGTGGGGTTGTTTATCTAAAACAAGCCACTGTAAAACAATAAACGAAAACTCTATATTTGCACCGGTTGTAATACATTTAGGGACTTTAAAATTACTATTTTGCGCTAAAAGCTTTAAGCCAATAAATTCACTTTCTAAACGCTCGAGTTCGCTTTTTAATGCTATTTTAACGAAGAAGTTATGCGTACCATTGGTAATATGAAATAGTTTGTCGGTATTTGTACTTTGTAATTGGCGTTTATAGGTGTGTTTAAAGTCAAAATTAATGGCTTGGCTGATGTGCTCATTTACTGTTTTCCACATAACAATTGCTCGCCTTTTAAACAGATACTTAAACTATGGCAAAAAGGTATTAATTTAACAATCTAAACGTTGTAAAATTAATGACTATATTGCATAAAAATTACACTTACTGTAATGGAGTAAAAATGAACAAAAGTTTAATAACCAATTTGCTAGCGGGTTTATGTGTTGTTGTAGGTTTTATGTTTAACCAAGCAATTGTGTTATCAGTTGGTTTATTTGCACTTTCTGGCGCGGTAACTAATTTATTAGCGATTCATATGTTGTTTGAAAAAGTCCCGTTTTTATATGGCTCAGGCGTTATAGCGCTTAAGTTTGAAAGCTTTAAAATCGCAATTAGAAACTTAATATTAACGGAGTTTTTTTCAGAGCAAAAAATTAATAATTTACTCAATAAAGCGCAGCCCAATATCGATTTTGAGCCAATAATTAGTAATGTTGATTTAAACCCCGCATTCGACAATTTGTTAGAGGTAATAGAGCAATCTCAGTTTGGTAGCATGCTTGGGATGTTTGGCGGCACAGCAGCAATAGAGCCAATGCGTGAAAAGTTTATTGAAAAAATGCAATTGTCGCTTAGTGAGATTTCCCAAACTGACGACTTTAAAGCATTAGTAAGCCAAACACTCTCACAAGGTAATAGCGCAGAGAGCCTACATAAAACAGTACTTAAATTAGTTGATGAGCGCTTAGATGAGCTTACCCCAAAAATGGTTAAAGAGATTATTCAAACCATGATCCGCGAGCACTTAGGCTGGCTTGTAGTATGGGGTGGTGTGTTTGGTGGCTTGTTTGGTTTAATAGCGGCCGTGATTTAAATATAGCTACTGATACCAATTAAAAAACAATCATTCTATCGCATTAAATAGCGCACTCACTGCGTTAAAAGTTGTTCGTGTACGAGTGCATGGATACAGGAGGTAGAGCAATGCAGGGAGCAATTAGTGATAGCAACTACACGTTATAATTTCGCCTTGTTATTGCGCTACTTTATTAGCGCAATAATAGATTACTAATTTAATGTAATTGGTATGACTTATTTTTTCAGGCTGTTATTATCGCCCCCATAATTTAGTCGTATTTTTTAGGAGCAACGGTGAGCAAAACGTTAGCCAGTTATTATCAGCAAGCATACGCTTGCGATCAGCAGCATTTTAACCAGTGTTTTTATTGTGGCTGTGAAGCGACAGAGCGCGACCATTGTCCGCCGCTGCATATGCTACAAAGCATTGTTGATTTAGGTGAAGAAGCTGATTTTATATCTATTCCTGCGTGTTATGAGTGCCATGCACTTTTACATAACGAAAGGCTGATGACGATTGATGAGCGCTTTACTAAAATGAAAAAAAAGCTTGCCACTAAATATGCAAAACCTCTGCGTGTTTATAACATGTGGGAAGAAAACGAACTTGGCGATATGAGCGATGAGTTTGCGCATAGTATTCAAGCGGGTATGAAATTAGGTAAAGAAGCCGCTGAGCGTTTAGCGTTTACTGGTTTTAGCTATGCCACAGAAGATGCCAAAGTAGCAGTACGTGAAAAAACAAAAGAGTTTGATGTAGAAGGCATGATATTTACCGACTTTAAAGAGGCGCTAAATTACTGCATTAATGATTTAAACGTACAAAAAAGTGACTTTTATAAAATTTTGGTTGAAGACTACCAAGGGGATTTTAATAAAGCGCTAAGCCAGTATCGTCATCGTCATGACAAAGTAACTGCAGCTAAAGACGGTAATACAATTATTAAAGATTTTTCTAAGTTACATAAGCAAAACTCTGATTTTGTAACGCGTACGGTTAAGCACTTTATTAGTAAAGATCCATCGCTTACAACCGAAGGTGCGCTTGAAAAGTTGTATAACAATTATATAAAGAAATAATTACAGATATTCATCTTAATTAACTGCGTTTTCACCTGTTTTTTTGGCTTTATTCCTTAGCTTTCGCTAAAGTAGCAAAAAAACAGGAGATCCAAACAACATGCAAAAATTTGCACCTTCTTTATTAGCAGTTGGCTTAGCTGCTGCACTTGTAGGTTGCCAAGAAAACGGCCCGCAAGACGATAAAATAACAATCAACAAAAATCCTTACCCAAGCACTTATCAGCCCGTTTCTACATCAAGCACACTTATTACAAATGCAACAGTACTTACAGGTACTGGTGAGCGTTTAGATGAGGCTGATGTATTACTTGTTGACGGCAAAGTACAACAAGTTGGTAAAGACTTAACTGCTACTGCTGATATTACAATTGATGCACAAGGCAAATGGGTAACACCGGGTATTATTGACGTACATTCACATTTAGGTGCATACCCAAGCCCTTCGGTTGAGTCGCATCAAGATGGTAACGAAATGACCAGCCCTAACACTGCAGAAGTGTGGGTTGAGCATTCTGTTTGGCCACAAGATCCAGGCTTTAATCGTGCACGCGAAGGCGGCATTACTTCTCTACAAATTTTACCAGGCTCAGCTAACTTATTTGGTGGACGCGGCGTTACGCTTAAAAACGTCCCTGCACACACTATGCAAGGTATGAAATTTCCAGAGGCGCCGTATGGTTTAAAAATGGCGTGTGGTGAAAACCCTAAACGTGTTTATGGTCGTCAAGGTGTATTGCCTTCAACTCGTATGGGTAATATGGCTGGTTATCGTATGGCGTGGGCTGAAGCCGCTGAATACAAACGTGCATGGGATAAGTACGATGCCGATTATGAAGCAGGTTTAAACCCAGAAGCACCAGTACGTGATATTAAACACGATACGCTTCGTGGTGTGCTTGAGGGCGAAGTACGTATTCATAATCATTGTTATAAAGCTGAAGAAATGGCAATGATGATTGACCTGTCAAAAGAATTCAATTACGACGCGGGTACATTCCATCACGGTGTAGAAGCATATAAAATTGCTGACCTACTTGCTGAGAATGGCTCGTGTGCTGCACTTTGGCCAGACTGGTGGGGTTTTAAAATGGAAGCCTACGACATGGTTCAAGAAAACGTAGCTATTGTTGATGCTGTTAAAAATTCATGTGCAGTTGTCCACTCAGATTCAGATACCACTATTCAGCGCTTAAACCAAGAAGCTGGCAAGGTTATGTACCGTGCTAACGAAAACGGTTTTGATATTTCTGAGCAACACGCTATTAAATGGATCACGGCTAACGCTGCTAAGTCGTTAGGTATTGATGACAAAACAGGTTCACTAGAAGCGGGTAAGCAGGGCGATGTTGTTATTTGGAATCAAAGCCCATTTAGTGTTTATGCTAAAGCTGAACAAGTGTTTGTTGATGGTGCAAAAGTTTACGATAGAAACGACAGCGCGTATCAAGCTACAAGTGATTTTATGTTAGGTCAACAATAAGGAGCACCCAGAATGAAAAATTTATCACGTTCGTTTTCGCTTTCTCTGGTTGCTGCAGGATTATTAGCATCTGGTGCTGTAAGCGCACAATCGCTAGCAATTATTAATGCAACATTGCATACGTCATCTGATCAAGGTGTATTAGAAGCGGCAAGCATTGTAATGACAGATGGTAAAATCACAGCGATTAACCCAACTGAAATTAAAGTAGATCAAATTATTGATGCAAAGGGCCAAATTGTAACCCCTGGCTTTATTGCAAGTATTAATCAACTTGGTTTAGTTGAAGTAAGTGCAGTTGCGGGCTCTCGCGATGCAGGCGAGGAAAAAGCCAGTATTGATTTTGACGTAAGTCTTGCTTACAACGCACATTCAAGCTTAATCCCTTACGCTCGTAAAGGCGGTGTAACACGCGATGTCATTACCCCTCATGGCGGCGATAGCATTTTTTCAGGCCTTGCGAGTGTTGTTGATTTAAGTGGTAGTTTTGACAGCGACATGCAAAAACAAGCGGCTTTAATTGTTTACTTAGGTGAGCGCAGTAAAGGCTCTCGTGCTTTTACTTTGCAAACACTGATTAATAAACTTGATGAGCACAAAACGAAAGCCGGTAAAAAAGCTAAAAAAGATGACGACAAGCCAAGTACTGAAGACAAAGTAATGGCAAGAGTACTCAGTGGCGAAATGCCATTAGTGGTTGGCGTATCACGTGCGGCAGATATTATTGAGCTTATTAAAGTAAAAGAGCAATTTGGTATTAACTTAGTACTTAACGGCGCACAAGACGCTGTTGTAGTTAAAGAGCGCGTTGCTAAAGCAAATATCCCAGTGATTATTAGTGCAATGGACAGCTTACCAGCAAGTTTTGATTCGCTTCATGCGAGTTTAGATAATGCAGGTGTGCTAGAAAAAGCAGGCGTTAAAGTATTATTAACGGTAGGTGGTGATGCAAGTCACAACATTTATCAGCTGCGTTTTGATGCTGGTAATGCAGTATCGTATGGTATGAGCCAAGAAGGTGCGTTAAAAGCGGTTACATCAAACGTTGCTGATGTATTTGGTATTAATGCAGGTAGCCTTGAAGTAGGTAAAGCTGCTGATGTAGTAATGTGGAGTAATGACCCGTTTGAACTAAGCAGCCACGTGAGCAAAATGTTTATTAATGGCGTTGAGGTATCTACACAATCTCGTCAAGATAAACTGCGTGACCGTTATACGACTGATTCAAAAATGCCACGGGCTTATACTAAATAATTAAAATAAATTTAATTATTTAAAGGCCGCTATTTTATAAATAGCGGCCTTTTTTACAAGATACAGACATAAAAAAGCCGCTTACTTTTACAAGTAAGCGGCTTTTAAATTTAAACCAATATTTATACTAATTTAGCAAGAATATCGTTAAATGTAGTGCTTGGACGCATCGCTTTAAAGGCTGCATCATCGTTAGGCTGGAAGTAACCGCCTAAATCAACTGCAGGGCCTTGCGCATCGTTAAGTTCACTTACGATTTGTTCTTTATTAGACTCAAGGTCGCTAGCAATTTGAGTAAACTGTGCTTTAAGTTCACTGTCATCATTTTGCTTAGCAAGTTCTTGTGCCCAGAATAAAGATAGGAAGAAATGAGAACCACGGTTATCAATTTCTTTCACTTTACGTGAAGGAGACTTGTTTTCTGCTAAGAAAGTGCCTGTCGCTTTATCTAGTGTATCAGCAAGAACTTGTGCTTTGTTGTTACCCGTAGTTACGCTAAGGTGCTCAAGCGATGCAGCAAGTGCTAAAAATTCACCTAAAGAATCCCAACGTAAGTGGTTTTCTTTTTCGAATTGTTGAACATGCTTAGGTGCAGAACCACCCGCGCCAGTTTCAAATAATCCACCACCGTTCATAAGTGGAACAATTGAAAGCATTTTAGCACTCGTACCTAGCTCTAAAATTGGGAATAAATCTGTAAGGTAATCACGTAAAACGTTACCTGTTACAGAAATAGTGTCTTTACCTTCTTTAATACGCGCTAGTGAGAACAATGTTGCTTCAAGCGGTGCTAAAATTTGAATATCTAGGCCAGCTGTATCGTGATCTGGTAGGTATTTATTTACTTTTTTGATTAGCTCTGCATCATGTGCACGGTTTTCGTCTAACCAGAAAATAGCTGGAACGCCTGTTGCGCGTGCACGATTTACTGCAAGCTTAACCCAATCTTGGATTGGTGCGTCTTTAACCTGACACATGCGCCAAATATCGCCTTGCTCAACACTGTGCTCAAGTAATGTATTACCATTTGCATCAACAACACGGATAGAACCGTCAGCTTTAGCTTCAAACGTTTTATCGTGTGAACCGTATTCTTCAGCTTTTTGAGCCATAAGGCCAACGTTAGGTACGCTACCCATAGTTGTTGGATCAAACGCGCCATTTACTTTACAAAAATCAATAGTTGCTTGGTAAATACCTGAGTAACAACGATCTGGAATTACAAAGCTAGTGTCTTGTAATTTACCATCGTTATTCCACATTTGACCGCTTGAACGGATTGCAGCAGGCATAGAAGCATCGATGATCACGTCACTTGGTACGTGTAGGTTTGTAATACCACGGTCAGAATCAACCATAGCAATAGCAGGGCGGCTGGCGTAAACAGCTTGAATGTCCGCTTCAATTTCTTCGCGCTTAGCATCGTCTAATGTTTGAATTTTAGAATATACATCGCCTAAACCATTATTTACATCAACACCTAGCTCTTCAAAAAGCTCACCGTGTTTAGCAAATACATCTTTGTAGAATACTTTTACAGCGTGACCAAAGATAATTGGATCAGATACTTTCATCATTGTCGCTTTCATGTGAAGCGAGAATAAAACACCTTTTTCTTTAGCAGCGTCAATTTCAGCAGCTAAGAAAGCTTGAAGCTTAGAAGCGCTGATGCTTGATGCATCAATAACTTCGCCAGCTAAAAGAGGCGTGCTTTGTTTAAGTACAGAAACGTCGCCGTTAGTTGCAACATGTTCAATACGTACATCAGTGGCTGTATCAACAGTTACTGACTTTTCTGAACCAAAGAAGTCGCCTTCGCTCATGCTTGCAACATAAGACTCTGAATCTTTGCTCCACGCACCCATTGAATGCGGGTTGTTACGTGCATATTCTTTTACAGAACCTGGTGCGCGACGATCTGAGTTACCTTCACGTAGTACTGGGTTTACTGCACTGCCTTTGATTTTGTCGTAAGCAGCTTGAATTGCTTTTTCTTCATCATTTTTAGGTTCAACAGGGTATTCTGGAAGAGCGTAACCTTTTGCTTGAAGCTCTTTAATTACAGCGCGAAGCTGTGGTACAGATGCACTGATGTTTGGTAGTTTGATGATGTTTGCTTCTGGTGTTTTAGCAAGCTCGCCAAGTTCAGCAAGTGCATCACCAATGCGTTGTTCTTGTGTTAAATAATCAGGGAAGCTAGCAATTACACGACCTGCTAATGAGATATCGCGAGTTTCAACTTCAACACCGGCCGCATTTGTATATGCTTGGATGATCGGTAGCAACGAGTAAGTTGCTAGTGCCGGAGCTTCGTCCGTTTTTGTATAGATAATTTTTGATGTCATCATCATTCCTAGATAGTAGACCTAATAAGGTCTTATTCAACAATGCAAAGAAAATCATTACTAATGAGTGAGTACATATGATTAAACAAGTTAATGAATACATACGCTCGTAATGAATAGTTTGTTAGGTGTTGGTACTCAGCGTTGCTCTTTTATAAAAGCAGAATAGTCACACCTGACGAACTGGAATTGTATTTATAGCTAAAAAATTAACAAAAATAAATCAGCCTTTAGCCTAGTACATATAAAAGAGGCGACAAGTTGGATTAGTTGCTGCGTTAATACGCAATTTTTAGCACCAAGAGTGTAACAAGCTTAAATAAAAAGGGCTAGAGGTTGAGCATGCCCAATAAGCAGTTAAACAACCAACTCTTAGAACATTGGGGTATATAAAATAAATTCAAGGAAAAGGGTTGAATTTGAATTAAAAGAGGCAATAAATAGGGGAGAAGAGATAAGTTAGTATGCTTAAGGAATTAAGCGAGGATCTTAAAAGGTCACTCGCTTTAGTCGAACAAAACAATAGTCACTCAATAATGTCACCATCTGGGGCAATATTTTTAGCGTGTAGACCTTTAGGTCCCTGTTCTAATTCGAATGTTACATCTTGACCAGCTTTAAGCGTTTTATAACCGTCCATTACAATTGTTGAGTAATGAGCGAAAATATCATTCTCGCAGCCGTCTTCTACGATGAAACCAAAACCTTTAGCGTTGTTGAACCATTTAACTTTACCGCAAGCCATACTTCTACATCCTTCAATAAGTTGACTAATTTAGTTATTCTAAATTGTATTATTTGCTAGACTGACTAAGGTTTAATCAATCTACGTTTGACTGTAGTTTATTTAGCCAACCAGTCAAGTGTTTTGAGTTATTTTTTTAACATTTTATTTATTTTTTATTCAAGTTTGCTTGAGTTACAAAGACAAGACTATATTTAATTATGAGTGGTATGAAAGATTCAGGTGTTATCGATACAGTTCGCGACAGTGAAAAGCAAAAGCTACAGCCGCCGCGAAAATATAAAGTTGTTTTAAATAACGACGACTACACGCCGATGGACTTTGTAATAGAAGTTTTAACGACGTTTTTTAATATGGATAGCGATAGAGCAACCGACGTGATGCTTCAGGTTCATGAAAAAGGTAAAGGTATATGTGGTGTTTACAGCGCTGACGTAGCCCACACCAAAGCTGAACAAGTTAACCGCTACGCGCGTGATAACGAGCATCCACTGCTTTGTAGTTGTGAGCAGGAATAAATACCAATTTTATTAAAAAATGACCATTTTAGCGGATTAAATTACTTATTAACTTCGTTAAAAATTATTTGTATAGAACAACTATATTTGTAATTTTTGCCTTGTTACTAAGTTATTTTCTCATCGCTATAATAGGCCACTAATTTAATGCAATTGGTATAAATACCAATTAGGGTGATCAAACATCCGATTGTTGTGGTATAAATTATTATCTCAGTAAGGGGTTGCCAATGCTAAACAAAGACTTAGAACTCACATTAAATGCCGCGTTTCGTGAAGCGCGCACTCGCCGTCATGAGTTTATGACCGTAGAGCACCTTTTACTTGCGCTGTTAGATAATCCTTCTGCAGGAGAAGCCCTAAACGCGTGTGGTGTTAATATTTCTGGTTTAAAAACCGAATTATTAGAATTTATTGACGAAACAACACCCGTCATTCCAGATTTAGAAGAAGAGCGTGAAACTCAGCCAACACTTGGCTTTCAACGTGTATTACAACGCGCTGTGTTCCATGTGCAATCGTCAGGTAAAAATGAAGTCACTGGCGTGAATGTGCTAGTTGCTATTTTTTCTGAGCAAGAAAGCCAAGCTGTATATTTACTTAAAAAGCATGATGTATCGCGTTTAGACATCGTTAACTTTATTTCGCATGGTATTTCTAAAGCAGATGATGAATTAGGCAACGACAGCGACGATATTCATGATGAAGTGCAAGAAGTTCAAAATGAAGAAGCAAGCAAGCTAGACAGCTTTACAACTAACTTAAACGTTCAAGCTCGTGAAGGTAACATTGATCCACTGATCGGACGCGACAGCGAAGTAGAGCGCACGGTACAAGTATTGTGTCGTCGTAAAAAGAATAACCCATTACTTGTTGGTGAAGCGGGCGTTGGTAAAACAGCAATTGCTGAAGGCTTAGCGTATCGCATTGTTAATAAGCAAGTACCAGAAGTAATTGCAGATGCTGTTGTGTACTCGCTAGATATGGGTGCATTGCTTGCGGGTACTAAATACCGTGGCGACTTTGAAAAGCGCTTTAAAAGCTTACTAAAAGAGCTGCAAGCTGAGCCAGGCTCTATTTTATTTATTGATGAAATACATACCATAATCGGTGCCGGCGCGGCGTCTGGTGGTGTTATGGACGCATCAAACTTGCTTAAACCACTCCTTTCAAGTGGTAAGCTACGTTGTATGGGTTCAACAACTTACAACGAGTATAAAAATATTTTTGAGAAAGACCGTGCATTAGTACGTCGCTTTCAAAAGATTGATGTACTTGAGCCAAGTGTTGCCGATACCACTAAAATATTAAACGGCTTAAAAGAGCGTTACGAAGAGCATCATGGCATTCGTTACACTCAAAAAGCACTAAAAGCAGCTGCAGAACTCAGTGCTAAATACATTAATGAGCGCCACTTGCCAGATAAAGCCATTGATGTAATTGATGAAGCCGGTGCAAGCCAGCGCCTGCAACCTAGCTCTAAACGTAAAAAAACCATTGGCGTGGCAGATATAGAACTAATTATATCTAAAATGGCACGTATCCCAGCGCAAAGCGTCTCGTCGACAGATAAAGAAACGCTTAAAAACTTAGACCGTAACCTTAAAATGCTCGTGTTTGGGCAAGATCAATCTATTGATGCGCTTACATCAGCTATTCGCTTATCTCGCTCTGGTTTATCGAGCGAAGAAAAGCCAGTAGGTTCGTTTTTGTTTGCAGGGCCTACCGGTGTGGGTAAAACCGAAGTAACTAAGCAACTTGCTAAATGTATGGGTGTTGAGTTTATTCGTTTTGATATGTCGGAATATGTAGAGCGCCATGCAATAAGTCGATTAATTGGTGCTCCACCAGGGTATGTTGGTTTTGAGCAAGGTGGTTTATTAACAGAAGCAGTTATTAAAAATCCACATGCTGTTGTACTTTTAGATGAGATTGAAAAAGCGCATCCAGACATTTACAACATTTTGCTACAGGTTATGGATCACGGTACGTTGACCGATAATAACGGCCGTAAAGCTGACTTTAGAAATGTAGTGGTTGTAATGACTACCAATGCGGGCGTACAAGAAACTACGCGTAAGTCGATTGGTTTTACAGAGCAAGATCATACGCACGATGCAATGGGTGCAATTAATAAAGTATTTTCACCAGAATTTAGAAACCGTTTAGATAACATCATTTGGTTTAATCACCTTGAACGTGAAGTTATTTTACTGGTGGTTGATAAGTTTATTGTGGAACTGCAAGCGCAGCTTGATAAAAAATCAGTTAACCTTGAGCTTACGTCTAAAGCACGTGAGTGGTTGGCAGATAAGGGCTACGATAAAGCAATGGGTGCACGTCCAATGGCACGTGTTATTCAAGAAGAGCTTAAAAAGCAATTAGCTAACGAAATACTGTTTGGTGAACTTGTTGATGGTGGTACGGTTAAAGTATCAGTTAAAGACAAGAAGATTCGCTTTGATTACGAGAGTAATTTAACACCAGCGTAAAACGTTAATTAAATAATTTAGTTAAATAAAATGGCCCGCTACATAATAGCGGGCCATTTTTTTGCCCTTTTTATAGGCAACAAAAAACCCAGCAAAAACTGGGCTTTTTGTTTATTAAATGTAATTGCTAGTCAATGTCTATCAATTACATTTAATAAACGCTTAAAGCTAGTAAAACACTAGCCAAAAACTAAATCTCGTTTACGCACTTACTTAGCGAGCACGGAATACGATACGACCCTTTGATAAATCGTAAGGAGTCATTTCTACCGTTACTTTATCGCCGGTTAAAATACGGATATAGTTTTTGCGCATTTTGCCTGAAATATGAGCCACAACTACGTGACCATTTTCTAGCTCAACTCGGAACATTGTATTTGGTAAAGTATCAAGGACTGTCCCTTGCATTTCGATTACGTCTTCTTTCGCCATGTTTAGCGTAACACCTCTTTAATAGTTAAACGCTGCAGATTTTGCCCAAAATACTCCAATAAGTAAAGGCGCAGGGGCTATATTTGCAAATTAAATAGCCACCCACTCATCATTGAGCTGTTTTTGAGCAGGTAAAAACTGAGTTTTGTACTTCATTTTGTCGCATTCATCAATTTGATAGCCCAAGTACACGTATTGCTTATTTTGCTCTTTAGCAAACTTTAGCTGCTCTAATATCATCACAGAGCCTAAACTATAGTGTTCAAAGTCGGGATCAAAAAAGGTATAAATTGCAGAAATAGCGCTATTCATACAATCAGTTACGGCAACTGCGACTAAAGTATCTTGGTGCCACAGTTCAATAAATGTGATCTTGAGCCAACTGCAAAGCAAAAAACTTTGAAACTGTTCTTTTTCAGGAGGATACATACTTCCATCTTGATGACGCATCGTTATGTACTTGCTATAAAGTGGATAGTACTCAGGTCGCTCTTGCGTTGAATATTTTACCTCAAACTGTGTTTTTGCTTTGTTTAGTTTACGTTTTTGCGATTTTGAGGGCATAAAGTCTTGTGCTAATACACGTACAGAACTACATGCGCTGCATATTGGGCAGTGCGGACGGTATATTTGGTTACCACTGCGACGAAACCCTAAGCCTAATAATGACTCAAATTTGTCGGTGCTGTAGCAACTGGGATCAAGAATAACTAAAAGTTGTTCTTGTCTGTTGGGTAAATAACTACAGTCAAACTCTTGGGTTAAACCAACACGTGCAGGAAGTTGCTCATTCATAGATTGCGTCAAGTTCTTGTGGCTCCCACATAATAGGGTTAACAGTATAGTTATGTGCAGCTTTTAGTTTAGTCAAAAATGTGGAACGGGGGATTACTTTTGCACCTAGGGTCATTAAATAAGGGTTTTCTAACTGGCAGTCAATAAAATGTGCATTATGCCGTTTAAGCCAATTTACCAGTGCCCACATAGCAAGCTTAGAGCAATTGGTTTGATGATGAAACATCGACTCGCCACAAAATACACCATTTTGCATAATGCCGTATAAGCCACCTGCAAGCTCTCCGTTACTCCACACCTCTAAACTATGTGCAATGCCAGCATTGTGTGCATTAACGTAAGCGTCGAGCATGTCAGAGGTGATCCAGGTGCCATCGGTATCAAGGCGTTGATCGCGACAGGCTTCTATCACCTCTTCAAAGGCATTATTAATGGTTACTCTTACAGGGTGCTTTTTTAAATGCTTACGCAGGCTCTTACTTATATGAAAATCATCCAGTTCAAAAATGCCTCGCTCGCTGGGAGACCACCACATTATAGGCTCATCTTCACTAAACCAAGGGAATACTCCGCTTTTGTAGGCATTACTTAGGCGAGGTAAACTCAAATCTCCGCCAATTGCTAACAAGCCATCAGGGGATTCTAATGCGTATTCCGGATTGGGGAATGCTATATCGTTTTTGCTTAATTGGTATAGCTGATTTCTCATACAGTACTTATTTTATAATTTATCGTAAAAGTGTAACTATATTTTAGGCATAAAAAAAGGGCTGAATAATCAGCCCTATAATAATTTATTTAATTGCTTATAAATTATCTAAGAAACGCTCTGCATCAAGGGCAGCCATGCAGCCTGTACCCGCAGATGTGATTGCTTGACGGTAAATGTGGTCTGACACATCACCTGCAGCAAAAACGCCTTCTACGCTTGTTTGAGTCGCGTTACCGTGAAGACCAGACTCTACAACTAAGTAGCCATCTTTCATTTCTAGTTGACCAACAAACATATCAGTATTTGGCTTGTGGCCAATAGCAATAAATACGCCTGCTAAATCTAGCTCTTCAGTTGCATCAGAGTGTGCATCTTTAATACGAACGCCGGTTACGCCCATTTGGTCGCCTAATACTTCGTCAAGCGTGCGGTTGTAATGCATTACAACGTTACCGTTTGCTGCTTTTTCAGCAAGGCGTTCAGCAAGTATTTTTTCACTGCGGAAACTATCACGACGATGAATAACATGTACTTCGTCAGCAATGTTAGATAAGTAAAGCGCTTCTTCAACCGCTGTATTACCACCACCAACAACCGCCACTTTTTGACCTTTATAGAAAAAGCCGTCACACGTAGCACATGCCGAAACACCACGGCCTTGGAAATTAGTTTCAGACTCTAGGCCCAAGTATTTAGCAGAAGCACCCGTTGCAATAATTAATGCATCACATGTGTAAGTACCTTGGTCGCCAGTTAGTGTGAAAGGGCGCTTAGATACATCTACTTTATTGATGTGATCGAATATGATTTCAGTTTCAAAGCGCTCAGCGTGCTCTTTCATACGATCCATTAACGCAGGACCTGTTAAACCGTGTGCATCACCAGGCCAGTTTTCAACTTCAGTTGTGGTTGTTAATTGGCCACCTTGTTGAATGCCTGTAATTAAAACAGGGTTTAAATTTGCACGTGCTGCATATACTGCGGCAGTATAACCAGCTGGGCCAGAGCCTAAAATTAGTAGCTTACAATGTTTTGCTTCAGTCATTATTTTTCCTAAACGTTTAATACGGTGTTCAATATGCTCATTAATGCGCTTGATTCTAAGAAAAACAAGGCAGATGTAAACAAAATCCGCGATTATTTTTTTTATCAAATCGAAAAGCTGTGCAGTATTGTGTACTAGAGCTCTATGCTTTTACAGTTAAAATGCCTAAGTAGCTCAATAAATAGACTAACAGGCAACAAAACAGCGTTATTTCATGACCCCTTTGAATTTTTTTGTTATGTTTTACCTAATTTTATTTGTCACTGATAGATTATGTGACCTAAGCAAATAGGCAACTATGTTATTTTGGCAGGAAAAACCCGCATTCGGGTTGACTTCAAAAGACGTTAACGTCTTAACCAATGCGCAAGATTACCGAACGCAATTGCTACGCTTGATAGCGAACGCAAAAAAACGAATTTATATTACTGCGTTGTATTTACAAGATGACGAAGCAGGTCGCGAAATTTTAGAAGCGCTGCATCGTGTGTCATTGGCAAACCCGGCACTTGAGGTAAAAGTGCTGGTGGATTTTCATCGTGCGCAACGTGGATTAATTGGCGCTGATAAATCAGACGGTAACGCAAGTTTATACTGTGACGATTTAGAAAAGTTTAAATCGAACGTACAAGTTTATGGCGTACCTGTAAAAGCTAAAGAATTGTTTGGCGTATTGCATTTAAAAGGTTTTGTAATTGACGACACCTTACTTTACAGCGGCGCAAGTTTAAATAACGTGTACTTGCAGCATAACGAACGCTACAGACTCGATCGCTACTTTTTAATAACGCAGAGCGAACTGTGTGACTCAGTAGTTGATTTTATTGAAACAAAGCTACTTTCATCAGTGGCCGTGCCACGCATTGACACACGACCGCTTAAGCGTTTGCACGACTTTAAGCTTGATCAAAAGCAATTAATGCGTGATTTAAAAGTCGCAAGTTATAACGCAGCAGAGCAGCTAAATACGCAAGCATTAGGTATTCGCTTGTTTTTAGGACTCGGGCGTCGTAATAACGAGTTAAATCGTTTAATAAAAGCGTTATTTGATACAACAGAGCAAGAGCTTGTGTTGTATACGCCATACTTTAATTTTCCGGCACCGCTTATGCGATCACTGCGCCGATTATTAAAGCAAGGCAAGCAAGTGACTATTGTTGTAGGCGATAAAACAGCAAATGACTTTTATTTACCGCCAAGCGAGCCGTTTAGTAAAATAGGGGCATTACCTTATTTATACGAAACTATTTTGCATAAATTTGTAAAAACGCAAAAGCGCCATATCGATAACGGTAATTTAAATGTGTATCTGTGGAAAGATGGAAGTAATTCGTTTCATTTAAAAGGTATTTGTTCAGATAGAACAAAACATTTATTGAGCGGGCATAACTTAAATCCGCGTGCATGGGGTCTTGATATCGAAAATGGTATTTTAATAGAAGATCCAGAGCAAACAATTATGGATGCTATTGATAACGAAAAGCAGGAAATTTTACAACACTGCCGACGTTTAACAGGCCCAGATGATTTAGAAACGATGGATGATTACCCGCAGCCAGTTAAAAAACTACTTGGCCAAGCTAAGCGCGTAAAAGTAGATTTTATAATTAAGCGTTTTATCTAAATAAGTTTATATAAATCTGAAATTTAAATATAAAAAAAGCAGCTAATTAGCTGCTTTTTTTATGGGTTGTAGTTAGGTAGCTACATTACTTAATACCAACCTAACTACAAAACGCTAAATTATGCGTTTTCTACCGCTGTGCGTGGGTCAACATATTCCATGTTGAACGCTTCAGCTACTTCTTTGTAAGTTACTTGGCCTTTAATTACGTTTAAGCCTTTTAAGAAGTGAGCGTCATCTAGTAACGCCTTTTTATAACCTTTGTTTGCAAGGTTAATGATGAAAGGCAATGTTGCATTGTTAAGTGCAAACGTAGATGTGCGTGGAACAGCACCTGGCATGTTAGCAACACAGTAGTGAACAACTTCATCAACGATGAAAGTAGGATCAGCATGCGTTGTTGCTTTAGAAGTAGCAATACAGCCACCTTGGTCGATTGCAACGTCAACAATTGCAGAACCAGGTTTCATTGCTTTAATGTGCGCAGCAGTTACTAGTTTAGGTGCAGCTGCACCTGGGATTAGTACGCCACCAATTACTAAATCAGCTTCTAGTACGTGTTTTTCTAGAGCATCAGCAGTTGAGTAAATAGCTTTAACTTTATTACCAAATTGCGCGTCTAGTGCACGTAATACGTCGATGTTACGGTCAAGAACGACAACTTCAGCACCAAGACCAACAGCCATTTGCGCTGCACTACGACCAACCATGCCGCCGCCAATGATAACAACTTTAGCCGCTTCAACGCCTGGTACGCCACCTAGTAGCATGCCACGACCGTGGTTAGATTTTTCTAGCGCTTGTGCACCAGCTTGAATAGACATACGACCAGCAACTTCGCTCATAGGAGCAAGAAGCGGTAAACCACCGCGAGAGTCAGTTACAGTTTCGTATGCAATACAAATAGCTTTGCTTTTTACAAGGTCTTCAGTTTGTGGAAGATCAGGTGCAAGGTGTAAGTAAGTGAAAAGAATTTGGTCTTCACGTAGCATTGCACGTTCAACAGCTTGTGGCTCTTTTACTTTTACAATCATGTCTGCTTTAGCGAAAACGTCAGCAGCAGTTGCTAAAATTTCAGCACCCGCTAGCGTGTAATCTTCGTTAGTAAAACCAATACCCATGCCTGCATCAGTTTCTACAATCACTTGATGACCGTGGTTTACTAATTCACGAACACTCGCAGGAACCATACCTACACGGTATTCATGGTTTTTAATTTCTTTAGGAACACCAATAATCATATCATTTGCCTTATTAAGAACGGATTAACATTTTTCACTATTATATTCATCATAAGCCCGTGTGTCTCACCTTTTTTAAAGTCAAATCTAGTGTTATCATCTATATAACAAAAATAAACAGCATAAAAAACTAGTTGGCACTATGCATCAGTTATTAGATAGAATTGACCGTAAAATTTTAATGGAATTACAGCACGATGGACGCCTTTCAAATGTTGAACTGGCCAGACGAGTTGGCCTAAGCGCCACGCCCTGTCTGGAGCGAGTAAAAAAGCTAGAACGAGAAGGCTACATACTTGGCTATAAAGCAGTGGTCGATCCAGCTAAGCTTGGGCAAGGTTTATCGGTGTATGTAGAAGTAACAATTACTAAAACATCTCCCGACGTATTTGATGAGTTTAGTGCGGCCGTTAAAAAGCACGAAGAAATTATCGAATGTCATTTAGTATCGGGTAATTTTGATTTTTTACTTAAAACGCGCGTAAATGATATGTCAGAATACCGTGGTGTATTAGGTGACATATTATTAAAATTGCCTAACGTTAGTGAAAGCCGAACTTATGTAGTAATGGAAGAAGTAAAAGGTGAAGAAGGAGTAATTATTCGTCCTTATATTACTTAAGGTTATTTATATTAGCTGCGTCATTTGCTTATATAAGCTCAAATTATAAAAACTTGTTCATAATCAGGCCATCAAGGTTAAGATAAAGTGCAACAAATTGCATTTCCTGCTAAGGTATTTCACTGCTAAGTAAGTGTGAATAAAAATAGAATAATAAAGAGGAATAGGGAACTATGCGCCTAAACGGTGTGCAAAGACTATTAGAAACAGGGCTGATTATCAGCACCTTTACGGCAATATTTATTTTATGTGCCTTGATCAGCTTTGATCCAGCAGATGCTGCATGGTCGCAAACTAGTTTTAGCGAAGTAAGCAACATCACAGGAGCAGCCGGTGCATGGATAGCCGACATTTTATTACTCACCTTTGGTTGGTTGGCTTACTTAGTGCCAGCGGCCATTCAGCTATTTGGCTACTTGCTATTTAAACAACCTCACCGCATTTTACAGCTTGATTACACCACCTTAGCGCTGCGTGTTATTGGTTTTGCTTTATTTATTACCTCAGCTACCGCTATCAGTAGTATCAATTTTGACGATATTTATAATTTTTCCTCTGGTGGGGTAGTGGGCGATGTTATTGCATCGGCCATGATGCCTGCGTTTAACTTTACCGGTACATCTATATTATTGCTGTGTTTCTTTTTTGCCGGGCTTACCTTATTAACGGGTGTATCGTGGGTTGATTTTGTAGATTACCTTGGCGATTTAATGGTTAGGTTTTACCGCTTTATTGTATCGTACGCAAAAGGTTGGATGCACCGAGAACACGCTGCGGGCAAAGCAAATAATCACGATGACGTAGACGCCCATTTTGAAGACGATATAAAAGAGCAAATAGAGCTGCCTACATCAGCTAAAAAAGCAGATAAACAAAAAGCAATTAATAAACCGCAAACACCGTTTAATGAGCCACAAATTAGTGACGATTTTATACCGTTTGACGAGCTTGACGACATACTCGATCAAGAAATTGGCTTTAGCGCCATAGACGACGAACCAATGGACACGGCCGCTGCATTAAATGCGCTTGACCAAAGCCCAGTTGTAGAGCCAGAAAAACCAGTTACAACAGTGGTATCGCCAGCAAGACCAATGCCTAAATCAAAAGCGCAATATCAACCACCGCCGACGGCAAAAGAGAAGTTTGAGCAATTATTATCGCAAGAACCACCACCGGGGCCATTACCGTCGCTCGATTTACTCGACAGACCGGACAAAGCTAAAAACCCAATTTCGCAAGAAGAGCTCGATACAGTATCGCGCCTAGTAGAGACAAAACTACTGGACTTTAACGTACAAGCTAAAGTTGTAGCGGTATACCCAGGCCCTGTTGTTACACGCTTTGAGCTAGATTTAGCGCCAGGTATTAAAGTGTCAAAAATTACAGGTTTGGCAAAAGATTTAGCCCGTTCGCTTTCGGCAATTAGTGTGCGTGTTGTAGAAGTTATACCGGGTAAAACATATGTTGGTATTGAGCTTCCTAATAAACACCGCGAAATAGTACGTTTGTCAGAAGTAATAAACGCGCCTAAATTTGAGCAAAATCCATCGCCACTTACCATGGTGCTAGGTAAAGACATTGCCGGTCAGCCGGTATGTGCTGATTTAGGTAAAATGCCACATTTATTGGTAGCCGGTACAACTGGTTCAGGTAAATCAGTGGGCGTTAATGTCATGATAGTAAGCTTGCTTTACAAATCGGGTCCTGACGATGTACGTATGATTATGATTGACCCTAAAATGCTTGAGCTATCAGTATACGAAGGCATTCCGCATTTATTGTGTGAAGTAGTCACCGACATGAAAGAAGCGGCTAACGCACTGCGTTGGTGTGTGGGCGAAATGGAACGTCGTTATAAATTAATGTCAGCATTGGGTGTGCGTAACTTAAAAGGCTACAACCAAAAAGTGCTTGAAGCCAATGAAGCGGGTTACCCGATTCTTGATCCATTATTTAAAGACACCGATGGCATGAAAGAAGGCCCGGAAGAACTTGGTAAGTTACCAAGTATTGTTGTAGTAATTGACGAGTTTGCCGACATGATGATGATTGTTGGTAAAAAAGTAGAAGAGCTGATTGCCCGCATAGCCCAAAAAGCACGTGCGGCAGGTATTCATTTAATACTGGCAACGCAGCGCCCTTCGGTAGATGTAATAACAGGTTTAATTAAAGCAAATATACCAACGCGTATGGCGTTTCAGGTATCAAGTAAAATAGACTCGCGTACCATACTTGATCAACAAGGCGCAGAAAACTTACTGGGTATGGGCGATATGCTTTATTTACCGCCAGGCACTAGTGTACCAGAGCGTGTGCATGGCGCGTTTGTAGACGATCACGAAGTACATGCCGTTGTAAACGATTGGAAAGCGCGTGCTAAGCCAAATTACGTTGATGAAATACTCAATGGTGATGCCAGTGAAGATATTTTATTGCCAGGTGAAGCAAGCGAAAATGCAGACGAAGAGAACGATCCGTTATACGACGAAGCCGTGTCGTTTGTAATTGAAACCGGCAAGGTATCGGTATCTTCAGTGCAACGTAAATTACGTGTTGGCTATAACCGCGCAGCACGTTTAGTAGAACAAATGGAAACATCGGGTATCGTGAGTTCACCAGGTCATAACGGCGCTCGCGATGTATTAGTACCTAATGGAGCAAATTCATGAAAAAATTTAACGCCTTATTATTAGTGCTAGGCAGCGTACTTGCCGCACCAAGCTTTGCTGATGACAGCCAAGCATTACAAGACAGACTTGCTACTTTAAAAAGCTTTAAAGCGCAGTTTGCACAAAAAGTAACAGACAAAGAAGGCCAAGCTGTTATGCAAGGCGAGGGCACAATAGCGCTTCAACAGCCTATGATGATTCGCTGGCAGCAAACAAACCCAGACGATACATTATTTGTATCAAACGGCGATAAAACCTATTACTTCGACAGCTTTGCTGAGCAAGTAACAATTATGAAAACCAGCAGCCTAATCGACTCAACACCATTTGTGCTACTTACATCAAAAGACCCAGCACAGTGGGAAAAATACAGCGTACTTGCAACAAATACAGGCTTTAGTGTAACGCCAAATAAAGGCGTAGAAAGCCAAGTAGAACAACTTGATATAGCGTTTTCAGGTGCGGGTAACGAGCAAGGCCTTGCTAAACTAGTCGTTACCGACAACTCAGGGCAGCTATCGTCATTTACGTTTAACAATGCCCAAGTTAATACGCCGCTTGATAAAAGCACTTTTGAATTTACGCCTCCTGAAGGTGTTGAAATAGACGATCAGAGTAACGGTGAGTAATTTAGGTTTTAACTTTGGGCCCGATGTACGGCCACTTGCTGCGCGTATGCGCCCCACAACGCTTGACGAGTACATTGGTCAGCAACACTTATTAAGTGCTGATAAACCACTGCATCAAGCCATTGTCGCGGGGCGATGCCATAGTTTAATTTTATGGGGTCCGCCGGGTGTGGGTAAAACAACACTTGCGCAAATAATTGCCAACCATGCTGATGCCTCACTTATTCAAATGTCAGCGGTAACTGCAGGCGTAAAAGATATACGCGACAGCGTAACGCAAGCGCGCGATAACCTAGAAAGCCGTGGCCAACGCACCCTTATGTTTGTTGACGAGGTTCATCGCTTTAATAAGTCTCAGCAAGATGCGTTTTTACCGCACATAGAAGACGGCACCTTTATATTTGTAGGTGCAACCACCGAAAACCCATCGTTTGCCCTTAATAACGCTATATTGTCGCGTGCACGCGTGTATGTTTTAAAATCGCTTGCCGATACCGACTTATACACTGTAATAGAGCGCGCACTTAAACAAGACGAGCAGCTAAGTCAAAAACACATAACTATTGCCGATAACGCTAAAAAGGCACTATGCCAAGCAAGTGGCGGCGATGCGCGTAAAGTGCTTAATTTACTTGAACAAGCGGTTGATTTAACAACCGAGCAAAACGGTCAATACAACGTAGACGAGCACGTACTTAGCCAAGTGTTACCGACGCATTTAGCCAAATACGATAAAGGTGGCGATGAGTTTTACGATTTAATATCAGCCTTTCACAAATCAGTACGTGGTAGCTCCCCCGATGGTGCGCTGTATTGGTATTGCCGAATTTTAGCTGGTGGCGGCGACCCTTTGTATGTAGCAAGGCGTTTACTTGCCATTGCAACAGAGGATATAGGTAACGCCGATCCGCGCGCGATGGAAGTAGCCTTAAATGCGTGGGATATATTTCAGCGAGTAGGCCCTGGCGAAGGCGAACGTGCAATTGCACAAGCCACATTGTATTTAGCCAGCGCACCCAAAAGTAATGCGGTGTATATGGCGTTTAATCAAGCCAAAGCAGACGCTCAAAACGAGCCAAGTTACCCCGTGCCAGAGCATTTACGCAATGCCCCAACTAATTTAATGAAAGACTTAGGGTATGGCGCTGAGTACCGTTATGCGCATAATGAAGAAGGTGCATTTGCCGCAGGTGAAAAATACTTACCACCAGAAATGCATGGTAAAGAATATTACTTACCGAGCGAGCGCGGCCTTGAGCAAAAAATTAAACAAAAACTCGATTACCTAAAAGAGCGCGATGCGCAAAGCCCACTTAAACGATACGAAAATGATTAAACTTTATATGATGATCGCCCTTGGCGGAGCCTCAGGTGCGTGTTTACGGTTTTTTATTAGCGAAAGCATGCTAAAACTCCTCGGTAGGGGATTCCCTTTTGGCACGTTGACGGTTAATATTCTGGGTTCATTGTTAATGGGCATTTTGTACGGTTTGATAGATAAAGAAATTATCACCGCAAGCCCCGCCAAAACCCTTATCGGTATTGGCTTTTTAGGTGCATTAACCACCTTTTCAACATTCTCAATGGACTCGTTGTTGTTATTACAACAAGGTCACTTTATTAAAATGGCCCTCAATATCATCTTAAACGTGATGGTGTGTATTTTTATGGCTTGGCTGGGCCTTCAGCTAGTAATGCAAAAAGGTTAAAAAACTAACATGTTAGATTCTAAATTTTTACGTCAAGACATCGAACAAACTGCAGCACGTTTAGCAGCTCGCGGTTACGAACTCGATGTCGCGACGGTAACTGCACTTGAAGAAAAACGCAAAACATTACAAGTAAAAACGCAAGAACTTCAAAGTCAACGTAATGCAAGCGCAAAAGCAATTGGTCAAGCCAAAGCTAAAGGCGAAGACGCACAGCCACTACTTGATGCAGTGGCTAACTTAGGCAGTGAGCTAGACGCCGCTAAAACAGAGCAAGATGAAGTATTAGCTGCAATTAACGACATTGCTTTAGCAATTCCAAACTTGCCAGACGAGTCAGTACCTGCCGGTATAGACGAGGACGACAACGTTGAAATTTTAACGTGGGGCACACCTAAAAAATTCGATTTTGAAGTTAAAGACCACGTAGATGTAGGCCAAGACCTAAACGGCTTAGACTTTGAAATGGGCGTTAAAATTAGTGGCGCACGCTTTACCGTAATGCGCGGCCAAGTAGCGCGTATGCACCGTGCACTAACGCAATTTATGCTAGATACACACGCAGACAAAAACGGCTACACAGAAATGTATGTACCGTACTTAGTTAATAGCGCAAGCCTTTATGGCACCAGCCAATTACCTAAATTTGCAGGCGATTTATTCCACACATTAGGCCTTGTAAATGACGACGGCGAACAACAAGCCGGCTTTAGCTTAATTCCTACTGCTGAAGTACCGCTTACAAATAGCGCCCGTGACGAAATTTACGACGAAAGCGATTTACCAATTCGCTTAGTTGCTCACACTCCGTGTTTTAGAAGTGAAGCAGGCAGTTATGGTCGCGATACACGTGGCTTAATTCGTCAACACCAGTTTGATAAAGTTGAACTTGTACAACTTGTAAAACCAGAAGACTCAATGGCAACGCTTGAAGAGTTAACTGGTCACGCAGAGCAAATATTACAAGCGCTAGAACTTCCGTACCGTAAAGTAATTTTATGTATGGGCGACATGGGCTTTGGTTCAGCTAAAACATACGATTTAGAAGTATGGTTACCTGCGCAAGACACATACCGCGAAATTTCATCATGTTCAAACATGGCTGACTTTCAGGCGCGTCGTATGCAAGCACGTTTTCGCCGTGAAGGTGTTAAAAAGCCAGAGTTACTACATACACTAAATGGTTCAGGCTTAGCCGTTGGCCGTACACTAGTAGCCATCCTAGAAAACTACCAACAAGCCGATGGCACAGTAGTAGTACCAGAAGTATTACGCCCATACATGGGTGGACTTGAAGTAATTGGTAAACAATAAAAATCAAGTTTAAGTTTAAGTTAAGCAAGCTTTAAGCTTGTAAATCTTAAGACGAAAGCCGCTGTTTGCAATGAACAGCGGCTTTTTTGTTTTAGGTTAAAGGCAAAAGCTTAGATAAAAATTTAAGTTATCTTTTTAATAATATCGCTTACACCTATTTTTATAGCTCATTACTTGTTTGTCCGATATTACTGATCTCTACCATTTTGGGGTATTTCTACATCAAGGAAACTTAAATATCGGCTAACTAGTTGTTTACAAGTCCTTATTAGCTGGTTAAATTAGAACCTTTGTAATATTTGGACATTTGTCGGTTTGTAAAGCGACAAATGTCGGATACAAAGTTGTTAGGCTAATCAAGGAGATTAGGTGTTAGATTTTATTTTTGGTATTAGTACTTCAATTGTTGCAACTGGGCTTATATTTTTAACACGAAATTTTTGGGTTTCTTCGTGGCATAAGTTGTATTCAAAAATATACCCTAAAATTGACGGTCGTTTTGCCATTACATTTGGGAATGTAGAAAACCAACTTCCTTGGTTTGAAAATGAACGTTCTGAATTCGAATTAAAGCAATACGGTAAAAATATAAATGGGTTTTATAAAGTTTATAGTGACAATAATTTAAAGTTATCTTTCAAAGTTTTTGGTTTCGTTACAGCCGATAAAATATTAGTTTTAAACTATGAGTCTAAAGACGCTAGTACAAAAGGTGCAGGATCTTTTGTTTTTACTATTACAGGAATAAGCAAAAATATTATAGGTGCGTCTACCTACGTTTGCAGCCAATGTGATGATGTTCATACATTTCCCTGTAAATTAGATAAAGTGGAAAATTAGCCTAACAAGAAGCTAAACCAGACGGCTAAAGCTGTCGTTTTTTTCGCGAAAGAGACGCAACAAAGTACGCCAGCACACCGCTGGTTAGTTTGGCGTTATGTCTCTTTAAACGATTAGGTATTAACATGCAATTTGAAATCAACTTTGACTGGTGGCGACGTAAGACTAAGTGGAACAAGCGCTTATCATCTGTGCTAGGTTTCTTTTTGTTACTCTTTTGTATATTGGCGTTTGGTGTCACAGCATTTATCAATGGCGATGGATACAAGTTAGCCGTAACTGAATTATCGACTAATGCCCAGGTGACAGAGCAATTTGGCGAAAGTCTCGAATATTCTTTCGGTTATTTTGATGGATTTTCCATATATTTGCGTGGTGGGTCGGGTGATGCAGATTTTGTAATTAAAGTGTCAGGAGCTGACAAATCTGGGTTGGGCTATGTTGCTATGACTAAAACAGCCGGTGTTTGGGAGATAGATAATTTGAATATATTAATAGAGGGGCAAGAGCCTTTGGTCTTGGTGGGCGGTAATAGCAATTAACAGTGACACCTATCCTAATTTTTGCACTTTGTGAAACGCCAGATTAGTTTACAATTGGAGTGGCTGTCCAGTTTAATGTTTTGCAATGACAACTGTATTATCTTGTTTATAATATAGAAAAATTGCAAAACACGATGCATTAAGAAGGGGAGGCCCTTTTAACCTAAATAAAAGCCACTCAACCACTCGTAATCACTTCTAAAACGCCAATTTAAACAACACCAAACACTTCTTTATATGCTGCGTAAAAATACAGTAATCGATTGAACCAAAATAGGAACTCAGCTATGGTTTGTTTATCAATAAAAACAAATTTAAAAACGAGTTAATCTACAGGCTCGTTAGCTTTACAGGAGTTGTAATCAACAATGAAGTTCAATCAGAAAGTAGTATTATGTATTTCGTTTCTTTTTTTAACGGCTTGTGCGAGTACCACCAAAAATATCAAAACGGATCAAAGTTTAGATACTAACCAAGGAATAGTTGTAACCAAAATTCATTCTAACTGGGATGGTTATAACAACCCTCTTTTAGCCGATTTAGAGTTCATATTCACCCAAACTGATGGGAAGAAAAAAGATTCAAAGTTTGTGCTTAGTAAAGCCGATGATTTAAAAGTAGTAGCATTGCCCGCCGGTGAATATAAGTGGTTTCGTATTCTTTTTGGTAATTACTATATGGACTTAAATGGCGGATTTACTATCAAGCCCAATGAAGTTACTTATATTGGTGACATATATTCTCAATTAGATCTTGGTATGTTTAGTATGTCAGGAGAATCTCGGATAGTTAATGAATCTGAACAAATTCAAAGCGACTTAAAAGCTCAGTTTCCTAAGCTTTTAGAACAACATAAATTTACGACTGAGTTGTCTACATTACAGCAAAAGTAAAGCCAACAAGATAATTGGACTCCCAACCTCTACACTGAAGTAGAAATTATTTTTCGGAGTTCAATTATAAATAAGTTAAGAGAAAAATTAGGATGACCCCATCCTAATTATTACGAAAAAAGCCAAAAAACAGCATGAAGAGTGCATTATTATAAATAAAGTAAAAATAATGGGGTTAGGTCTTTCTTTTTGCCATTAGCTTTATTATTTCATGCAGATTAATTTGCTATAACCAACATAAGCTTTGCCTCTTTACCGTCTGTTAATACCGCGACGTTACCGTTATCAGTTACAAACACATCTCTTAATCGTCCTGCGGTCTCTGGGAATATGTGAGACTGCGTAAACTCACCATTAGCCAGATTAATTTACAATTGGAGTGGCTGTCTAGTTTAATGCGAGCTTTGATATCACGCGTAAACATTCAACAATCGATTGTACCCAGATAAAAACCCGGCTATGGTTTGTTTATCAAGATAAATAAACCAGCTAATTTACAGACGATAACAGTGAAGACGATAACAGTGACACCCATCCGACGATAACAGTGACACCCATCCTATTTTTAAATAACAATGACACCCAACCTATTTTTTGCAGTTTAGTGAACTAAGTACTAGGCTTTTATCAGTGTGAAAAATAAGCAGGGTGTCTTATGGCAATTGCAAGAAAGCGCCAAGTAAGTTTGGTTGATACAAAGTACTACCATTGCATATCACGTTGCGTACGCCGTGCATTTTTATGTGGGGAAGACCACTTTACAGGTCAATCCTACGAGCATCGTAGAGGCTGGGTTGAAGATAAACTGCTTGAGTTAGCCAAAGTGTTTTGTATTGATGTATGTGCTTATGCTGTTATGAGTAATCACACCCATTTAGTGCTGTATGTTGATGATAAAAAAGCGAATAGGCTAAATGATAAAGCGATTGTTATTCGCTGGCACAAGCTGTGTAAAGGCACTGTACTTACGCAAAAATACATACAGGGTGAAAAGCTAAGTAAAGCTGAACTTATCTTTTTTAATCAAACAGTAAAACAATACCGCGAGCGCCTATCAAGTATTAGCTGGTTTATGCGGTTGTTAAATGAAAACATTGCTCGCAGAGCAAATAAAGAAGATAACTGCACTGGCCGTTTTTGGGAGGGACGATTTACGTCTCAAGCATTATTAGATGAAGCAGCCCTTGCGGCCTGTATGGCGTATGTCGATTTAAACCCCATTAGAGCCAAAATGGCTAACACCCCAGAAGAGTCAGACCATACCAGCATCAAACAGCGTTTAACGTATGCAAAGGATGGCAAGCAACCAAAACAACTACTGCGCTTTGCAGGCATGCCACGTCAAATTATGCCAAAAGGGCTGCCGTTTGAGCTTAAATCGTACCTTGAACTTGTTGAGCTAACAGGGCGCTGTATACGAGAAGACAAACGTGGTTATATTGAAAGTACACACTTACCCTTACTCGAAAGAGTTAATATCTCCCCAGAAAACTGGTTAAAGCTCACCACACAATTTACGCGTGTATTTCATGGTGCAGTCGGCAGGCCAGCCTCACAAGAAGGTTATTGTGAAAACTTAAACCGAAAGCGGCGAGCGAATATCAGTAACTGCGAAAAGCTACTGGCATAAAACTTAAACTACTCAGTAATAAATCACAACTGCATTATGCAGTCATTTTCATGCGTGTAATTTAGGTTTAACAGTGATAATTGCTTATTTAATGTCTAACGCGCGAGTAAAGATATAAAAAGAGGTGAACTCTTAGCCCAAAAAAGTAAATTTAGTGGCGCGCTAGATTAGTTTACAATTGGAGTGGCTGTCTAGTCTAATGCGATATCTCCCCAGAAAACTGGTTAAAGCTCACCACACAATTTACGCGTGTATTTCATGGTGCAGTCGGCAGGCCAGCCTCACAAGAAGGTTATTGTGAAAACTTAAACCGAAAGCGGCGAGCGAATATCAGTAACTGCGAAAAGCTACTGGCATAAAACTTAAACTATTCAGTAATAAATTACAACTGCATTATGCAGTCATTTTCATGCGTGTAATTTAGGTTTAACAGTGATAATTGCTTACTTAATGTGTAACGCGCGAGGAAAGATATAAAAAGAGGTGAACTCTTAGCCCAAAAAAGTAAATTTAGTGGCGCGCTAGATTAGTTTACAATTGGAGTGGCTGTCTAATTTAATGCCATAACAAAAATAATGGGGTCAGGTCTTTCTTTTTGCCATTAGCTTTATTATTGATTATTTCATGCAGATTAATTCGATATAACCAACATAAGCTTTGCATCTTCCCCATCGGTTAATATAGCTACATTGACTCTATCAGTTATGAATACATCTATTAATCGTCCTGCGGTCTCTAGGAATATGTGAGACTGCGTAAACTCACCATTAACCAGATTAATTTACAATTGGAGTGGCTGTCTAGTTTAATGCGAGCTTTGATATCACGCGTAAACATTCAACAATCATAAAAAGAAAGGACAGGCACAAGTCTTTTTGCAAAAATCATAATATCAACTACTGTTATTACATACAGTTCAACTAAGGTTGGTATTTTATGACTCGCGCAAGAAAAAAAATCGATAACAGTGGAAAAAGAAAGGACAGGCACAAGTCTTTTTGCAAAAATCATAATATCAACTACTGTTATTACATACAGTTCAACTAAGGTTGATATTTTATGACTCGCGCAAGAAAAAAGCTGATTGATTTAGCGTCCACATCTTATTATCACTTAATCTCACGATGCGTGAGACGCGCATTCTTGTGTGGTGATGATAAATACACAGGTAAAAACTTTGATCACCGTAGGGCGTGGTTAGTAGAGCGAATTAAGTTATTAAGTAGCGTGTTCGCCATAGAAATTGCTGCTTACGCGATAATGAGCAATCACTACCACCTTGTTGTGAACGTCAATAGACGTCAAGCACTAGATTGGTCTGATGATGAGGTAATTGAACGCTGGTATCAACTTTATAACGGCCATGTTTTAGTCGACCGCCATTTAAACGGTGAGCAGTTAGATAAGCCGAGTTTGCTCTTTTTCAATGAGATCATCGCTAAATGGCGCGCAAGGCTTTATGACATCAGCTGGTATATGAAAAACCTTAATGAGTACATTGCCCGCGAGGCCAATAAGGAAGATAACTGCACGGGCAAGTACTGGGAAGGGCGCTATAAGTCACAGGCATTATTAGATCAAACCGCAGTACTCAGTTGCATGGCCTACGTTGATTTGAATCCTATCAGAGCAAACATAGCCGATACGCTTGAAGACAGTGATTTTACCTCAATTCAAGAGCGTATAGCGCATTTCAAAGCCTTTACCACAGACACGGTCAAAGCAAATAAACCCCTCAAACAAAAAGATACTGTTCAACATGAAAGTCAACCAGCACAGCTAAAGCCATTTGGTGGTAATCATATTAAAGGCACGATCCCCTTTGCCTTACTGGATTACATTGAATTAGTCGACTGGAGTGGCCGCCAGATAGATCCAAAGAAAAAAGGGCATATCAACAAAAGCATACCAAAAGTGCTCCTGACGTTGAATATAGAAGAAGCGCAATGGCTTGAATCAATTCAACGTTTCAGGCAGCAGTACTCAAATTTTGTAGGCAGCAAACAACGGTTAAAGCAGCAAGCTGCCAGCAACGATGTAAAATGGTACAAAGGCGCAGGTTGAACAGTTGCATCTTCATTGGTTTGTTTAAAAAACACGTTATTAAACAAAGTGTCGACCTCGATTTGCCTTTTATACCTAAAATTCCTGCCAAGCAACTGAATTCTAAGTGCTGTAACTAACACTAACACTAACAGTACGCAAAAAATAATGATACGGTTACCTACGATGGGAGAAGCGCAAAATTTTCTGACAAAAATATGTGTCTGTCCTTTTTTACTCTACTAAAAATAATGATACGGTTACCCACGATGGGAGAAGCGCAAAATTTTCTGACAAAAATATGTGTCTGTCCTTTTTTACTCTCTTTTTTACTCTACTCGATGGGAGAAGCGCAAAATTTTCTGACAAAAATATGTGTCTGTCCTTTTTTACTCTAATGGAATTTGATGACAATGAATCACCAGAGGCAACCGCTGAGAGTGAAGCCCGAAAACAAAGTACGTTCAGAACACGTGAAAAAGAATGGCTAAAGCGCCTTAAAGCTATGCAAGGGAAACAATTACTCGTGATATGTGGTGCAAACCACATAACTCCATTTTGTGAGCTTCTGAAGAGCAGTTATTTTAACGTGGTTGTCGAATGTGAGCTTTGGGAATAGAGCATAACAACACGCCCTTAGGTGGACAGCAAGCACTAAAGCTCACTTTCCACCGCAAATTTTAACAGCGGGGATCCCTTACTTTTCAATGTGGTTAAGTAAGCTGATTGAAAAGTAAGGGCGTAGGTGTTTTCCAGCGCCTAAATAGTATTCGTGTCCATTCATCCGCCTAGCTCTTGTATTAATAACTTTTATTTATTTAGCCCGCGGTGTTGCAGGGTGCTTTTTAATAAATAACCCTATGGGGCGTTCGCCTGAGTTTTGGGTTTGGAGTTCTATTATTTGTTTATCTTTTGGTATTGTTCACTTTGTTGGTTTAAAACAACAATGGGTAAGCTTGTGAGTAAAGTGTAATCTAATAAAGAATCAAACAAGGGCTATTACAATTGACTTTTGGTAAAGCATTATATTTATAGTTAACTACTGGCCGCCAATAATTGACGGAACAAGGAATATTAAAATGGATAAAATGTCAGTTCACATAACCTCTAAACCTTTAGAAACTTACCCGCAAAAACAAATTTTAAAGGTGGTAGCTGATGAAGTAACCGAAAAAGCGACTGTGCACAAAGCAGCGGTTCAAAGTGACCAATTGGTTATATCCGAAGAAGGAAAAGAAAAAAGTCTGGAAGATCAAAATCGTGAAGCGTTACGTAAATTATCAGGCAATGAAGATGCAAGTCAGGCATCACAATCAGAAGGTGACCCTATTGATGAACAGATTGCTGAAATACAAGAAAAGATAGAAAAACTATTACAGGAAACTGCATTATTACGCAGTAAAGATGATGAAGAGTCGCAGGCTAAAGTGAAAGTGCTAGAAGCCGAAATTACCGGGCTTAACACTCAACTTATTGAATTATTGAGACAGCAATTAGAATCGGGTAAATAACAAGCACAGTAAGTATATGCAAAGGCAATTGGAGACAAGAACGTTGTTAATAACATAATAAAGACGCTCACCTTAATCTTAAAACTAAAGGAGTTAACCCCTGATCTTACTGATCAAATTACTTAATTAACCAAAGTCGCTTATTGAAAGCCGCTACTTACCTTTAAAGCGCAGCGGCTTTCACCCCCTTTGTTAATTAATTTGCTGTCATCAACATTAGCTTTGCCTCTTTACCGTCAGTTAATACTGCGACGTTACCTTTATCAGTTATAAACACATCTCTTAACCTGCCTGCGGCCTTGGGAAATACGTGAGACTGCGTAAATTCACCATTGGCCAGATTAACGCTGTAGAGCTTTTTATCAACAAGAGTAGTGATAAGCACATGTTGTTGTAATGAAGGGAAGGCGGTATGTTTAGAGCCGTAATACGCCATGCCTGATGGCGCTATTGATGGCGTCCAATTAACACTTGGTTTTTGCATGCCTTTATATTCGGTAAATGGTGAAATACGCGCTTGCGAGTAATCTTTGCCATAGGTGATTACCGGCCAGCCGTAATTAGTCCCAGCGGTTAAGTAGTTTAGCTCGTCACCGCCTGCAGGGCCGTGTTCGTTGCTAATAATTTGCTGCGTATCGTAATCATAAACTAAGCCTTGAGGGTTACGATGACCGAGTGAGTAAACAGCATGCGCATTTGGGTTTTTGTGATTAATAAATGGGTTATCTGTTGGTATGGTGCCATCTAGGTTTATACGTAATATTTTACCAAGTTGGCTGGTGATAACTTGTGCTTGCTCTCTAAAGTCAAACCCATCGCCCGTTGAAATTAATAACGTATTGTCGGGTAGTACAAGGGCGCGTCCTGCGTAATGTTGCGGTGTGTTTTTATTAGTCGCTACTTTATAAATAACGTTAGGCTTTGAAAAGTCAGTGCCATTAAACGTAGCTTTGGCAACAACAAGCCTGTTTGCGCTTGCATCACCTTGGGCATAAGTAAAAATAATTTCTTTGGAGTTGTTATAATCTGGTGATAACACAATGTCGAGTAAACCACCTTGGCCTGCTACGTATAAACCTGTTAGGTTTAATTTTACTCTTGATTGCACGTTGTTTTTAACTATAACTACGTGGCCATCACGCTCTGTAATTAACCATGTGCCGTTTGGTAGTTCAACCATGCTCCACGGAGACTGTAATTGCGTAGCCAGTGTTTTTGTACTGTATTGCTCCTTTGGTAGCGCAACATCTGCATTAACAGAAAACGAAAAAAGCGAAAGCAAAGTAAAAAAAGAGATACATTGTTTACGGAGCAAGCCTTTGCTAGCATGACTAGTATAAGAAAAAAGCTTTATTTTAAGTTGAGATAACCATGTCGTTTTTAACACGTATATTGCCTTCATTTTTAGTTTCTTGGTTACTTACATTCACACTTGCTAGCTTGTTTCATAGCCAATACGTTGTCAATCAATTAGTTAATGTAGGTGTAGTGGTGGGCTTTAGTGATCGCGTTAGTTTAACGCTTGATGATTGGTTAGGCCTATTACCTACCTACGGCGCTATTATTGCCGTAGCACTTGCCATCGCTTTTTTTGTTACCGCAAAGCTTAATAAAAAGGTTCAAAAATACAGTACTCAGCTATTTGTTATTGCTGGCATTGTGGCATTTGCTATTGTGTTAATTGCCATTGAATCAATTATGAATATTCATATTATAGCGGGCGCAAGAGGCTGGGGTTTTTATGCTCAAGTGCTTGCAGGCGCGGTAGGTGGTTTTGCGTTTTCGCAATTAGTTAAGGCAACTAAAAACCAAAAAGCGTGTTAGATGTGTGAATATAAATACGGCTTGTACGTTATTTAGTGATTAATAAATAAAGGCCGCTGTTTATTGTAAACAGCGGCCTTTAAATATGGTTTTTAGAATTTAATTAAAAAATTAAACTAATTAGTTTGTAGCTACTTAGCCCAAAAATTAGGATTAAAACGGGTAGGGTTACCAGGTTTAACACCAAAGAGTTAGTGTAGTTTCCCATAACCCCTTTTTGATTAACCAGCCATACAAGGTAGGTGCTAACAATAGGGAGTAATAACCCGTTAGCCGCCTGTGCGAATATAATCACCGCGACAGGGTCTAAACCGAGTGACGCCACCGCAGCACCAAACAATAAAATAACAATAGCGACGCCTTTAAAACGTGAGTTACCCATATCGTTTGACCAACCTAACATGCCACACACGGCGTAAGCACCGGCAAGTGGCGCTGTAATAGCACTTGTTAAACCCGCAGCAAATAAACCAATAGCAAAAAAGTAATGAGCGGCGTCACCAAGCAATGGCTCTAGCTGCACGGCCATATTGGCCGCACTAATTTGCCCCGCATCGGTGCCATAAAATGCAACTGAAGCTGTAGATAAAATAGCTAAAGTGATCACACCGCCTAAAGTGATTGATAGGCTTGTATCAACATTTGTTTGTTTAATCACTTTTTGCATATCGCTGTTACTGTCGTGTCTAGCAGCGAGTACGCCGGAGTGTAAAAATAAGTTATACGGCACAATGGTAGTGCCAACTAAAGCGAGTATGGTTGTAATCGAACCCTCAGGCATACTAGGAATAAAACCTGCAAATACATCACCCAGTGAAGGGGCTGCCATTACAAGTGTTGAGATAAACACTAAGCTCATTAAAATAACGAGTAAAATTAGCGCGTTTTCAACCACTTTATGTTTACCGCTATACAGTAAAGCTGCACTTAAAAAAGCAATAAGTGGTGTCCATAGTTGGGAGTTAACTTGTGGGAATATTTCAATTAACCCCATGCTAGCGCCACTTAAGTTACCCGCTTCATAAGCTGCACTGCCCACACCAATGGCGCTAATGACTAAAAATATAGCTAAAGATTTAAATAAGGGCGTTTGAATATGTGCTCTGAGCGCTTGAGCTAAATCTTGCCCGGTAGCAACGCCAAGGCGCGCCGCCATAGATTGTAATAATATAGTGGCAACTACTGAAAACAGTAATGTCCATATAAGTGCAAAACCAAAGTTTGCACCTGCCACGCTGGCGGTAGTAATAGTCCCTGGTCCAATGAAGGCAGCGGTGACAAGTAGTCCTGGTCCTAATCGCATAATTGACCTTAATAGTGCTATTGCATGTTGCTATTTAAAGTTACATCTAACGTTTAAAACCAATATTTATACGCGATGCCTGTAGTGTTATTGCTGCCACTTTAATTAAGTGCCCTGCAGCGATTATCGCCCCTTGGCTGGTTCTTTTTTATAAGCATATGTTATACCAATCCGCAATAATACTTAATCAATTTGAGGGATTAAATCTGACGCTAACTGCGTTGAAAATTTCTGATATACGACTGCATGGATGCAGGAGGCAGAGCAATGCAGGAGCAATTAGTGATAACAACTAAATAACGAAATTTTTGCCTGGTTATCGACACGATTTTCTCACCTCAGAATAGATCACTTAATTAAGCGAATTGCTATTAAAAAAGGGCGCGTAGGATACCAACTTGTATATAAATTTAAAGGGGATACAGTGCGTTTGCATGAATTTTAAACGAATATATAAGCGAGTTAAGTGACTGATGCCAATATTAATATCGGCATCAGTATATTTACTTTATTAGACTTTTAATCGCTTCTAAGCCTTTTTTTAGGGTATCTGCATCGGTAGCATAGTTAATACGAATACACTCGTGCTTGTGCGCCCAGCTGTCGTCAATGCCGATAAAAAAGTTGTGACCTGGGATCACATACACGTCTTGCTCTTTAAGTTGTTGATACAACACCTCGCTTGTTATTTTTGTATCTTTAAACCACAGCCACATAAAAAATGCACCTTCAACTTTGTGCAAATAAACAGGCAATTCGGCAAATACTTCGTCAAACAATTCAATCGCTATGTGTGCTTTATTGCGATAAAAAGGCAGTACAACATTACGGCACAATGGCAGTAGTTCGTTGTCGTTAATTAAGCGTGTCACTAAGCTTGGGCCAATACTATTTGGCGATAAAACCATACTGCCATTTACGCGGCCAATTGCTTTAATAATCTCATTGTTTGCAACCACAATACCGCTGCGTAAACCTGGTAGGCCAAGTTTTGAAAGTGACATACATAAAATAATGTTTGAGTTCCACGTTAGGTTTGCGTCGGTGTAAATACAACCTGGGAACGGATCGCCGTACGCGTTATCAATAATGAGTGGAATGCCATATTGCTTAGCGAGCAAATCAAGGTGTTTTACTTCATCGTCAGTAATTACATTACCTGTTGGGTTAGTAGGGCGTGATACGCACAGCGCGCTTATGCTGCTGTCGTTTGCTAGTACTTTTTCAACTGCTTTAAAATCAATTACGTATTTAAACTGTTTTGATGCACTACCTGTATTTAAAATTTCGATATCAGGCTTTATGGCAATAAACATATCAGCCGATAAGCCTTGATCGGCATAACCTATGTACTCTGGCGCAAGGGGAAATAAAATCTTTTTATGGCTGCCATCCGGCATTTCGCCTGCCAACATATTAAACAGCACAAAAAAGTTAGCTTGACTGCCATTACCAAGTGCTATGTTATCGGCGCTAATATCCCATGCATACTCTTTACTTAGCTGGCCTGCTAATGCAGCTCTAAACTCGTCGTTACCGGTAGGGCCATCGTAAAGGCCAAATACTTGCGATACCTTGTTACTGGCAACGAGTTTTTGTAATTCACTTAAAAAAACCTCATTTACTTGTGGTACTAGTGCGGGGTTACCGCCACCGAGCATAACAATATTAGGATTATTGCTGTTTTTAGCACCGCCTAAATCTTCCATTAACTGAGTAATGCCGTTGGGTTGTGTGAATTTAGTGCCAAAGTTTGAGTAGTTCATAATGCATAGCGTTTGTTAGTAATGGGGAGGGCATTATAGCGTAAATAAAGGGCTTAAATTCGATGATGAGAATAATTCAATGCTTAGCTTTGTAGCTAGCTATGACAATGTAATTTCTATAAACAAAGGCTAAGTTAAGATTTTTTAACGCCGTATAAAAACTCTTCGCCGCAGTCCATATACAAATCAAATTTGGTCATAACTTTGGTAAACATGGGGGCGTGCAAAAACTCGTTTAACCATGCGCTTACATGCGTGTATTCACTTTGTAAGTACCAGTGTTTATCTACGCGGGCAAACTGTCTAATAAATGGCAGCAGAGCATAATCGGCTAGACTTTTTTCATCGCCCATTAAGTATTTATGTGTGGTTAGTTTTGCTTCAAATTGCTTAATAAACTCTTCACAGGCTTTTTGGTAATAAATTTGTGCCATGTCTTTTGTGCGAGCATAAAATTTGTACTTTTCGAGCACCGGTTTAAATTGCGTGTCGTTTAGCTTAATTAATTCAAGCATGCGCTCAAGTGCTAATGGGTCTCGAGTATGCAGTAAATTATGCGGATCGTTTTGCTTTAAAGCCCACAGCATAATGTCTAGGCTTTCATCTATAACTTGATTATTCGGCAGTAATAAAACAGGCACCGTGCCTTTAGGTGATATTTGCAAAAGATGCGGTGGCTTATTTTTAGTTTTTATAGCGCGTAGAAGCACGTGTTGCTCTGCCATTAAAATACCCATTCGTGCACGCATTGCGTATGGGCAGTGTTGTAATGAATATAATAATGGCAATGTCATTTTAATACTTACCTTAGCTGTTTAAGCCTTCAACATATTGCTGACGTGTTTTTACTTTCACCATGTGATTTAACTGATCAGCTGCTTGTGTTTGCCCGCTAATTAAATCTTGAAAATGCGCAAGTAACACGGCTTTATCGAGTTTTTCTTTATCGCCTGAGCCAATGTCGGTTAAATCAATCATAAACTCGTCAAACTTGTCAGCGTAATCAGTCACAATATCCATATTTAAAAATTGCTCGTGGTTATAAATGCTCGGGTAGCCGCCTTTTTGTTTATCAATTGCAAAGCTAATGCCTTTAACATTGGTAACGGTTGTTTCTTTTTTACAGCTCAACATACAGCTTGCGTCAATACGTGGTTTTTTACAGCCAACGGTTTGCTGGAAAAAACATTGTCGGCTGGTCATCATTAGTATTGGATGATAAATGCTGTACATCATTTTAAAGTTGTTAGGGCGTTTAATATTACGCATTTGTGGTTTGTTTATTTCGTTTGAAATAAACGCGCCTTTTGCGTTTAAATCTTCTTGTAGTGTTAGTAACGCGTAAGAATTTGTGGTGTTTAATAATGGGCCTGCAATCCAGTCAATGCCCATTTGCACTGCTTTGTATGCCACGCCGGTGTTATTACTAATAATAAGTTTAGGTTTTACAACATCGAGTAAACGTACAGCTTCTTCAAAATCTTTACCAATTAGTACAGCTGGAAACCACGGAATTAACTGCGGGTGTTCTAAAAATACATTTATGTATTTATCGTTATCGGTTCTAAAGCTCTCAGGTAATTTAAAGTAAACGTCACCATCTGTTAAATTACATAAGTGAGCGTCTTTTATGTCCGATATTAAAACAGAGAGCGTCATTTTATTTTCGGCTTTTTCGTGGTTTACTAGTTTAGGCAGTTCAACAGGGGCGAGTACGTCTTTGCCTTCGTTTAATAAAAACGCGACTTGCTTTTTAATACGGGCGAGCTCTTTAAACGGAATGCTTAAGTTGTTGCCTAAGTTTGAGTAATCCATATTTTTAATTTCAAAATTGGCATTACTAAAGGTTTTAAAGCGTTTATCAATAGCTGCAATATCAACAACCGATTTATCGGCGGTTTGCATAGGCATTTGCGATTGAACTTCAAAGCGTAGAGGCTCTTTTTCGTTTTTATTCGAAAGCGTAATATCGTTTTTATCTTCAATAATTATGTTTACAGTGAATGGCTGATTTAATTGCCCTGTAAATTCTAATGTAAGCTCGCGCTTTGAAATATCTAAAAATTCAATTTTCTTTTTAACTAACGAATCAATTTCACTTTTTTGAGTGGAAAGCTCTTGCTGTGCATCGTAAATTTGCACGACCGAAATTGCGTTGTTTTTTTCGTTTGCGTGATCAAAGCTATGGTCGCGCGGGTTATCGGTAAACATGTTTTTGGTCATGTCGCCGGTTAAAAACTTATTCGTAAAGTTACGGTTAAATACTTTGTATAAGCTTGAATCGTCTTCAATTAGGTTACCGGTTTGCACAAACGTGTCTATTTGTTTGCGCCAGCTATCAATAACCGTATGTACGTAGTTAGCGCCTTTAATGCGGCCTTCTACTTTTAACGAGTCAACACCTGCGGCTACCAGCTCTGGTAAATCAAAATAGGCTGAATTGTCTTTTAAGTTTAACGGATGTTTGTTACCCATCGCCGTTGGCTCGTATTCATCACGACACGCTTGCGAGCAGCGACCACGATTACCCGAGTTACCCACACTTACTGAGCTTGAATAACACTGCCCTGAAAACGCAATACATAAGGCGCCGTGCACAAATACTTCAGTTAATACGTCGCATTTATGCGCTACGTCGGTCAGTATTTTAATTTCAGTTAAGTTAAGCTCGCGCGATAAATTTACACGTGTAGCGCCAATGCGCGCTAAAAACTCAACCTGTGATTCGTTATGGGTGGTTAACTGAGTTGATGCGTGAATATGCAAAGTAGGAAAGTGCTTTTTAACTATATTGAATAACCCTAAATCTTGCACAATAATACCGTCGAGCGTGGTATTTACTAGCTGATTTAATAGCTTAAATAGCGCGCCCATTTCGTGCTCTAAGATAACTACATTTAGCGTTAAAAAAATCTCACAGCCGTATTCATGGGCTAGGCGAAGTGCGCCGTTAAGCTCATCAAACGAAAGATTAGACGCTCGGTTACGTGCATTAAAGGTATCTAACCCACAATAAACCGCATTAGCACCGGCTACAATGGCGGCTTTTACCGCGTTTACATCACCGCCTGGGGCTAATAGTTCAATCTTTCTACTCATTACAATGTCGCTTCGCTCATATTTAATTGCCGCGAATTTTATATGGTTAAGCACGTTAATGCTATTTATTGAGGGATATAATAAAAACTAATACCAATTCGCTTAATTAAGTGATCTATTTTGAGGATGGAAAAACGTGTTGATAGCTAGGCAAAAAATTCGCTATTTAGTTGTTCTCGGCAATTACTCCTGCATTGCTCTACCTTCTGCATCCATGCAGTCGTAAATGAGAATTTTTTAACACAGGCAGCGACACGTTTAGCCCCGCAAAATGATTAAGTATTATTGCGGATTGGTATAGAATAAAAGAGTGCATAAAATTACAATTAAGCTGGCTGATTTATTACGTAAACATGTAATAAAATGATAGTTTATAAGCAGGCAACACTTTCAACTTTACTTAGGCGAACCCCATCAGCAATCAAGATCTTAAACAGTTAGATACAGATTTAAACCGTGAAGAATCTGTAATTATTAACACCCAACTAAAAATAGCCACATTTAACCTGTTTAACTATCTTGAGCCGCCCAATGCATACTATGAGTTTGAGAAAATTTATACCGCGCAGCAGTGGGCTAAAAAGCAGCGTTGGATTGTTGATTACTTAACAGAGCATGCCCCTGATGTGATTGGTTTTCAGGAAGTGTTTAGTATTGACTCGTTAAAAGAGTTAGTAGGCGAGCAAGATTATAATTACTTTGCAGTAGTTGATACGCCAGAGGTGATTGACGACTTTATTTATAAACGCCCCATAGTAGCGATTGCCTCTAAATACCCCATAGTTGAAGTGGCAGCGGTTGAGCACGATAGTGAGCTTGCAAGTATGCTTGGCCTTAATAGTGAGTTTACTTTTAGTCGTAAGGTATTGAGAGCGACCGTTACTTTACCGCACATAGGCAATACTGATTGCTATGTGGTGCATTTTAAATCTAAGCGCCCGATGATTAATGTTGATGAACACAATAAAGAGCTAGCGCCCGAGCAAAACATAATTGAGATTTTAAAAGCGAATGTAGCGGGTGGTTGGGGCTCAACTATTCAGCGTGGCAGTGAAGCTACATTGCTAATGATACAAATGATTGCTCGCCGCGAAGCTACGCAGCAACCCATGCTATTAATGGGGGATTTTAATAATGAGCTTAATGATGGTGTATTAAGCCATTTGCTCACTAATACATTACGCTTTGCTCCTGCTTTTGACGCTAAAATCTACCTTGCTAAATATTGTTTAAATGATTCATGGGATCTGTTTGTTAAGTCGCAGCTAGGTATTGATGAGGTTTCTAGCGATGAAGCAATAACAAACGATGTACAAATCGATTGTGATAGCAATAGCAACGAGATTGTAGATTCAACGGATAAAAGCCAAGTAAAAAATATAAATATAACAAAGCCAGCACCGTTAAGAGCGCCTACACATTACTATGGTGCTAGCAGTTCAGTACTTGATTACATTTTATTGTCATGTGAGTTTGATGCCAGTTACGATGACAGCTTTTTTGAAGTAAGTGACTACAGCACGTATGACAGACACTTAATAAACCCCGAGTATGAGCGTGATGATTTAACTACCGACCACGGTGTTGTGTTGGTTACCCTTAAACTGAGAAGCTAGGTTTTCTCATTTAGTAAGTTACAGCGTACGATTAAGCTAAAAAAGAATTAAGCTGCATTATGCATAATTATGCTAAAATCATAAATTAACAATTACCCATATTGCAGCGAAACTTGACCTGCAGTCTTTATGTGTATATTTTATCGCCAGAATTTTTGCATTAAATTAATAACAAATCACTAAAATGGTAAATATGGAATTTTACACTTACTCGTATCACACGCGAAAGATGGACTTAACTTCGCAAGTATACACTTTCTTCGTAAATCGAATTTATAATTCTAAATTTTTAGTGAAAGCTTTGCTTTTTGCTTTGTTTATTAGCTTAAGTAGCGCTTACGCGCAAGAAACCACCTCATACAGTTTAATCAATGAATCTAATGCAGGGCTGCTAAAAAGAGCCGAATTACTTATGGATACTGACGTTATTACAAGTATCGAACTAAGTAAGGCGTTGTTGTTACAAGCGCAAAGTGCTGATGACACGTTACTCAGCGCGAAGTTACATAACTTGTTAGGTAAAGCGAATAAAAAAAATAACAATATTAATGAATCGCTCCATCACTTTTTGCAATCCTCTGTTTACTACAGCAAATTAAATGATTCACGCAACCAAATAAAGGCATCTATTAATTATATAAATATATTATTAGAAGAAAAACGTTATGACGAACTTACTACCCGCATTGAAACTTTATTACCAACAACCCTTGTGTACGGCGATGATTTTTTTATAGCGCAAGTGCTCCTTACTAAGGGGGATTCGTTTTATGAACAAAAAAAATACAATGACGCGATCACGCAATATTCATCTGCTTTAAAATACCTTGTAAATAAAGACGAACAAATACAAAAACAGTTAGGTGAAACGTATAAAAAATTAGCTCAGTCGTATAAGCGTCTTGAAAATAGAGAGCAAACGGCTCATTTTTATACCAAAGCTTTAGAGATATATACTAATTTAGATGATTTAAAGTTAATGGCGCGTACATTAAATACACTAGCAGAAGCGCAGCGCTATTTAGACAACTTAGTTTTAGCCCTTGATTACTCCACTCGTGCATTAGAAATACATAAAGAAATTGACGATCCTGTTGGCTTAGCTAAAGCATTATTAGGTGCTGGTATTATTTATCGCCATATCAACCTTTATGAAAAATCACTTAAGCATATAAATGAGGCATATTTATATTATAAAAAAGTAAATAACGTGCTTGGGATTGCTAAAACATCGAATCAAATGGGGCTGCTATACACTCGATTAAAGCAGTTTGATCAGGCCGAGATTTTCTATCAAATAACTATCGATTTGCCAAAAGGTATGGTCGAGGAAAAAACGCTTGCATCAGCTTTAAGAGAAATGGCTGTTATTAACTATGAGTCTGGCGATTTAGTATCAGCGATGCAATATGCTAAAAAAGCTTATGTAACTTATAAAAACAAAAATCTTACATCCTACATTTCTATAACGGCGCGTATTATTGCTAATATTTATTGTAGTGGTACAGTAATTTTGGCCACCCATTAAGAAAGAAATGTTATGCTGATAAGCATACAAATTTGGGTGAAAAAATGACGAAATTAAAACGTGCAACGTATTCTGCAGCAATCAAATTAGAAACAGCTCAGCTTGTAGTTGACCAAAGTTATACTCAAGAAGAAGCAGCCAAAGCGATGGGTGTGGGTAAATCAACCGTTAGTAAGTGGGTTACTCAATTAAAGCAAGAGCGTAATGGCCAGCCACCATCGGCTTCGCCAATGACGCCCGAACAAATTGAAATCCGCGAACTTAAAAAGCAAATCCAACGCATCGAATTAGAAAAGGATATATTAAAAAAGGCTACCGCTCTCTTGATGTCCGACTCCCTGAACAATTCTCGTTAATTGAG